>NZ_LJJB01000007.1:1448183-1801822 GCF_001420695.1 Brevibacillus choshinensis | reverse complement strand
TCCTTTTCCCGCTCCAGTGACGATCGCTACTTGGTTGTCCAGACGGACGGATGGTAAGTACATGTTGGTGCCTCCTTGGGATGGTTCACTTCGTTTGCTTTTTGTCAGATTATTGGAAGAATGGTCATGGAAACGGTTATACCATATTTAGGGATGAGGCGTAAATGGGTTTTTTGAGAGAGTGGTGAAAAGGGAGGTAAACAAGATCTTCTTTTATCTCGGGATAAAGCAGACTGAGGGAAGTAATGTGATTGATCGATAAACTAATGTGACCAATATGTAAGGGTTCGCATTTCAAATACTTAGTGCACAACCAATAATGTTTTCCTAATTGTAATGTTGAATAAAAATAAATCCCGATAATATACATTATCGGGCTGCTAAATAAAACTGTTTTTAAGTAGAGTAATTGGTCAGGCTGGGCCAGATAACAATGATTATGGGTAGCTTTGTATGCTTCTGCTCTCGAGGATGTACACCCCCTCAATTGCATCCTCCCTGATGTTCAATCCCTGTTGCTCCCTATAGTAACCAGACAATGAAACGTACTTCTGGAATGTTTCGCCAGTTTAGTATCTGAATCAAATGAAGAACCCCTAAACCGGTCAAACTTAAAAACCCATGTCATAGACATGGGTTCAATTGATCTGTCTTGGTGAAGGATAGGGTTTTCGCAACGAAGTTGGCTGATGCCAGTGGCGCGCGATGATCCCATTGCGCACTTTTGGAGATGCCGGCACCACCTGATGTTTGGCAAATGTACTGAACATCTGTACACTTCTGCTGCTTCATTCTTTGTACGATTTCGGCTGTTCGATCTGAAGCTTGCCTGAGCAGTTGATGATAATCCACAAAACCTTTATGCTCCAAAAGCTCTCTGTACATCGTTTTCTGAACTTTGTACACAAAGGCGACCTTGTCTTATCTCTTTTGGCATGTCTCTACAATCAGCTCTTGTACTGTGCTGGTAAACCAACGTTTCTTTAGCATCTTCTCTTGCAGCGAACTCCTCACACTCTTCTTATCGTATGCTACTCGGTCACTTTGTCTTCATGTTCAAGCTCTGCAAACGCTTGGGCAAACTCCGCTCTCAACTGATGCTTTTGGATTTTTCCTGTTGATGTCATGGGAAACTCTTTTACCGTTAGCACTCTTTTCGGTACCTTGAATCCGCCCAACCTATCCTTGCACAATTGAATGATTTCTTCCTCGGAAATTTCCCCTCCGTCATTTGAAATGACAAAAGCAGTGAGCGCTTCACTCCAGCGAGCATGAGGCAAGCCGACAACCGCGACATTTTGTACGCGAGGGTGTTGGAAAATCACCTTCTCTACTTCAATAGACGCGACATTCACTCCGCCTGTCTTCACCATATCCTTTTTGCGATCCCCAAACCAGAGGATGTTGTCCTCGTCAAAGTAGCCTTCATCTCCACTATGAAACCAACCGTGCGCAAAAGCTTCGGCCGTTTTCTGTGGATCGTTCAAATATCCTTCCATCGTTTGCGGGCTCCGATAGACAATTTCACCGACTGATCCTATCGGGAGCAGCTCACCTTGTGCATTCATAATCCCTACCTCTACATTTACAGCCGGTGTTCCCACGGCTCCCGGCTTGATTAACTGATGTTCCGGTCGAAACACAGTGGCCACAGGCGCCATTTCTGTCTGTCCGAAAAGCAAGGCAAAATCGCATTTGAACGTTTCATGCGCACGCTGCAGGTCTTCATTTGGCATAGGTGCCATGGCATAAACGCAGAGACGTAGCGTAGACAAGTCGTACTGGGAACGATGCGGATGATCAAGTAAGGCTCGGTACATCATCGGCAGTCCAAAAATTTGCGTTGCAGCTTCTCGTTGAACCAGCGTCATCAGTTCAACTGGTTCAAATTTTTTCATAATAACAGTCGTTCCCCCGGCGATGAAGACTGGTGTTGTAATCGCATTCAATTGTGCTACATGAAACTGTGGAAGCATGGCAACAGAAACATCTTTCTCTGTAAATTTCATATCGAACGCGGTTCCCAATGTATTCATATATACAGCGATATGACTGCTCATCACTCCTTTTGGATGAGACGTCGTGCCGCTAGTATACAAGCATTGCATAAGATCCCTGTCATCAACCTCGCAGCAAACCTCCGTATCCTCTTGATCTCTCCAAACTGCCTCCCAGTCGTGGTAGCGCAGTATTCCTGTCAGATCCGAAGGTGCCGCTCCTCCGATCAGCACGATATCTCTGAGCGCATTCTCATGTCCTGCAGGTATGAGCTTTTCCAGGAAGGCATTCTCGACAACCACAGCTTTAGCCCGAGAATCGCTGATGATATAGGCAACCTCGTGTGGCAAAAGTGACAGGTTGATCGGCACAACGGTAACTCCCGCTTTGGCACAAGCAAAATAAGTAAGCACAAATTCAATCGAGTTGCTTAGTAGAATAGCCAGCCGATCGCCCTTCTCCAGTCCCAATGAAAGCAGTCCACGAGCGACTTTGTTTACCATTTGATTACATTCCCGATAGGTGATTCGGCGATCTCCTTCCACCAGCGCGGTTTTTTGAGGAAATCTAGCGGCGCTTCGTTTCACGATATCGCCTACATTAACACGGTGAATCAAGTTGTAATCATTCGACATACTGACCCCTCTTTTCCATTTGGACTTAGGCTTCACTCCCCCAGCCAGGCACCGCTCTGACCATTCATCACCGGAATCTGCTGCAAATGCAATCGCCAACAATTGTCACCTATCTGGAGAAAGCACCTTCTGTTTAAAAATTCAGATATTTTTCTTCAGTTTGCTTCCTCTTCACTTGTTAGGTCTTCACGATATTGTTGTTTAAGGACACTCTTGTTTATTTTTCCACTCCCCGTTTTTGGGAGCTCCTGAACTATCTCAATTCTCCTCGGCCTTTTGTAACCCGCCAGTCCGCGATGCTGCAAACAGAAGGAATCAATGTCCTGAACCGTGGCTGTGGCATCTCGGATCACTACAATAGCCGTTACCTGCTCAATCCAGCGCGGGTGTGGCGTGCCGATGACTGCTACCTCGGCAACGGCAGGGTGCTCAGCCAAAATGCTTTCCACCTCCTTCGGATAAACATTTTCTCCGCCGGTCACGATCAAATCGTCAAAGCGATCCGTGTAAAACAAGTACCCGTTTTCATCCCAGCGGACGATGTCACCGGTTTTCAGCCATCCATCCACAAAGCGTTCCTGGTTAAGCTCGTCTCTCTTCCAGTATCCCGGAGTAACCACATCGCCTTTCAGATACATTACCCCTGCTTCTTCCTCACCTGGCGCGATCAACCGCTTCCCATCTGCTGAGACGATCTTTGTCTCCACCACCTGTGCCATCGGTTTTCCCATGGATCCAGAAATTCGCCGCTCTTCCAGCTGGTATGTGACTATCAGGCCCGAGAGCTCCGTCTGCCCGTATATTTCAAACAAGCTGACCCCGATTGCCGCTTCAAAATAGTCGCAAAACACGCTTGGCGTCGGAGAACCGCCAAAGAAACAGAAGCGGTAGCCCGCAAAGCTATTTGGGTTTTCCCGACTTGATTTCAAATAGTTGACGACATCGACAAGCATCGTCGAAATGAGTCCCGACCAAGTAGGCTTCCATTCTCGGCTGATCGATACCCAGTCCATAGGCGACCAGCGCGGTATCAGGGTTATCGTTCCTCCCGAAAACAAGGAAGGCAAAGTCGTGCATTGCAGCCCCCCGACATGAAACATCGGAAAGGTACCTAGCAGGTGGTCGCGCGAGGTTAGTTTCCAGGCGTCAATTACCATTTCAATCGAGGCAGAATTGGTGCGGTGAGTCTGCCTTACCCCTTTTGGCTTGCCAGTCGTACCACTCGTGTACATAAGCATGGCATCGTCGTAGTCGCGGCAAGGTGTGATCGATACCTCATTCGTTTCCGAAAGATAAATGTCCGTCAATAATGTATGGGTGCTTCTTTGACTATCCCCTTGCAGTAATAGGCGCAGATCTGGCCGGGATCCGAGAATATCATGTAGACGGAACGAATCTTCTTCTGACAGTACAAGCCAGGAAATTTCCGAATCTGTAAAGACAAAGGAAAGCTCATCCTGGCGAAAGCGATAATTGATTGGTACCGCCACGCCGCCAAGCATCCATGTGGCGTATAGTACTATCAAGTATTCGGGACAATTGGGCAAGTATAAGCCCAGCTTATCCCCTTGTGCAAAACCGTTTGTACTCAAATGAGCAGCGAGTGAACGTGCCTTGCGATCAAGCTGGGCATAAGTAAGCTCGCTGTCACCCATACGCACAGCGATGCGGTCCGAATATTCTCGTACTGACCTTTTAATGTAGGAAGCAAGATTCATTTTTCATTCCCTCGCTTTCGAAACCTGCAAGATTTCTACTTTAACACCCCGTTCTATCAACTCCCGGTCGATGAGACTTGCGAACAGTCCCAACAACTGTCTTGGCTTTTGCATGCCTCCCAATCCCCCGCCGCCAAATGCAGGGCCATTTAGCGCCAACGGAGGAATTAGCCTTCCCAGCTTTGCAGCATCCTCCATCTTTTCCGTGCGGATCGCAATACGTAGGTAAATCTCGCTGTAATGGTCAGAGTCCATCTCCTTTACCAATGGCCCGTGCAAAGAGTTGAAGCCAAGGAAGCTGGCGTGTATCTCCTCTGCGGGAATCCCTTGTTGTTCAATCTGCCGCCGGATTACTTGCTCTGCTTTTCGAGCTTTTTCCAGTGCAAACGGCCAGGTGTAGCCCATCATCCCTTCCCCTGCCCAGCCATTCTCATAACCCATTAATACTTTAAGCGTCTGTGGCGCGGGCTTGCCCTTTACGTTGGAAACACGAACCAAATTGGGTCCGATATCTTCAATCCTAGCCGAGGTAAAATCGACGATAACATCAGGCGTAATATAGTGGGTCGGGTCATGAACTTCATATAAAAATTGTTCTTTCACGGTATCGACGCAAACAAGGCCACCTGTCCCCTCTGCTTTGGTCAACACAAACGTCCCATCTTCATTGACCTCAGCAATGGGATAGCCAATGTTCTCCATTTGCTCGATGTCCCACCATTCGCCACTAAAGTTACCGCCGCTAGCCTGGCCGGAACACTCCAGCAGGTGACCGAGCAGAACGGCAGATGCGATCCGATCCCAATCCGTACTCGACCAGCCAAATTCATAGATCAGCGGAGCGGCAAATTGCGCTGAATCGGTTGTCCTGCCGGTGATAACGATGTCCGCTCCTTGTCTTAAGGCTTCGACAATTGGTTGCGAGCCTAGATAGACGGAGGCAAACAGCAACCGTTCCCGATACGTGTCCAGCGATTCGGAGCCGTCCATGCTATGGAAAGAAACACCCTCCTTTTCGAATTCATCTATTTGTTCAAAGATGTTATCGCCGCTAACTACACCAATTTTCAAATGGTGGAATCCAAGTTGATCGGCTATTTTACGCACTTCCTCCGCAGCGCCGTGCGGATTGATTCCGCCAGCGTTGGTAATCAGCTTGATCCCGCGAGGATAACATTCAGGCAGCAGCGTAGTCATTGTCTTCGTTATATCTTTCGTGTAGCCTTTGGTCGGATCCTTCTTCCGGTCCTTCTCCAAAATGGCCATGGTCAACTCGGCCAAATCATCAAAGCAAATGTATTGCACGTTGCCCTTTTTGGCAACGTCGAGCGCGGGCAGGATTGAATCCCCATAAAACCCCATTCCAGCGCCGATGCGTACAGATTTATTCATGTCCCTCGCTCCCGCTCAGTTAGTTTTGTACATTCCGTGATTAGCGACCAAGCCATTTCGGCTCTCTCTTTTCCAAAAACGCGGAGGCCCCTTCCTTCAAATCGTCGCTTAAAAAGGAAATCACCCGCAGAGTATTGGCATAATCAAGTTTTTTGTTCCACTCCATGTCTCTGGTTTTCACATAACAATCAAGTCCGATTTTCAATGCCAGCGGACTCGCCTGTGCCAGCTCTTTTGCGAAGCGCACCGACTCTGGCACCACGCTGTCTGGTTCTACAACTTGATTGACCAACCCGATACGCAGTGCTTTTTCCGCAGAAAAGACTTCTCCTGTAAAGCTGATTTCCAACGTTTTCTTTGTTCCTATTGCATCCATGACAGCGGGGAGTATTATTAGCGGAAAAAGCCCCAGCTTAATTTCTGTTGTGCCAAATTTTGCTTGTGAAGAGGCGATTGTATAATGGCAAACCGCAACCATCCCCAATCCACCCCCTAGCGCGTGTCCGTTGATGGCTCCAATCAATGGCTTACGAAGAGAAGAAAGTGTTTTGAACAGCTCTGTGGTCGCTTCCCCCTCTTCATGAACCTCACTTGCCCGCTTCTGTTGGTAAGAGGCAAATTCCTTGATATCACCACCGGCACAAAATGTTTTTCCTTCGCCAGTGAGTAAAATCACATGTACATCATCATCTGCAGCTGCTTTGTTTACGTGTTCAATCAGCGACCAGCACATTTCATAGGATAGCGGATTTCTGCGATCCGGCTGATTCAACGAGAGTATCGCTACATGATCTTCCAGCCGGTAGCATATGGTTTGTTCTTTCGACATAAGCTCCCCCTTTGCACAAGTGTTAGCTCCCTACCACGCATGCTCTCCAAAGTTTCTTGGCGGCCTTTTCCGCTCTAAATCTCGCATATACTCTTCCGGAATGTCGATTTCCATCCTGAGCAATGCAGCGCCAAGTGATTTGCCCAAATTGTCAATGCGAATAGATAAGGGACCTCCTCCACCCAAGGCGTCGTGCAGAACAAATTTGAGTGCCAGCACATTGGGTACTTCGAATCGTTCGACCTCCCCTTTACAGATGCCACAGAAATGCTCCTTAACCCTCTCTGCCGTCACTTCTTGCTTGAAGATTTCGTATATATGTTCACTTTTGGCAAACAGCGAGATGTCGGAAAGATTGCCTTTATCTCCTGATCTGGCTTGAGCGATAAGGCTAAGTGTTACCTTCATTTCGGTATACCTCCCTCTGATTACGAACCCGCCTTCTAATAGGGAACAAATGTAAGCCCACGGCCGAGCGAATTTCCGCCATCGATAATAATGAACTCACCAGTGATATACTCAGCGGCAGGACTTGAGAGATAGGTAACGAGCCAGCCCAGCTCTTCCAGTTTTCCAGTACGCCCTAGCGGCACGTCTTGGGTCACCTGCTCAATAAAATGAGCTCCTGCCGCACTCGCCATCTCCTCCTGCATGCCTTCTGTCACAAACAGTCCCGGGCCGATCCCGTTAATTCGTATGTTGTGCTTCGCCCATTCGAGGGCCAATGTTCGCATCATTCCATAGATCCCGTTTCGAGCAGCTACTGAATGGGCAATTCCGGGGGCACCCCGATGGAGGAAGCTGACCAAAATATTCGTGATCGCTCCACCTGTGCCTTGCTTGATAAACTGTTTGGCTACGGCTTGCGTAACGTAAAAGGTACCGTTCAAGTTGTTGTGAATAACAGCATTCCAGCCATTTGGGGATATCTCTTCTGATTTTTTCGGAAATTGGCCTCCAGCATTGTTGACGAGGATATCTATTCTCCCAAATGACTCAACCGTATAATCCACCAGACGTTGCACTTGCTGTGGTTCTCTAATATCTGTGGAGATCGCGCGCGTCTCGATACCGAGCGCGAGGAATTCCTGCATCGTCGCTTCCACAACTTCTTTTCTTCGACCAGTGATGACTAGCTTAGCACCGCTTCTCCCCAGTTCCTGAGCGATTTGTTTCCCAATCCCCGTACCGCCACCCGTAACAATCGCAACCTTCTCGCGCAATAAATGTTCTGAAAAGATCTTCATATACTTCCCTCTCTGATTAGACCGGATGAACCGGACATTTTTTCTCTCCAAAGGTGATGTCTTTGGAGCTATAGTAGTCAAACCGGTCGATTACTTCTGCTCGCAGCTGGTCAAAAGGAATAATCTCATCGATGATCATTTCAGAACTAAGCGCGTAAATATTGATATCTTCTGCGTACTCTTCTCTTTTTTGTTGGATATATGCAGCTCTGTCTTCCTCCGGCAATTCCTGAATCTTGTTGTAGTAGACTGCATTGATCGCCGCTTCCGGGCCCATGATCGCAATAGACGCTGAGGGCAGAGCGATTACGGTTTCCGGATCGTAGGCCGGACCGCACATCGCATATAGACCGGCGCCATAGCATTTGCGGACAATTACCGTAATTTTCGGAACAGTTGCTTCAGAAACTGCAGTCAACATTTTGGCCCCATGCCGGATGATGCCTTTTCGCTCAACTGCCGATCCGACCATATAACCCGGCACGTCCGCCAGAAATAGCAAGGGGATATTAAAAGCGTTGCAAAGGGTGACGAAACGGGCACCTTTGTCAGCCGAATCCACAAACAAGGTTCCCCCTTTTACTTTCGGCTGATTTGCAACAATTCCGACTGCTTTTCCATTCATGCGGGCAAAACCGACGATCAACTCTTGGGCAAACAGCTTTTTTATTTCCAACCAGCTACCCTCGTCGACGATGCGATCAATCAGGTGAACCATGTCAAACGGCCGATTCATATCCTCGGGAATGATTTCCTGCAGAGACGGACCATTCTTAGGTTGGCGGTTTTCTATGTCTGCCGGCTTTTCCTTATAATTTTGCGGCATAAAAGCAAGATACTGCTTTGTCAGTGCAATCGCTTCCTGTTCATCACTTGCCAGCATATCGCCCAAACCACTTGTCGAGCAGTGCATTCTCGCTCCGCCCATCTCCTCCATGGTGACTTTTTCACCGATCACCATTTCCACCATCCGAGTGGAACCTAGATAGGCACTCGCATTCTTATCGACCATAATCACCAGATCAGAAAAAGCGGGAATATAAGCAGCTCCTGCAGGCGACGGTCCAAAGTTAATACAAATTTGCGGAACCATACCAGACATTTTGACCATGTTGAAAAAGATTTTCCCGCCGTGGTTGCGCCCCGGAAAAATTCTAATTTGATCCGTAATCCGCCCACCTGCTGAGTCGATCATATAGATCAACGGGATTTTCAGCTTCATCGCCAGCTCTTGAATGCGCAGCATTTTAGCTACTGTTTTCTCTCCCCAGGACCCAGCCTTCACTGTAGGATCTGCAGCTAGAAACGCGACTTTCCTGCCACTGATCTTCCCCATCCCTGTTACCATCGCATCCGCTGCCAGTTCAGGATTTTCACATTCGGCAAAAATCCATTCCTCCCTGAGCGATCCCTCATCGAACAACAGATCCAGTCGTTCCCGCACAAGCAGTTTGTTTTGGGCGTGAACTTTGGCCCGATACTTCTCGCCACCGCCTTCTTTGATCCTCTGCCGAACAGCCAGCATCTGCGTTTCTTTCTCTTGATTGGTCATTGTTTGCATCCCCCTTTTTGACTATTCGCCGAGTAAAATCAGCACTTCATCTTCCTGGACAAATTCACCTTCGTTTTTACGGACCTCTTGGACGGTCCCACCACTCTGTGCCGTAATCGGAATTTCCATTTTCATCGATTCAAGAATGGCTACCTCTTGCCCGGCCTTTACTCGATCTCCTGGTTGAACCAGTATTTTCCAAACGCTTCCGCCCATCACTGCACGAATTACCATATCGTTTCAACTCCTCTACTCGTCATTATTGTTTTAACGTGCTCTCACTTCGCATCTTTTGAACCATCTGCGTCGAACATGGTACGTTGATAAAGTCTTCATAACGAAGAGCTTGCCGTCTCGCTTATTTTTGCTGCCCGCCTATTGCAAGTTCAGATAATCCGCCAGGCTATCTCGCCACGATTGGCGATCATAATCTTGTGAAATTTCATCAACGACACCACCTGTACCTAAGAGTTACGTTTACTGCATCAGACACCTACTTTAATGAGCAAATTCTGTGCCAACAGCCAAAGCATGAAAGCAAGGGAACAAGTACAGGTTTGCAACATTAAAATTCTATATTTTCTGAAAATATTGTACACTATTTATCCGTTTGTGCTACGATAAATCGAACACTTGTGCATTTTTAATACACCTGGTAGAAAAATGCTCGAAGGGAGGAAGTCACGCTTTTTGTGACGCAATATACTGATGTTACGAATACGTGATTACTGTACCAAAGATATCGTGAAACTTCGTTCTTCCCACAGGATTGCCGATGTTTTGAACGCCTTCCTGCACAGTCGTCTTGATATTGCTTGTATACTGGATGATTCGGATCGATTAATGGGCATTATCAGCAAAAATGCTTTATACCGTGCGCTATTGCATGGTGCCACTCTCGACACACCCATTGAACCCTATATACGGCAGCATGTCGTCACGGCCGATGCGGATGACAATTTGGACCACGTGCGGGATATTATGCTGCAGAATCAGGTAGCTCACGGAGTCATCCTCGACGAAAAGGGGTATGTACTCGGAGTCATGAGCAAATCGGATATTATCCGCGGATTCCTTCATGAAAAAGAGGTATTAATCAATTGGTTAAGCGACTTGATCGAGCACCTTCAAGACGTAGTTGTTTCCATCAATTCCGAGAGTCAGATCGCTACATTTAACCGTGCGGCGGAGAACATATTCGGTCTTACGAAACAGCAAGTTACTGGTCAATCGGTCGACGATTGGTTGCCGCAACTATCAGATGGACTAGAAACAGTGCTGCAACAACAGTGTTCCGTGGACCCTCGTCGAATCAGCATCGGCAATCATACAGTCATCGCATCCTTTATCCCGCTTTCTCATAATAAAAGCGTAAATGGAGCTATGGCTGTACTACAGGATATAACGACTCTAGAAGCAGTCGCCAAAGAATTGGAGTCTACCAAAAATTTGCAGCATACGGTACAACATGCGCTCGCTTTGTCCTATGATGCGATTATCATGACAGATGTAAAAGGATTTATTACCAACATAAACGATGCATTCCTAGAGCTATTCGAGCTGAAAAATGAAGCATTAATCAACCGTCATTGGTTAGAGGTTATTCCTGAATTGGACATGGAAGCGGTTCTCGCAGGCCAGACTATTGAAGGCGGAATTCGAACGATTCGCGAAAAGCCTTGCTTTGTGATTCAGGAACCGATTAATCGCAACGGTATTCACCTCGGTACGATCACAAAAATAATCTTCCGTCAGTTGGATGAGTGGCGGGACGTTTTTCGCCGCTTAGAGCAGTTGGAAAGCGAGATCCATTACTACCGCGAGGAACTGCAGCGAGCCAACCGGCAGTCGAGTGCATTTGACCAAATTATTAGCCAGAACAACAATTTGGAACGGCTCAAAGAACAGGCCTTATTGGCCGCAAAGAGCACTTCTACAATCTTGATCACCGGTGAAAGCGGTACGGGGAAGGAATTATTCGCTGAAGCCATACACCGCGAATCAAAACGGGTCGGAAACTTTATTCAAGTGAATTGTGCAGCAATCCCTGGCGAGCTGTTGGAATCCGAGTTTTTTGGTTATGCGGAGGGAGCTTTTACAGGAGCGCGAAAAGGAGGCAAACTGGGGAAATTCGAAATCGCTGATCATGGTACTCTCTTCCTGGATGAAATCGGGGATATGCCGCTTTCCTTGCAGGCAAAGCTGTTGCGCGTCCTGCAAGAACAAACATTTGAACGAATCGGTGATGTCAAGACACGCAAAGTCGATGTTCGCATTATTGCCGCAACGAACAAAAACTTGAGACAAATGGTGAAAGAAGGAACGTTCCGAGAGGATTTATACTATCGGATTGACGTGGTTAATCTTTCTTTGCCTCCACTGCGCGAGCGCATGGACGATCTGTCTTTGCTAAGTGAATTCTTGGTCAAAAAGCTGAATAAAAAGCTAAACAAAGAAATCATCGGGATCACAACGCAAGCCTTGATGGCCATGCAGGAATACTTGTGGCCTGGAAATGTGCGGGAGTTGGAGAACGTCCTGGAGCGTACGATGAATATGGACGTCAAGCAATGGATCGAACCGCAACATTTGCCGGAACAAATACGCCAAAGAGAGCGATCGGACGCTGCCACCCTCCCTGTCTATATACACGAACGGGAAGATCGTCCAAAAGAGTCAGAGTCTCATTCGTTAGAAGAAATGGAAAAGCATATGATCATGAGCGTGCTGGAGCAAACGCAAAATAACAGGACTGAAGCAGCCCGATTGCTTGGCATCAGCAGGTCCAATTTATACCAAAAAATCCGCAAATACGGTATAAAACAAGAAGTTCGATTTCATATGAAATAAAGGAGAAAACAAAAACGAGCCACTAGAACTTCTAAGGCTCGTTTTTTATTTGTGCGATTGAGATGCTTCCCTTTAAAAAGTTTTTACCCCCAACAGCTCTCGGGCGATAATCAACCGCCTGACCTCAGACGTCCCCGCACCAATCTCGTATAATTTGGCATCTCGCAAATAGCGATTCACAGGATAGTCAAGCATATACCCGTAGCCACCGTGAATTTGTACCGCCTCCAAGGCTACTTTTGTTGCTGTTTCTGCAGTAAAGAGAATAGCAGCAGCAGCCTTCAGCGTGATTTTATTATTTTTCGCTGCTTCGTTTGCTGCATCGTAGGTAAGGAGGCGTGCCGCTTCAAGGGAAGTGTACATATCGGCGATTTTCGCCTGAATTAATTGGAAATTGGAAATCGTTTTTCCGAACTGGCTTCGCTCCTGTGAGTATTTTAAGGCTTCGCGAAATGCACCTTCCCCGATTCCCAAAGCCAAAGCGGAAACGATCACTCTTTCAATATCCAGACCAGACATCATTACTTTGACGCCTCTATTTTCTTCACCTAATACATTCTCTACAGGTACTCTGCAATCATCAAAAATCAACTCTCCTGTAACCGATCCTCGATTCCCCATTTTTTCTAATCTCTTCGATACAGAAAAACCTTGAAAATCCTTTTCGACGATAAAAGCAGTGATGCCATGTGCTCCCTTTTCCTTGTCTGTCTTGGCATAGACGATCAAGACATCGGCGATCGGCCCGTTCGTAATAAACGTCTTGCTGCCATTTAAGATATAGCTGTCTCCTTCACGCCTTGCAGTTGTACTCATTCCGACGGCGTCTGATCCTGAGCCTGGCTCGGTCAATCCAAGCGCGCCGATCAACCGCCCTGCGCACAAGCCAGGCAAGTATTTCGTTCTCTGTTCCTCATTCGCATTGTGATAGAGGTTATGTATACACAAGTTAGAATGAGCTGCATACGAAACCGCGATAGCTGCACTGTATTTGGCAATCTCCTCCGTGACAATCGATTGCTCTACAGGTCCGAGTCCAGTTCCTCCGTATTTTTCTGGTACGGTGATGCCAAGCACGCCGAGTTCACCCAGTTTGTTCCAAAGGCCTTCTGGCCATTCGTCCGCTCGATCCATCTCTTCCGCAATCGGTGCGATTTCTTTTTGAACAAACTGGCTGATCGTCTTTCTCAACATATTTAACTCTTCACTAAATTCCATTCCTAACACCCTCTTGTCTTGGATTTGTATGATCCCGAGCCATCATCATTGGAGTTCGGTTTGCTTCCATAAACATGGATGGATTTCTTTATCTACTGATACTAAGCAAATCGCATACCAAGCCAAAATGCGTATCCATCTGATCCCTTAATGAAGTCACTGTCTTGGAAGTGTCTATTAAGTGCGCTATTGTCGTGAACAGGTGTAAACTTTATAGACAGATGAAAAGCAAAGCACAGTAACACAAAGAGCCATACGAGCCGTACATCAATGAGGAGAACCAATTGTTACTGCCGAGCGAGGTTTTTCTTGCTTTTTGACGGTCGTCTGAATCCGGATAATCGATGGATCAAGCGTGCCCAGATAGTGCCGCTGGCGCTGGTGTCCGTTAGCTTGGTGCAAGGATACGCCTTTCTGGAACAGCGGCAATGGGACACCTTCAATGAAGGCATTACCTTGATCGAATCAGTAGAGACGTACAAGATACGCTTCGGCGCATACCCTAAAAGAAGTGCTAACCGATCAAATCTACCGACTCGGGAGAACCTCACATACTGCAAGGAACGAGGGATTTGGTTAAATGGGTCCGCCCTCCCCCTACAATTCTTGTGATGAATTTGGAACGATGCCTGCAGCTACTTTTTATGGATCCCCGATGCTGCGGCTTGACTTTCGCAGGCAGCCTGTTCAACCGTGACGCCCTGCCATCGAGCTGAAAGTATACGGCACCCTGAACCTTCATAGTTTCAGGGTGCCGCAATAAAATTAGGATAAGCTTAACTATTTACCGTAAGCTATTTAGTCAAATTCGATCTTCGGACTACCGACCATTACTGAAACTAGTTGAACGTCACCCATTTCAAAATCGTATTGTTATAATATGATTAAGCAGATTGATTCGAAGAAAACTGCTTTACATTTTTTATATCAGGAGACATTGTTTATGAAACTATCGGCAATCGATACTTTAAATCGAAAACTTACTGATACGGATAACTGATCATCGAGCGCTTTGGTCAACTTCTTGTTAATGGAGTGAAAAAATGCGGAAAATTCCAATAAGATTTATGCTGAAACAAATCGACTGATTTTACGACATTTTTGCCTAGAAGACGTTAGTACTTTCTATATGTATCGCTCTAATCCGGCTGTTGCTAAGTTTCAATCTTGGGAGAACTACAAATATGAAGATGCTAAAGCATTTGTCAACGCACAGATTTCCCAAACGCCCAATCAACCTGGCACATGGTTTCAGTTCGCAATTACTTTAGCTAATTCGAATGAATTAATTGGAGATTGCGCTCTTCATACACTACTAAATGAACCTCGAATCGTGGAAATGGGTTTACCCTTGCCCAAGAGCATCAAGGATACGGTTATGCAAATGAGGCAACTTGAGCGCTCTTTAAGTACATTTTCACTACACTGAAAAAACACAAAGTGATTGCTTTTTCTGATGTTCGAAATGAAAAGTCCATCCGCGTACTGGAGCGTCTGGGAATGAGACGTGAGGGACATTTATTGCAAAATTACATGTCAAAAGGACAGTGGGTTGATGAATATCAGTATTCTATCCTCCAATCTGAGTGGATTGAACGGTAGTTAACAACTAAGTGCAATTCTTCTACAGAGACCTAACGAGTCTCGTTCGGTTAAGAAGGCACATATTAGATGTGCCTTCTTTTGACGTTTTAGTACTCAAAAACACTGATTTATCGGTTTTAACGCTATTAGGTCTTAATGCTCCGCGCGGATATGGACTGAAACTACTATGCTCTAACGCTTATGATTTTATCGATTTCAATCCATTTCACCACCTCGCACATGCTGCAAATGCTTCCCAGCTCGCCTTTTACTGGCTTTCACCAAGAAACGGTGATTGCATAATCCTCTCTTGCTGAATACGGATTATATAATGAAACGCTTCTAGTTCATCTTGTTCAATCACGGGCATAGTTACGAGCTTTTCGTCTTCTTTCATCTGAAGGTAAAGCTCCCTCTGCTCTGACGATACAAACCTCGTCGAAAAAGGATTTTCTATCTTGCTTGCCATTTACCTTGCCCTTTTCTCTCCCACGCTTCGAGAATGGTCATGGTGTCCTACGTCAACCAACGGAGTAGTTCGCAATCACCCTTAATACTTTCCGCTAAATATCAGACAGCACGACGAATCACCACTGGTTCAACTGCGAGTATGTTGTCGCTAATAAAACCATCAAAACGAAGAGAGTTGAGCTGTGTAGCTGATAAACGTCTCCAGCGTTAGAAAGCTCAACATGATCACGATCGTGCCGAGAAGCTTCGTTCGCGGATCCAGCCCGTGCAAGATGGAGTCCGTCTCCGTGAACTGCCAATATTAAGCTATTCGTCATGAAGCAGACCTATTGCGCTTCCTACTACCACTGTGGTGTCTGTCAGCATTCAACATCCGAACTCCCAATATCTAAGTTCAAATATGTTTTACCCATTATTCCGGACTCGATAAGTCCCTCTCAGAGGTTAATTTCGCCCGTTTTATGCGAAAGGAAATCGCAAAGCTCAGGATGACGAAAAGCAGTTGAAGAGACAAAGCCAAAAGGATCCCCGTCAACAGCCCCCAATTCAGCGTCTGGCTAACGGCAATGAAAGCGCCGCCGATCCCAATGCTTAAACCTGGACTGAATGCGTCTGTAAACTGAAGGCTAGCGGATATCTCTCCTTCTTCACCTGTATTTGCATGCTGCAATGCTATCGCTCCTGTGGTTGGGTGCGCCAAGCCGATGCCAAATCCGGTGAAAATTTGCGAAATCACCGCGAATACGATTCCGCCCTCGGGCATGCCTACAGCCAGCATAACCGCCGCAACCCCGATGATCATAAAACAAATACCAGCCATGACCCGCTTGTTACGGCCCGTCCCATGGTCTTTGCCATCAAGCTTTGACTGGAGCCAAGCTGCCGTTGACCAGCTTAATGCGCCTGAGGCGACAATCAATCCCGCCAGATCTGCGGGCAGTTTTTTCACTTCTGTCAAAGCAAGGACAACATAACTTTCAGTGGCATTATAACAAGCGACAAACAAACCTCTTGAAGCAATGGTCGCAGGCAAACCTCTCCTTACATTAAAAGTGCCCTTAGGCAGCAACTTTCGCAAAGGCTGAATCATGACAAGTATTCCTGCCACTGAAAGCGCCATCCCCTTCCAATCGGTAATAGAACCGAGTCCGGTCAGTAGCAGTCCCGTTCCAATCGCCAGCAACACAGCATATCCTTCTTTACGACTGCCTTTGATGGTTCCTTTCTCTCTTATCGAAAATTTGCGAAAAGCGGGAAAAGTCAATACTACAGCCAAGCCGATGAAAGGAAGCACCAGCCAAAAAACAAATCTCCAGGACAGAAACTCAGCTAAAAGCCCGGCGATATAAGGGCCAATTAACGCAGGAAAAATATACGCGCCTGAAAACATGGCAAGTATTTTCGTTCTCAAATTATCGGGATAACCTAAAGTAATGCTGTAATATACGCACGTAATAATGGCTCCTGCGCCAAACCCCTGAAACACTCTCCCTAGGATCAGCATAACCATGTTCATGGAGGTGCCAGCAATAACGATGCCAATAACGAAAAAAAGAATCGATGCCACAAACGATGTAAAAACGCCGTTTTTGTTGATCCGCTGACCTATAATCATGGTTCCGACGATTTGTGCCAATAGAAAGGCGCTGAATATCCAGCCGTACAAATGAAGACCTTGCAATTTTTGCGCCAGACTCGGAGCAATCGTGGTAATCGCCAGTCCTTCAAACGCAACGGTGGTAACGGCAAGAATGATCCCGATGGTCAGTGCTCTATACTGGGCGTCAAAAATCCCGACATCTTTATTGGATATTTCCAACACGCATTCTCCTTTTTATTGTTGTCATGTCATTAATTGACGCAGCAAGTACTTAATCTGTTGATGTATTTTCAATCAAAAATCGAAAATGGTAGTCTTGATCATAATGGTCGTAGCAACTATATATCCTTATTACTCACATCTTCATTATGAATCTCCATTCCATTAATTCTTTTTTAATATACCTAAATATTTCAATTCCCTTACCTTCACTACACCGAATGCAGTGTGAACCCATCAATTCGAGATGCAAATCAGGAACAATAAGATCTTTAAGTTTGGTTATATTTCTTTTTCTAAACTCTTTAAATTCAAGCAATGTTAGTTCCATCGTTCTTACAGACCTTTCATTTAAATGAGAAAAAAGATCAAAATGAGGGAAATAGTTTACTTCGCCTTCATTACATTGCAACCACCCATCGGATAAACCGGATAGAAAATACTCCACTGTTTGCGGTGTACGCTCCAGGACCTCAACAGCTTCTCTACTATTAAAATTCATATAACCGCTCCTTTACTAAATCATTTATGTTGCTATAAATCCTTTACATTATTATACATTACAGTAAGAATCCTTCTGAATGTTTCAACCTCCTCTTCAGACAAACCCTTGATCGTGTTCTTGTACGCATCGAGGGATGGAGAAAGGATTTCATCTTTAATGTCACGACCTTTAGGAGTTAAATATACGCGTAAAGACCTTCGATCCGTTTCGTGGATCACACGATAAATAAACCCCTTTTTCTCCAGTTTGAAAAGCATTCGTGCAACGTTTGTCTGATCCTTGTGCAGTCTTTCAGCAAGCTCTTTTTGGGTAATCCCTTCTTTTTCCCACAGGATGACCAGTATTTCCCACTGATCTACTGTAATATCAAACGGGTTAACCACTTTTTGATAGTAGTTATTCAACTTAAGCGCCGCCCGCTGCACATTAACACCGATATATTTTTCTAATTTCACGATAGTCATCCTTCTTAATAGACATGATTATAGTTGCTGCGACCATTATAATACCCAATCTTTCCCAATGTCAACGCCCCAGTTTCTCAAAAACACCGAAGCCATATTGGTATTATCCCTCTCACAGTAGACAACGTAAAAGACATCAGTAAAATGAGGTTCTCCCGTAAATTTTCCATTGATCTTAGCTCCTTTCTTTAATTAATCCGTTTTTGTAACGTTCATTAAAATGATGAGTAGGGCGGTTGCTCTTTCCGATCGACAAGGAATGCTAAATGGCGATTGTAATATATTCCTTCGCTCTATGTACCGCTTCCTGTAAGCCACGACCCAGGGCGCGAGGTTGAATTGATCCCCATCGAACAATATATCCAGCGCGTTTCCCCCGGCATGACCGCCTTTCACAAGAACATTTTCACAGCCCATTTTATGTATTTTGAGGCATAGGGTGACAATACGAAAAAAAGAACGCTCCGGTGTGGAACGTCTTTACACTTAACAAAAGCAATGTGTAATATCTACCCCTACTACTGCATCTTAGCAAAGGGTGGAGTCAGCACACGATGCTGCAATAACTACTTATAAAATTTGGCTTAAGAAACGCCGCGTCCGCTCATGTTGCGGGTTTTCAAACAACTGCTTTGGCGCCCCTTCCTCAATGATTTGGCCGTCGTGCATTACGATGACACGATCCGCTACTTCACGGGCAAAACCCATCTCATGAGTCACAACGATCATCGTCATGCCCTCTTTGGCCAGTTCTTTCATTACTCCCAGTACTTCGCCGACAAGCTCGGGATCGAGAGCCGAGGTAGGCTCGTCAAACAGCATAAGGCTTGGCCGCATCGCCAATGCCCGGGCAATCGCCACCCTCTGTTTTTGTCCGCCGGAGAGCTGGTGGGGAAAGACATTTGCCTTATCGCTCAGCCCAACCTTGCTGAGCAGCTCGTTCGCATAGGCTAGGGCCTGTTCGCGTTTGATTTTCTTCACGTGGACAGGTGCTTCGATGATGTTTTCAATCACACTCATATGCGGAAACAGATTGAAATGTTGAAACACCATGCCGACGTTTTCACGAATATGGTTTAAATTGTCCTTCTGCGGATCGACCTGCTTACCATCGATATAGATCGCGCCGCTGTTAATCATCTCTAGAAAATTCAAACAGCGTAACAGCGTGCTTTTCCCTGAACCGCTCGCTCCAATCAGAACGACGACCTCGCTTTTCTCAACGGTGAGATTACATTCTTTCAGTACATGCAGATTGCCGAACGATTTGTTTAGCTGCTTGCCTTCAACCATCGTCTGTTTCATGTTCATCCCCCTGCCTTTTCGACATCCATACGTTTTTCCAGTTTGTTTAACACAAAGGTAAAGAACAGCACAAGAACGAGATAATATAACCCGGCGATTGCGTACGATTCAAACTGCAGGAACGTGCGAGCGGCTGTCGATTGTGAAGCCAGGTATAGCTCCTGAAAGCCAAGCAAACCGACCAGTGAAGAATCCTTCAGCCCTATAATAAACTGGTTGCCGAGCGGTGGAATCGCCCGCTTAAACGCCTGCGGCAAAATAATCCGCCGCATCGCCAACGAGTACGGCATTCCCAGCGAGCGAGCGGCTTCCATTTGACCTCGGTCAATCGATTGTATCGTTCCTCGGAAAATCTCGGCGATATACGCTCCGTTATGAATAGCAAGAGCCAATGCGCCTGCCCAAAAATCGGTCAACAAAATGAGTTTTGCAATCCCGAAATAGAGCACCATAATCTGCAGAATAAGAGGCGTACCGCGGATAACGGTAATGTAGGTTTTTGCGATTCCACTCAGTACTTTCGAGTCAGATATCCGCAAGAAAGCAAAAATTAACCCGATACAGATAGCAATCACGAGGGAAACAGCAGTAAGCTGAACAGTGAGACCTGCTGCCTTTAAGAAACCAAACCACGTTTCACCCAGTAGATGAAGGAAATCTTCCATTCTGCACGCTCCTTAAAAAAACATGCGCAACGCGGATGCTGCGCATGTTTTTTATCAATGATTAGTTCGACGTAGACAGCATGTCTTTGTTAAACCACTTCTTGCTGATTTCCAGATATGTCCCATCACTTTTCATCTCATCCAGAGCCTTATTTATCGCATCCAACAGCGCTTGATTTCCTTTTTGAACAGGAATTCCGCACTTGTCGACGAACAGTGGTTCACCGATTGCAAGCGCCGGCAGTTTGCCCTTTTGAATGGCATCCATTCCTACGCCAAGATCAGTAATGACAACGTCGATACGCCCTTCATTTTTCAGTTCCTGCAGTGCAAACAGGTCGGTCTCATATTCTTTTACCTTGCCTTCCGGTCCAACCAATTCCAGTGCAAAATCCTTGTAAGTAGAAGCAGTGACGACTCCTACCGTTTTTCCTTTCAAATCATCCTTGCTTTTGATCCCGGAGGAGTTCTTCTCGTTGACAAACATGACGGCTTGCTGCAGAAGATACGGCTCAGAAAAATCAACTTGTTTTTGCCGCTCTTCCGTAATCGACATGCCGCCGATAATCGCATCGTACTTGTTCGCTTTCAGTCCTTGTAAAATCGAGCCCCACGGTGTCTGGACGGCGACGCCCTCCAATCCCAACCGCTTGCTGATCTCCATCGCCACATCGACATCAAAGCCGATCAGTTTGTTATCCCCATCCGTATAGTTGTACGGCTTGGCCATGCCGCTTAAGGCAAACAGAAACTTTCCTTCCTGTATGGTTTTCAGCTTGGAAGCGTTGACTCCATTGGCTTCAGCCGGTTTGCTTGCTTGTGTTTCACCGGTGGAGCTTCCCCCCTGATTGCCGCCGCAGCCCACAAGCAGCAATGAAAATGAAAGCATAAGACTAAATAACAGACCCAGACCTTTACGCATCCTCATTTCCCCCTCATCATTTTCTCTCGTACTTTTCGCATTTCTTCTTTATGTTCCATTGGCTCTGTCTACTCCCTTCCTCTGCGAATGACGCTTCCTGCGGTTACGCCGGTGTACACGCCGTGTTCGACGGCAATCTGCCCATTGACCAGCACATACTCGATTCCGAGCGGTTCTTGCAATGGATCTTCATATGTTGCCTGATCAATTACTGTGTTTGGATCAAAGACGACGATATCTGCCCAGTTGCCTTCGCGCAAAAATCCTCGATCCTTTAGCCGCAGCAATTGTGCCGGCGCCCCAGTCATTTTACGGACAGCTTCCCAGATCGGGAACACTTGTTTGTCGCGTGAATAGTGACCTAGTACGCGGGGAAATGATCCATACAGGCGGGGATGCGGTTTGCCTCCGAAGACCCCGTCAGAACCTACCATGTGCAGAGGGTGCTTCATCACCTGGAGAATGTCCTCTTCCACTCCCCAGTGAATAATCATGGTTACCGCCGAGTTCTCGTCAATCAGGAGGTCAAGCGCCGCGTCGGATGGGTCGACACCTTTCAGCTCTCCAATTTCCTTGACGCTCTTTCCTTCAAGTTCACGGTTCTTCTCAGAGGCGACAGAAGCGATGACGATATTGCCCCAGCCGTTATTGCGAACGGTATTATCGTACTCGCCGTTGGTCAGCATTTCGTGCTTGACCCGTTCGCGAATGGCCGGATCCTTCAACCGATCAAGCATCTCCGCTGTTCCACCATCATGCATCCAGGGTGGTAAGATCGCCTGAAACACGGTAGACGCCGCCGTATAAGGATACTGGTCAAAGGTAATTTCGATTCCCTCGGCCCGACCTGCCTCAAGCTTGGCCAATGCCGGTGCGAGCTTGTCGCGGTTGATGCTGCCGCACACTTTGAAATGCGATACATGCAACCTTACCCCCGATAGGCGCGCGGCATCAATCACTTCGTCCAACGCTTCCAGCGAGAGATTGCTCTCGTTGCGAATGTGGACAACAAAACAGCCGTCGTACTTGGTAGCAGCTTTGCAAATCGCCACCAATTCTTCCTTATTGGTAAACACGCAGGGCGGATACTGGATGCCGGATGAAACTCCGAATGCACCATGTCGCATTCCTTCTTCAACCAGCTCAGCCATTTTCCTAATTTCTGCGGGTGTAGCTTCACGCGCTTCAAAACCCATCGCCAGCGTTCTGACTCCTCCGTGCGGAACCAGATAGGTAGCATTGCCGGCAAGATTCGCGCTTTCCAAAAAAGCGAGGTACTCGTCGACTGTATTCCACGGCCAATCGGGAAAATCGCCGTTCAAGCCCTTTAGCTGTTGCTGCCAAAGCGGTTTGGTTACTTCAGACACAGGTGCCACGGAGATTCCATCTTGGCCAAACAGCTCTGTGGTCACTCCCTGCTGCACCTTAATCTTGTGAACGTCCGGTTTTGTACACCATAAATCGGAGTGAACATGTGGATCGATAAAGCCCGGAGCCACGATGAGGCCGCTCGCATCGATTTCCACTTTTCCATTTTCATCATCCAAATTGGAAATTTTGGATATTTTCCCTCCGCGAATCCCGATGTCTAATCGCGTCCATGGGTTCCCTGTCCCGTCACAAACCATCCCATTGCGAATCAGAATGTCAAACATGTTGGCCTCCTTCTTGGACTACCTCAGTGAACTCTTTTTCATAATTCTATTACGTAAAGAGGCTTGCGTTTAACTGGTACAACTGGCGAGGTCTGCCTCTTGAGACCGGCTGCTCTTCGCCGACGACATTCGCAAGATCGGATTGCTCCAGCCTGCTGAGAATCCGTCTGGCACTTCGGATCGTTATGCCAAAGCCAGTCGCCAGTTCGGCTGCGGTCACTTTTGAACTGCCGTGGCCTTGGCAGTATGAGATCAACCTGTTAACCGTACCCACGCTCAAGCCGGTTTTGCGGGCGAACTGTAACCGCTGTGGATCATCGCTGCGGACCGAGTACCCGATTACACGTTCATTGCCCAGCAAACCTAGTACGTTGCCATCTTGCATAACAATGTAGCAACTTCTACCACCGCTTACTCTAGCCTTTTGCAAGGCTTCTCTCGCTTTGATTTCCGCCTCGTTGGCCGTCCTGCCCAAACCAATCCCGATGCTGGCTGTGAGGTTCAGTTGGTTGACGATCTGATCGAGCAGCGGATAGTGGCTAAAATTAAGGGTCGTACGTTCAATGACTCCGCGTGTGGTGACAAATGTGATTTCATCTCGATCCGACCAATTCATTAGAGCTTGGGTTTCCTCGCAGTAGTCAATTAAGATCTGTTGCACGGCCAATTTCTTACGCTGCAGCTCATATTCGGAAGTGCCTGATTTTTGAGCAAAGCTGTCTACGCTAATAATCACAATCGCTAACTGTGTATCACTAAGATGTCTGCTTTTGCCTTCCAGCTCAGCCCGCTGTAGGCACTCTTGAATTGCAGTTTTGGTCGGAATAATACGGTAGCAGGGGACACCCAATTGTACTAGCTGCTTATAGACGGAATTCATGCAGGTAAGCACAGCATCTACCTGCTGATTCATCCATAGTTGGTAGTGAAACTGCATCATATCATCCGTTTTTTGACCAAGCTGGAACTCCTTCACGTACATCTTTTCAATTCTGATATCCAGTTCTTCCAGTCTTTCTTCAATATCTTCCTTGCGTAAAATGTCTATGCTGAACCGCAGGCGATCGTCTTTGTACCGATCTTCCCGCAAAAGCTGAAAAAAGACACGGTACAAACTCGTTCCATTATGCGGAAGATAGATCATCGGTTTCCCTTCCTCTACCTCTTCTCTAGCAAGTTGATAAGGAATCGGGCCGGCGAATAACAAGACGTCCACTTCGCTCTTGCACTGACCAACCAGACGTATTGTTTCCTCGACGTCTTTGTAGCCAAACGGAAGCAGGGTTATGGTCGGGAATGATATCGCAACATCTTTGACCTCCTCTACCAAATCGTATGGACCAATGAACGCAACTTTAATTTCCATCTTTTCCTACCACTTTCTTTAATCCTAATGATATTTTTGATCATCATGCGGCTGCATTATTTTAAATTATCAAAATCTTCACTCTCATCTTACCTAGATGAGTGAATATCGGTCAACATCCGTAAGTGGACCTTATTTCAGCAAAAAATCATCATATCCTGGATTCACAATCGTGCCAGCCTTCAACTGAGCGTAAAGCGAAATATTGCTGTTTTTGACATTGCTGCTGCCAACTACAAAAAAAAACCTCCCTTCCAACGCAAGGGAAGAAAAGGGAGGATTGCACCTTCTCAAGCCAGCTCTCCACCATCAATCGGAATGTGCTGACCAGTAATATACGCGGCCTCTGCGGACGCTAAAAACGCATACAAACCTGCTACTTCTTCCGGGTGGGCATGTCTTTTTAAAGGGATTTTTTCGTTAACCTGTTCCAACATTTCCGGGGTATATTCAGCAAGCTGCATCGGTGTGAGAACGTATCCGGGACAAACGGTATTGACCCGAATGGTCGGTGCGAGCTCCAGTGCCATTGTTCGAGCCAAGAGATTGACCCCTGCTTTGGAGGCATTGTAGTCCGCATAATACGGATGTCCAACCAGTCCATTCGTGGAAGCTGTCATCAAAATCACACCGTGGCCTTGGGAAAGCATCCGTTTCGCAGCCTGCTGGGCGGTGTAAAAGATGCCATCGAGATTTATCCCGAGCACTTTTTTCCACTGCTCCGGGGTGATATCAATAAATTTCGCTCTTACGCTGATTCCAGCATTGGCAATCAGAACATCTACTCCGTTCATCAACGAATCAATTTTTTCAAAGGCAGCCCCAACTTCATCCGGGTTACTCACATCCGCTACTACTCCATGCTTAATTGCCGAATATTTCTCCAGCGTGCTATGCAGCCGATCTTCATGATTATCGATGATGGTTACGACAGACCCTTCTTGCGCAAATCGGATAGCCGTGGCGAGACCGATCCCGCTTGCTCCACCTGTAATCACCACACGTTTATTGTGAAGGCTGTCCGCGTATCTTCCAGTCACCATGTTACGATCCTCTCCCTTCCCTGTTCGTTATTCAGCCCAACAATCTGCGAATCACTTCATTTGTTATAGTGGGGACGATCTCTGTGGAGTATTGCAATTCCATACGCTCGTATTTCTTATGGGCGTCATACCCGTAGGGCCCGATGTTGATAGCTGGCACATTGATGTCCCGAATGTCTTGATAGTCAACGTAGTGCTTGGTACCCCATCCGGGATTATTTTCAGCAACCGCAAGAATCCCCTCCTCATCGTCACTTAACGCCACGCAGCTCATATCACAAATATATGGAAAGAAATTTCTCGTCACAATGGGGTGCTGATAGTGTGGTTGTACCTGTTCCACCGCTTGCTCCAGCGCATTCAACAAATTTTGTTCACGTTCATTTTTGCCTGTCAGCTCAATGCGCGGGGAATAGAGCGATGAATAAAACAGGATGATCGCTGGGCTCTTATCCTTCATCCAGTTCCATTCCTCTTCCACGACTCGCGCTGCAAACATCCGTGTATCAAGACTTTTATCCAAGAGCAGCTTGTCTTTGAACTCCTTCATATGCTGCACATATGCTTCTCCGTTCTCTTCCACAAGCATTTTCTTCATATCCTCATAGATAATCACCCTTGTTTTCCACGGCAAATCCCGGGAAGGCTCGCCGATGCGCTCACAGTATTTTCGATAACGCTCTTGCAAGGTGCGGAGCGCATTCGTAAAGGCGATTTCTGCTTGCTCCTTCAGCATGACAAGCACGTCCTTGGGTGACCACGATTGGATAAAGAAATTATAGTAGACGTAAGAAGCCAGAGCAGTCTGTACCGTATAGGACGGCTTTAAATCCGTTTGCTTTAACGAAACCGGAGGCGCTGGGATCTCTCCTAATGATTCATCACACAAATCAGGATTATAGCTAATTTGTCTCGTTAGCTCTGCTGCTAAAAAGTTAGGGTCTAAACCTTCAAAGCTGGAGCCAACATGGGTTTCTGCCCCTGTAATGAAAAAGGAAGGCAGCAGTTTTCCGATTGTTCCTTTGTAAATATAACGATTCTCGTCACCTTCGAAGCGAGGAGCCACAAAGTCAGAATTAATGAGAGCTATATAATCAAAATGATGCTCCTCTCTCCATCTTTTCAAATCCTTAAGCGCAGACAAGACACCTTGTGAGCTGACTTCCTCGTCGCACTCTGCCAATAACACGAGATTGCCCGCAAGCTCTTCGGGGTGCAGAGAGTAGTATTTTAGTAGATAAATATGGCTGGCAACGCCGCTTTTCATATCTAAAACACCGCGTCCAAAGTGCCACTCACCTGAGTGCAGCTGTTCCTTTACTAGCTCTGGCAACAGTTCGTCTTGCAGAGCCTCCATCAGTTCACCAGGAAAACAGGCCTTGTCTTTTAAATGGCTGTAATCTTCAATGCCAACCGTATCAATATGTCCCATTAAGATAACGGTTTTGTCACTTTGCTCCTTCGTGCCTTTGACGAAGGCCAAGACGTTGTACCGTTCATACTCATCATTCACCGTGCGCGGCATAATGAGATGAGAAGGATTTTGTTGAAAATAAGGAAAGGAAGCGAGTAAATCATGCAAGCTCTTTGCGATGTCAATTTCACCTGTGGTATTGACAACGCTTTCAACCTTTACTAAATCATCGGTTAATCTTAGTACTTCTTCCCGGCAAAATAACATTTCATAGCACGCTCCTTTATGAAAAGTGTAATCATTCCTAACATTCTAACTTTAACATCTGCAAAAGAGCGGTTATTTACTGACCGTCTCATTCAGTTGGACATTGACACGCTTAGCCCACCATGCCGTTATAAACGGAACCAAGATAGCTGTAACGATGGCGCTGGCTGCAACCATTACCGTGGCGGAACCAGCAACGGAAGCATAAGCGGGATTGGCTGCAGCAACTATCGTTGGAACACCAGCAGCACTGCCCGCTGTGGTTGCAGCCGCTATTCCCGCGACTCCGTTACCCCCTGCTAATTTATCCGCGAAAAATAACGCCGTTCCTGTAATCAGAATGACAGCTACACCCAAGAAAAGCCCAACCAATCCTGCGTCCATCACTTTCCTGAAGTCAAGTCCCGCCCCCAATCCAAAAGCGAAAAACGGAACGAAAGCGGGAACTGCTTTACCAAACAAATCACGAAAGTCTTTATCCAGGTTCCCGAGAATCATCCCTATGGCAAGCGGTAAAACGGCTCCGATCAGAGTCTGCCAAGGAAAAGCGGACAGCCCTACTATCCCGAGAGTCACCATCGTCAAGAATGGTCCCGCTTCTACAGTCATGACTGGATAAGCTGCAATGTCCTCTTTTTTTCCATACTGATCCATCAAAGCTAAATACAATCCCCCGTTTGTATCGTTCATGGCAGCGACAATAGCCAGCACGGACAAGCCTCCGAGGACGGTTCCTTCCCCAATCATCTGGGAAGCAATGAGCGCGACAACGATGGAAGCCCCTACTTTCGAAAAAAGGAGGGACCCTCCTCTTTTCAAGATCTTTGGCGTTGTCCTGACATCAATGGTTGTTCCCACACAGACAAAGAATACGGCCAAAATAGGCAAAACTCCTTTAAAGAGGGCTCCTGTATAAGAACCAAAGAATTCGCCAGCGGTCGGGATAAACGTATTGATTGTGGCCCCTAACAAAAGAGGAAGCAGCATCATCCCGCCTGGTACTTTTTCCATTGCCTTTTTTATTTGCATCCACCTTTTCCCCCTTTCTCCATATTTAGCGTTTGTACAAATTGTTCAATCCGATTGCACCCCTCTGCCAATGTTTCCATGGAATAAGCATAAGCAATTCTAATATAACCTTCGCCGAATTCCGAAAATACATCTCCTGGAACTACAGCAACTCGTCTCTTTTCCAATAATTGTGTGACAAAGTCAAACGACTTCATGTTCCATTGTTTGATTGACGGAAACATGTAGAAAGCGCCATCCGGTTTGTCCACTTCAAATCCCATAGAAACCAACCGGTCATATACATAGTCCCTTCTTGCTTGGTATTCCTTCTTCATCTCAATCGGATCCTCGATGCCACGAGTAAATGCCTCGACAGCAGCATACTGACTAATCGAACTGGCGCAGGTAGCATTGTAAAGATGGACTTTTACCATTTCGGCAGTCAGGTAAGCGGGAGCAAATGTCACGCCTATTCTCCAACCAGTCATAGAATGTGACTTGGAAAGACCGTTGATTACGATCGTTTTGTCTCTCATTTCAGGAAAGGAAGCAATTGAAGTATGTTTTTTACCGTAAGTCAGCTCACTGTATATTTCATCCGTAATGATAAAAATTTCTTTATCTTTCAGCAGATCAGCAATTTCAGTCAAGGTTTTTTCGTCTAAAATACTCCCGACAGGATTGGACGGATAAGGAAGAACGAGACAACGCGTTTTTTCCGTCAGGTTATTTTGGATCATTTCAGCGTTTAGCTTAAAACCATTCGCTGACGTATCCACATATACCGGGACGGCGCCACAAAGTTGAATAAGCGGTCCATATCCGGGATAAACAGGTGCAGGCAGGATTACTTCGCATCCTTCTTCAAGTATCGTTCGAAAGGCAATATCAATCGCTTCACTCGCCCCGGTTGTGATGATAACTTCGTCGTCGGGATGGTAGGAAAGCTGGTATTTTTGATAAAGATAGTCGCTGGCGGCTTTTCTCAGCTCAAACAATCCCGCGTTATGCGTATAGAATGTTTTGTCTTCGTCTATCGCTCTCTTCCCCGCTATTTTGATGTGCTCGGGAGTCGTAAAATCGGGCTGCCCAAGCGTGAGGTTAATGACATCAGGGTACTTGGCGACCATATTGGCGATTTTCCTGATACCAGACACTTGCATTTGTCTTACCGCTTGATTGATTAGATGTTCCACCAGATTACCCCCATCTTTCGTCTACAAGACTTGTTGAAGAAAGCGGCGTGTCCGCTCATGTTGCGGTTGGGTAAAGAAGATCGTCGGGTGACCTTCCTCGATCATGTGCCCATCTGCCAACATGATCACGCGGTCTGCCACTTCCCGCGCGAAGCCCATCTCATGCGTCACCACAATCATCGTCATGCCCTCTTTTACTAGATCCTTCATCGTCTGCAGTACCTCGCCAACCAGCTCCGGATCGAGCGCCGAGGTAGGCTCGTCAAACAGCATGACGTCCGGATCCATCGCTAGCGCTCTGGCAATCGCCACCCGTTGTTTTTGCCCTCCTGATAACTGATCGGGATAATGATCCGCTTTATCGGTCAAACCGACTTTCTTCAATAGCTTCATCGCTTTCTGTGTTGCTTCTTGCTTGCTTTTTTTCTTCACGTGCACAGGCGCCTCAATTACGTTCTCCAGGACTGTCATATGGGGAAACAGATTAAAATGCTGAAAAACCATTCCCATATGCTCCCGTACCTTGTTCAAGTCCGTTTTCTTTGAATCAATCACCTGTCCGTTTATCTCAATCTCTCCACCACTATTCATTTCCAAAAAGTTCAGACATCTCAGCAGCGTGCTTTTCCCTGATCCGCTCGCGCCAATCAGCACCACCACCTCCGACTTCTTGATTTCTAAGGAAATGTTGTTCAAGACTTGCACATCGCCAAACGATTTCACGAGATTTCGCACTTTGATCATACCGTGGTCCCCTCTCGCAATTTCTCCTCTCTCCTTTTCACTTTGCCCGACTTCGCTTCCTTCTGCTTCCCGACATCCAATCTCTTCTCCAGCTTGTTGACGATAACCGTGAAGATAAACACGAGCGCTAAGTAATACATGCCGACAACAAAATAGGTCTCGAACGGCATATAGTTCTCCGCTTGCACAGAGAGGGCGTTGTTAAACAGCTCTGTTACAGCGATGTAGGCAACAAGCGACGAATCCTTCAACCCGATAATGAATTGGTTGCCAAGCGGGGGAATCGCTCGTTTGAATGCCTGTGGGAGTATAATGCGCCGCATGGCAAGCGCATAGGGCATTCCCAACGAACGGGCTGCTTCCATCTGTCCGCGGTCAGTCGATTGAATGGCTCCTCGGAAAATTTCAGCGATATAGGCCCCGGAGTGAATCCCCAAGGCAAGCGCACCTGCGGTAAAGTCGCTTAAGACCAATACACTTGAAATTCCGTAGTACAAAAACATGAGCTGCACAATCAAGGGGAGTCCACGTACCAAGAAGATGTAGAAGTCAGCAATCTTCTCCAGAATGAAGATGCCCGATACCTTGAAAAAGGCGAAGATCAGTCCGATGACCGAAGCGATCAGCAAAGAGACAATGGTTAATGTGACTGTTATCCAGGTCGCTTCTAAAAAGGCAAATCCATGTGTTTGGAAAATGGAGTAGATGCTCTGAAAAAATGTCATGCCGTTCAACACCTCCCAAAAGGTGCGCCGTTTCCAGCGCACCACTTTTGCCTATTTCAACAGATTCGTGCCAAACCATTTCACACTGATTTTCTCATAGGTCCCATCTTCGACCATCGCTTTAATCGCTTCGTTGATCTTTTTGAGGAGAACGGGATTATCCTTATTTACAGCGATCGCGATGTTCTCTTTTTCCAATACGTCTCCTACAGACTTGATTTGTAAGCCCTGCTCTTTGATGGCGGAAACCCCGACAATTTTATCGGTGATAACAGCGTCAACACGTCCAGGAACAAGGTCTTGCAAAGCGTAAACGTCACTGGGGTACCCTTTGATTTTGGAGGTGTATTTCTTAGCGATTTCCTTGTACGTACTTGCTTGAACGACGCCAATAGTCCGATCCTTCAAATCATCCTTGGTTTTCATCGTATCGTTCGTTTGAGCTACAAAGATTTGTCCGCCAGAAATATAGTATGGATCGGTAAAGTCTACCTGCTTGGCGCGCTCTTCCGTAGCAGTCATGCTCCCGATAATGGCGTCGTACTTCTTCCCTTTCAAACCTTGTAAAATCGTTTCCCACGGGTTCGTTACAGGATTGGGCTCTAATCCAATTCTTTTGGCAATCTCATTTCCAATCTCGACGTCAAAACCCGTGAGGTTGCCGCCGGAGTCTTTGTAGTTAAGTGGCTTTAACAGCCCGCTCATCGCAAAGGTAAGCTTTCCGTCTGTTACCAATTCCATTTTCTCTCCCGCAGGCTGTGCTGCTGGCGTAGAAGATTGCGTAGCATTTGAACCGCAACCGCTTAGCATGGTTAGCACTAGAGAGCCGACAAGCAATGTCATTGGCAGTTTCTTTTTCATGAATAGCCCCCCACATTTCGTATTATTTATGCGAGTATTCTTTTTCTGCCTTCTTGAGGTACGATCTCCAGGTGATAGCCCATTGCTTCGGATCATCCAATACAGATTCCTCGATCCTGTGCACAACGCTCGCATGCGGAGCCGTTTTCACGATCTCGGGCTGTTCATACGCTTCCTTGGAGATTTGCGCCAGCGCATTGATATATTCATCCAATTCCGCTTTGGAATATGACTCTGTGGGCTCAAGCGTAAACGGCTGGGGAACGACATACGGATGGTGACTGGTCCAGTAGTGCAGGCCGAAATCGCACATTCTGCGCTGCACGTCTTCTGTCGTTATCCCCGTTTCTTTCGTCAGCTGCTCCCAGCTGTAACGGACCTGCTCCAATCGTCTGCCTTTGATATAGGGGGCACTCGCTCCACGAATTTGCGTGATTTTATGGTACAAGTAGTTGTTATTTAAGACAGCTACCTTGGCCACCTCTTCCAAACCTGCTGCTCCCAAGCTGCGAATCCACGCATACGCACGCAATACCGCTGGTGGAACTCCGTAGAAGCTTCTCACTTTTCCGATGCTGTGTGCCAAATCCCGTTTGAAATGGTAGCGCTCTCCATCGAAATCGACGATTGGGCCTGGCAAGAATGGTTCCAGCTCTTTTGATACCCCAAGTGCGCCTGTGGCAGGCCCTCCGCACGCATGAGGAATCGAGAATGTCTTGTGCAGATTAAAGAAGCACATGTCAAAACCAGCATCTCTCGCACGGGTAATGCCGAGCAGTCCATTCGCGTTCGCCTGGTCGTAATAGCAGATTCCTCCCGCCTCATGCACCACTTGGGTAAACTCTTTGATCCGCGGATTGTAAATGCCTGTATCTTCCGGATTGGCGACGACAAATCCGGCTGTTCGTTCAGACACGACTTGCTTCAGTTCATCAAGATCGGGATAGCCATCTTTGTCAGGATAGAGCGTAATGATTTTAAAGCCTTTGACTGCCGCTGTCGCTGCCTGAGAAGGATGAGAGAAAATGGTGGTGATGATCTCATCACGCTGCTGGCCTTCTCCCCTCGATTCATGGTAAGCCCGCACAATCGATGCCATCGCAAACAATGCCTGCGTGCCGCTTCCAGGTTGGAATGAGAAGCTATCCATCCCTGAAATCTCACGCATAGCCAAGTCTAAACGGTACGTCATTTCCAGCATCCCTTGTGTAGTTGACTCGTCCTGCAACGGATGCAATTCTGCCATTTTGGGAGAACGCGCAAACTTTTCATTCACTTTTGGCGAGTACTTCATCGTGCATGTTCCCTGCCCCATTTCCACGTTGAGATCAGCACCAAGCGTCTCTTGAGAAATCCTGAGGTAGTGGCGAAGGACCCTCATCTGGCCAATTTCAGGCAGGTTCGGCAACTGCTTGCGCTCCATGCCCGCAGGGATTTTTGATAGGCCATCTCCTACAACGGCTTCGATCTCTTCCTCTACTTCGGGAACCTCTACCCCTCTTTCACCTGGCTGATGCAGTTCAAAAATAACCGGTTCATCCCACTTGGCTTGGTGGAATTTTCTCACTTTATGGTCTCTCACAATTCGTTTCATCCTGCCATCGTTCCTTTCTCTATGGTTTCTAGACAATCTCCCGGATCGCTTGGACGACTGTATCGATATCCTCTTTGCTGTGTACTTCAGTCACGCAGTAAAGAGCGCTTTGTCCCAATTCAGGGAAAGCCTGTGACATATCTACCCCTCCAAAAATTCCTTTTGCAAGCAGCGCTTGATTGATCTCTTTCACTGACTTGCCCGTCTGACTAAAATCAACGAGAAATTCTTTATAAAAAGCAGAAGCAAACTTGCACGTAACGCCAGGAATGGAAGAAAGCTGATTGGCCGCATATTGCGAACGCTGCATGATTCCCTGTCCAAGTTCCTTCATCCCATGTGGTCCCATCAGGGCTAGATACACGCCCGCGGTAATTCCCCACAGTGCTGTTTGCGTACCTACAGACTCCTTGCCTTTTTCACGCTGGGCAAATGAAGTGCGTTCATACGCCACATCCCCAAAACCGTATTCGCCTTCCACCTCCGTCGGAGCAATGCCAAACAAGCGAGACGGATATTCCATGACAAAGGTGGGATCGTCATGAGTAGCGATAAAGCCAGACTGCCCTCCGCCGTAATGCATGTGAACGCCTAATGGCTGCAAGTCACCGCATACGATATCTGCCCCATAATGACTAGGAGGAGCCAATACTCCTAATGAATTCGGATCAACGCCGACCACACAAATCGCTCCAGCTTGGTGGGCGAGATCGGCGATTTTCTGTCCGTTTGCCTCAATCGGCCCCAAGAAGGTCGGATTTTCAAAATAAACAGCAGCCGTATTTTGACTGAGCTTGCTCTTTAAATCGTCCAGATCCAGCATGCCTGTGCTCTCTTTGTAATTTACCAACATGACTTTTAGATCAGGGGATGCATAGTTTTTTATGATTAACAGTTTATCTGGAGAGATATTTTTGGGGAGAAGCAGTTCATTTCGCTTCGTGATGCGAGATGCCATGCGCAAAGCAGTTGATACAGCCTGTGCCCAGTCGAAGGTGGGTACATTGACAACATCCATATCAACCAGTTCAGCGACCAAGCTCTGGTATTCAAACAGCGCTTGGAAGCGACCGTGATCCTCGTAAGGTTCGCCAGCATAAGCAGTCAGGAACTCCGAGCGCGAGTTGATTTCATCTACAACAGAAGGAATGAAGTGCTGCCAGCAGCCTGCTCCCAAAAAGCTGATATTCTCTTTGCAGGTTGTGTTTTTATCCATTACTTTTTCCATGTGGCGCTGCAGCTCATATTCCGTCAACGCAGGCGGAATGTCCATCGCTTCCCTTAGACGTAAATGCTCCGGGATATCCACATACAAATCTTCCATACTTACTACACCAATCTCTCGCAGCATTTCCTGTTGGACTTGTGGTACAGAGTTGGGAATATAGGGATGAGCGACTTGACGGTTCTTTTTCATTGTTTTAGGTTCCTCCATTTCCATATTTGTGCGTGGCGATCTCTTCTTGCTTACGCTAAACCTCCGCCATCCACTACCAGTACCGATCCAGTCACCCATGCCGACAGATCACTCGCCAGGAACAGAACGGCATTGGCAATATCGCGGGGAGATCCCAATCGCTCCAGTGGCCGTCCAGCTGCTGATGCTCGTAAAAAGGAGCTTTCCTCTTGCTGTAATTGACGAGCTTCATCCCGCAGCAAGGGAGTGTCGGTATCACCTGGAGAGACACAGTTGACACGAATATTTTCCTTTCCATGGTCAATCGCCATGGCACGTGTCAGATTGACAACACCTGCTTTTGCCGCACAGTAGGCTGCCGCCTTGTCTCCGCCTTTCAATCCCCAGCCAGATCCCGTGTTGATAATGCTTCCCCCTCCTCCTCTCGCCATGACAGGAATGACGTATTTGGAGAGGAGATAAGCTCCTTTCAGGGAAACGTCCATCACCAAATCCCAATCCTGTTCCTCCAACTCCACAACCGTTTGGCGACGAATGACCCCCGCATTGTTAAACAAAATATCAATGCGTCCAAATGTTTCAGCAATCTGGGCTACAACACGCTCACAATCACTCTGAGAGCTGACATTGCACCTGTAGAATCTCGCCTTTCCTCCTGCCGCTTCGATATTGGCGGCTGCTTTCTCGCCGAGTGTCTCATTGATATCGAGCAGCATGATATGTACCCCGAATTCAGCTAACCGTTCTGCTGTCGCGAGACCGATCCCTGAAGCAGCCCCCGTTACTACCGCTACTTTTCTTTGTAACCGAAACACATCATTGTCTGTTTGCATGGTGATGATTTCCTCCTTCATAGTTGTAGCTATCCTGCATGCCTTCACTGTGAAAGCAACTATTGTGCCAATATTCTTATTTTGGCCTGCAACGCGGTTTTTCTCATTACACACATTTGTTCAGTTGATAAAACCAGATCTAGTTTTGTCATAACTGTCATTTTTATTGTCAAAAGACGTGACAAGCAAATTGTCATACCTGTCAAATTCATTTACAATTGCCAAAGAACGAATATTTCGCCTATTCCTTACCTTGCGTGCAAGCTGTAGCATACACTTCTTTAGAAAGAGGGTTATACATGCATTCACTTGAGGTATTCAAGCCATCCATTGAAAAAATCATCACCAGCATCTCTCATATTTTTGATGTTGACGCAGCAGTGATTGACCAAGATGGAAAGCTAGTCGTCAGCACTCATCGGTACTTAAAGCATAAAGGTCAAAGTGTGCACGTGCCTTCCATTGAAGAAGTGCTCACAAATGGGCGATATCTCGTGGACAAACCGGGTTATATGGATACTTGTTCAGGCTGCCGTTTTAATACTCACTGCCCGGCGAAAATGGAGGTACTAAACTGTATCAACCTGGAAGACCACCCCATTGGTGTCGTGGCGCTCACCTCCTTTACAAAAGAAGGGCAAAATCGACTCTCAAAACGATTGGATAAGTATCAACAAATTCTTCAAGAAGTGACCGAAATCATTGTCACGATTGTCAAACAGGAGAGACAAATAACCCGACCTGTTGCCATCCCTGTTCGGCTCCCCTCTTATAACTCGTTGAAAGGAACGAGTCAGGTCATCGTCGAGCTCAAACACAAGATCGATAAAATCAAAGACAGCTCTTCCACCGTACTGATTACAGGTGAAACCGGGACAGGAAAAGGACATCTAGCCAAAGCCATTCACGAAACAAGCAATCGGGCCACTTTTCCTTTTGTCGCTGTAAATTGTGCCAGCATACCTGAAAACCTGTTTGAAAGTGAACTGTTTGGGTATGAAGATGGGGCCTTTACCGGTGCGAAAAAAGGGGGCAAGCCTGGCAAATTTGAATTAGCAGAAGGAGGGACGCTCTTTCTCGATGAGATTGGGGATATGCCTATGCAGATGCAGCCGAAGCTGCTGCAAGTATTACAGGAATCAACTATTGAAAGAATAGGCGCAACAAGATCAATACCGACCAATGTGCGGATCATCGCTGCAACCAACCACAATCTTGAAGAGTTGGTCGCACAGAAAAAATTTAGGGCTGATCTCTACTATCGTTTGCATGTTATACCGTTAACCGTTCCCCCTTTGCGAGAGCGAGAAAGTGACATCGAAGAGCTGGCCTTTGCTTTTTTACAAAAAGGAAGAATGAAAGCAGGCAGAGACATCTTCGGTTTTTCATCGGAAACGATCGCCGTACTGCAAACGTACACATGGCCGGGAAACGTCCGTGAGCTTGAAAATGTAGTGGAATACGCACTGCATATGGAGACAAAAGATGAGATTACTGTGCTCAGCCTTCCGGATCGACTGTTGAAGCACAAAGTCAATCATGAACAAGCGATGAAAACAACACTGACGGATGTTCAAGCGGAAACGATTCGAGCTGCTTTGAACAAGCATGGGTACGATGGTAAGGGCAAAACAGAGGCAGCAAAAGAACTTGGTATAGGCATTCGGACTTTGTATAGAAAACTGAATTTACACGGTATTAAAGAACCTAAACCGTAATAGAAAAAACCTCTCTTCTCATTGAAGTGGAGAGCCTCGCAATAATGCGGGTACATCCATACTGTTCTCACTTTCACAGAGCAGTATGGATTTCGGGAGGTTTTTGCAAGCTTGAAACATAGTGATAAATTAGTGCATCCGTATGCACCTGTTTTCGTGTTTCAAATCTTGTCCTTCAACGTCCGGTTCAACCAAAAGAAAAGAACCAGAGTCTATCTGGTTCTTTTTAGCTACCTATACTTGCCATCCTTATTGGCTTACTCCTGTTTGTCGATGATCATAACAAGCTCTTTTCCTCTTTCGTTGATGGAACAAAAGAAACAGCGGTCTCCATAAAATACCTTGCAAATGCCGCCTCACTATGTTAATCGGCAGTAGCTTTCCGCTAGATTTTTTCGTACCAAATAGAAGACCTATTCAATAAAAACGTCCTGACTGCTATAAACCTGTTCCATACGCTCTTGGCGCGCTTGCATAACATCTCGATTCCTCGCCATAATACCAAGGCTCAGTATATGCAAAATACTATGTACCGCAGCCATGGAGTTGTTTCCGGTATTGATGTCTACATTTAATTCAGAAATCAACGCGATGTCACTGATGCGACCGACTGGCGACAGTAGGCGATCCGTGACGGCAATCAGCTTGCTGCCCAGCATTTTGGCTGCTTCGGCAATTTTGTAGGACTCTTTGGAATATCGCGGAAAGGAAATGACGATAACTGCGGAATTTTCATTCATGCTAAATAGCTTCTCATATGAATTCCCACCTGCAGGGCATAAATGCACGTTCTCCCGCGCCATTCCCAGCACAAATGACAGCCAGTTTGCCGCTGCATGTGAGCCACGGTGCCCGATGATGAGAATGTTGTCTGCCTTCGTCAATATGTCGACGGCACTCCACATTTCTGCCTCGTTTAATAGAGTGAGATTGTGCTGCATAATCGCAATCTCATTTTCCAGCGTCTGTCTGAACAGATTTTCTTCTCCTGCCGTCGTGATTGGATTCGGCCTGCGATTTGGCTGCTGAGCAGATGAAGTTCCTTGCACGATTTGCTGCTGGATTTTCCCCTGCATTTCAGTAAAGCCACTAAAACCAAGTGCATAAGACAAGCGAATCACAGTCGTTTCGCTCACTTCTGCTTCTCGGGCAATCTGTACGACCGTGTTGAAAGCCGCTTGATCCAAATGCTGCACAAGATGTGCGGCTACTTTCCTCTGCGCAGCGGATAGGCCATTATATTTTTCTTTTACTAGATTCTCAAATGTCATTTGCTCCTGCATAAAGTGCCCCTCCGATACTTAATTTCCGCTATCTGCTTAGTTGTTTTGTCTGCTATATATTTCAGTATCCTATCCTCTATCTTATTACTATAGGCTATTCCCTCCAAGTACACATTCACGTAAATGGTTACTTTGACAAAAAAGTTTACACTCGCACCATAAGAAATGCCATATGCGACAACTGAATGAGATAAGAACACCTCTATCGATTCCTTCTCAGGGATGAGCGACCGCGTCTTAGCGGAAAGTTTATCGAAGTGATGCCAGAAGCGGACGCTGAGGCACTTCTTCATGCGCTTCAGAATTCAAAAGCGTTCACGCTTATAAATTCTGATACGTTGAAAAAAGAAACGAAATCAGCTGCACACTGATCCCGTTTCTCCCTGTTCATTACCACATTTCCCACAGATATGACCTTACTCTAGCCGTTTTGTCTAGTCTGCAAAACGGGAAGCTTTACATGGCTTGGATACTCTGCGTCATGAAATACCTGTTGCGTAGCGACGATAAAAGCAATGTCAGTTGCTGGATCATTGCCAGTATTGTGGTTGGGAAACGCTAAATTTTTAGCTCCTGATGTGACAGATACACGGACACAGTGTCCCTTTTTGAATGTATTGGCAATTTTGCTCATTTTGATTTCGTAACACTCTATTTTTCCTGGTTCCAGCAATTCCGGTTGGTGTGTGGAATGGCGGTAACGGGCACGGATCAGCCCATCCGAAAGCCGGATGGAGTTGCCCTCCTCATCCACATCCGTTAGTCGCACCAGCCAATCGGTATCCCGAGCCGAGCTGGAAGCATAGAGCACTGCGTATATGTCTCCGGCGATAACAAGCTCCTCTTCAAGCGGTGGCGTAGTGTATACCAAGACATCTTCTCGCAGCTCTACCTCATAGTAGTTCTCAGGTACACTGCACTCATTTTCCGACATATCGATGAGAAAAGGGGCGGCATCCTGCGGATCAAACTGATAGCTGTCGGGTTTTTGATTCGCAAACGCTTCTTGCGCAGAAAGCACTCCGTCCCCGCGGCTTGTTTGCGCCTGTCCACCACTCAGCAAGTAATACGGCGTATATACAACCTCCTGCGGCGGCCAGTTTTCACTGGTCTTCCACTCGTCTTCCCCCACCATGTAATACTGGACGCGCGGCCCTTGTTCCACTGCGTTATCCATCCCTTTGAGAAAGCGGTCAAACCAGCGCTGCTGCAGGATATCCAGATCATAGCGGATCGCATTGTTGCCAAATTGCACATTGTGAATGGATCGAGTCGTATTGGCTTGGTGGTACCAAGGACCCAAGATCAGCTTTAGGTTTTCTCGTTCGTGCTTTTCACACATCTCCCATGCTTCTGTGGTTCCAGCCCCGTTATCGTCGTACCAGCCTGAGATTAGTAACGCAGGTACGTTTACTTTATCCCCGTATAAGCTCCAATCCGCTCTCGCCCAGAAATCGTCGTTGTCAGAATGACTCATCCATTCATTCCAGAATTGGACTTCCTTGCCCAACGCTTTTGTAGGAATATCTATCAACGGTCGAATGGCCAACACTTCATCCCAATCATCCCGAACGGCTGCTTCAAAGTCTTTCTTACGGTCTGCCATGGCAAATGCCCAAGCCAATGTACCGGAGAGGATCGTCCCGCCTTTTCGAGGCAAATCGACGAAAGGAGTACCGGCAGTCACATAGCTGACAAGCGCTTGCAGATGCGGATTTCCTGATGCGGCCGCTGCCCATTGGACAAATCCGCCATACGACCCACCGATCATGCCCACTTTTCCATCTGACCACGATTGAGCTGCAATCCAGTTTAACGTGTCATCGCCATCTTCTATCTCATTGGCGCACGGCAGCCATTCACCCTCTGAATCTTCACGTCCACGCGTATCCTGTGAAACCAGGGCATAGCCCCTTCTTACAAAGCGCAGCCATTGCGAACCCCCGAAATGTTCAGTGACTCTGCCATACGGTGTGCGGACAAGGATCGTCGGTACCCGATTTCCTTCTGGCATTCCACTCGGCAGCCACACTTCAGTAGCGAGCTTGATGCCATCGCGCATGGTTACATCGTGTCTCCCCAACCGGGTGACGCCATATTCTGCCTTGGAGAGCAGCGAATGGTTCCATTCAGACAGCGGAGTAAGTTCTTCAAAGCCTGGTTTAACCAGAACGGTGCTTTCACCTCTGCCACTGAACAAAAAAGCAATAATTTGCTGATCCAAAACTATCAGATCGATCGGCAGCTTCTCATCTCGAAGTGCCCATACCCACGCCGTTTTTATCTCGCCTTGGATGTGTGCTGACACTTGAAAATACCGCTGATAATGTCCACCCCAGCTCGTCACCACATCATCGGCTGCATCCCAATCCGTTGTGTTCCACTCGCCCAACCGCTCAGCGATCGACTGCAGTGGTAAGCTGTACCCTTGGTTTTCAGATGAAATCTCTGTGAGCTCCGTCCAGCCGTCCTTTTCCAATGTCCTCCTGCGTTGAAGCCATCCATTGTCCGTATCGTACAAATCGGCGAGATGAATGCCGGATTCATAAAGCTTGTACGTTTCACCCTTCGGAATGATCGGTTCCATAAGCTTAAGCCTCCTGTCTCTTTCTCGAACGTTTTATCGCCATACCTCTCGATACAAATGGAGGAAATTATGCCCCATGATCAGCTCGATTGCCCTGTCTGTATAGCCTCTTTTTTCGAGGACATGGATGATCTGGGGAACACTGGAATGCCGCTTCACAATATCGAATGGCTTGCGTGGCATCGATGCAATACTATCCGGCGAAACATATTTCATGAATTCATCGGTAATGTCCAGCCCCAGCCCCACATGCTCCACGCCTGCGAGCTTCACGATATGGTCAATATGATCGACCAGATGTTCTACGTCCGCTTCTTCGTCTGTTTCGGAAACAAAGAAACTGACCGCATTCATGCCAACGACGCCGCCTGTGCCTGCGATCGCTTTAATTTGCTCGTCTGTGAGATTCCGCATGGAGGATGCCAATGCCCGACAGTTCGAATGAGAAGCGATAACCGGCTTTTTGACAAACGACATCACATCCCAAAAACCTTCATCGTTGATATGACTGACATCGATGATGATCCCCATCTCTTCTGCTGCTTCGATCAATTGAACACCAAAATCTGTAATTCCGCCCGGTCTACCTTCCCGCACGGAGCTGAAATGACTCCCATCTCCCACGAAATTTCGACGACTCCACGTCAGCCCCAGAAACCGTACGCCCAGCTCATAAAAAATACGCAGCATGCTCAAGTCGTTATAAAGTGGTTCGGCACCCTCTAAGGACAGTACGAAGCCTTGCTTGCCCGTGCTTTGCGCCGTGAGCAAATCATCGACGCTTTTGCACACCATGATTTTGTCAGGTGATTCGGCTGCCTCTGCATGCAACGAGCTGATTTGCTGCAGAGCTTTTCGCAAACCCATTTCCGGCAAAAAACTACTGTCAACAAAGATCGCGCAAATGACCGCCCCAATCCCGCCTGCTTGAAAGTCAGGTAGATAATGGGTTTCAATTACCTTTTTTTTGCCTTGTTCCCGTTGAATGGCGACATCCATCAAAAGATCAAAATGACCATCGATAATAAGTGACATCTGCGTTACTCTCCTCTCCAACTAACCGCTACTTCATGTGTGATTCATCGATTCCCTTACAGTTCTACCCAGCTATCCTGAAAGACGGGGTAGCCCAGTGGATGAAGCCTTACCTCATGGACCCTGTTATTGATAACGGTAAACTTTTTTTCCGTAAAAATCGGAACCCAATACGCCTGCTCTACCATCCGTTTTTGCAGATCCACGTAAATTTGCTTTCGCTCGTCTGTGTTCACGGTAACACGGCCTTTTTCGAGTAGCTTGTCGATCTGCTCGTCAGCTATATCGGAGAAGTTGGAGCCTCCCTGGCGTTGACTGGAATGTAAATACTGGAACAAGACGTCCGGATCGGTAGCACCATACCCCATGACGGTCATGTCATAATCACCGGACAAAGCCGTCTGGATCATCGCTGCCGGTTCCAGCGTATCAATAACCACCTCGATACCGACATCCTTCAGCATGCCTTGAACCAACTGTGCGCTCTGAGAAAAACGTTCCATGCTCAACAAATGTACGCGCAGCGGTGTGCCATTACGCTCTCGCAAGCCTTGAGGATTCAGCTTCCAGCCAGTCTCCTCTAACAGCTTGCCAGCTTCCTCGGGCTGATAGGAATAAGCGTAATCTTTTATTGAAGGATCATAGCCAAACATCGCTTCGCCCAACGGTCCAAAGGCTTGTACGCCTTCCCCCTGCAGGGAGGCTTGCACAATCGCTTCTTTGTTTACAGCCATATTAAGTGCCTTGCGTACGCCAATATCCTGGAAGATTTCTTTTTGCAAATTCAATCCGATAAATAAGCCAAGACCGCTTTTCAACTGCTCATGTACCGTGAATTTTTCGTTGGATCGATATTTTTTGGCATCCTTTGCTTGCACATTGGTGGCCACATCGAGAGAACCGCTATCCAATGCCGCGAGCATCGTCTGGCTGTTTTTAATGAAGCGAATCTCAAGCTTGTCTGGTTTAACCGGACCCTGATTCTGTGCAGACGCGTCCGCCCAATGAAAATCAGGATTGCGTACCATCGAGATCGATTCCCCTGGTTTCCAGCTTTCGAATTTCCAGGCCCCTACACCAACGGGACTTCGCCCGTATTGCTTTCCCGCCTTTTCGATTGCCTGCAAAGACAACGGCTGCGCCCAACCGGGGCTGGCGAGATCGGAAAGGAGCGGAGCAGACGGTTGTTTCATATGAAGCACGAGCGTTTGATCATCTGGTACCGTGATCGATTCAATCGAGGACAGGGATGATCCCGTACTTTGTTGGGCAAATTCTTTCGACTGAGCTCGTTCGAATGTCTCTTTAAAGCTATTGGAGGTCAACGGTGTTCCGTCATGAAAGCGGACATCCGAACGCAAAGTAAACGTCCAAGTCTTTCCATCCTCTGAGACGGTGTATGATGTTGCAAGAGACGGGTTGATTTGCATGGTTTTCTCATCTTCGAAAAGCAAGGCACCACCCAGATAGCCTCCTATAAATTCAGTCACAAGCATAGAGCTGGCCTGAACATCCAGCGTATCCGGTTCTTCTGTCATCGCAAGGGTAATCGTTCCTCCCGCTGTCGGGACTGATGCGGACTGCTCTGGTTGGGGTTTGGTACTGACAGATTGACTGCATCCTGCTGTCAAACAGAGAAGCGAGACAAGCAATACTCGGAAAAGACGCATGAAAACCCCCCTCTTTCGCTGATCAGACTTGTGGTAACCGTGCGGAAACGAATTCAACCATAGCCTGGACCCGTGCTATACGCAAAGCAGGTTTACCGATTTGCAACAATCCGTGGCTGGCATCAGGCATACGCAGGAATTCAACCTCACGATCCAATCGCTTGAGATAAATATAAAATTGTTCCGCTTGCTCGATTGGGCAACGCAGGTCTTGTTCTGAATGCAGCAGTAACAGCGGCGTTCTCACTTTGTCGACATACGCTAACGGAGAGTGTTTCCAGAGCGTCTCCATATCCGTTTTACCAGCGAACTCTTGCTCGATAAAAACAGGACTAATATCGCTTGTGCCATACATTGAAATCCAGTTGGAAATGCATCCTTCCGATATGGCAGCAAAAAATTGATCTGTTTTGGTCAGTAGCCAGTTCACCATGAAGCCGCCATAGCTGATGCCATTGATCGCAACTCGGCTTCCATCCAGGAAGTCAAAGCGCCGTACAGCTTCTGTCAAACCATTCAAGAGATCCTGATGATCCTTGCCACCATAATCGCCATGTACCGCCTCGGAAAATTCACGACCAAATCCTGAACTGCCTCGCGGATTGATGTACAACACGGCATAGCCTTGGGCGGCAAATACCTGCATCTGATGAAAATAGGCGTAGCAAAACATGGAATGTGGACCACCGTGAATGTCTAGCAGGATCGGGTATTTTTCCCCTGGAGTAAATGATGCTGGCTTCAACAGAAAGCCCTGGATCTGCCAATCATCTATGGAACTGAAGGTGAACTCTTCCGGCTCTGCTACAATCAGCTCGCTCATCAACTGCTCATTACAATCATCTAGTCGCACTTCTTCTCCATTGCTATTCACAAACGCAATGCACCCCGGCTGGTTTGGACTCGAATATGCGATCGTCAAGCCGTCATTACCATTGTATGAGAAATGAAAGATCGTCCGGTTACCTTTGACCACAACCTCGAAAGATGCACCTTCCTGTTCTTTGGAAAAACGGACAACCTCGTTCTTGCCTTCCCGCGTGCTCAATGCATAGATCCATTCACCGTCACGTGACCATTGCGGTCGCATGGGATAGCGGAGAAAGTACATATCGGTAAAAGTAAGATCCCCCATTGAAAACGGGTACTCCCCCGACAGAAGACGCGCTTGGCCGCCAGTTGCGTCCATCACATATAATTGCTTGTGCTCTTTATTTGCCAAGAAAGCGATCCATTTGCCATCCGGCGAGTACACCGGAACCTTGGCATCCGCCTCGGGGTAGAGCGTTTCGAGCTCCCCTCCAGCTGTCGGCACTCGCAAAATTTGCCCGCCGTAGATCGGTGCTTCTCCCCTATTGGCAACAAACGCGATGTAGGATCCATCTGGAGAGATTACGGGTTCACTGGCATCAAACTGTCCATTCGTCAGCAGTTTCCAATCGCCAGTAGCCAGATGTATCGCGACCAATTGCCTTCTCAGTCCCTTATCAAAACCTACGCCATCCAGTTTGTAGTAGGATTGATCATATCGCTTGGGTCCGGCAGCCCACGCTTTGTTCACTTGTGCGATCTGCTCATCCAGCTCTTGTTGCGTTTTGTCGTCAGCTAACGTTTCGACAATTGATTTTTCCGCATGAACCGGTACTAATCCATATAGATAGTCCCCATCTGGCGACCAGAACAGCGAGCTGATCCCGTGACGGAATCTCGTAAGCTTTTTTTCCTCCCCACTGTCAAGCGTCAAAAGCCATGCCTGAATCCCGTTTTCACGATTGGACAAATAGGCAATTGCTTTGCTGTCAGGTGACCAAGCAGGTCCCAGATTGCTGGTTCCAGAGGTGGTCAGGATACGCTTTTCTTGGCCGCTACTATCAGCCAGATGTACATGCGTTTCGTAATCATTCTCTTTTGTGCGAACCACTGTTTTCTCATAGACAACCTTCTTGCCATCTGGTGAAATTGTTGGATTGCTCGGCCATTGGAACTTGACAATGTCTTCTGGTGTAACCAGCCTTTGCTTTACATTCATCATTTCCTGCCTCCCATTTGATCAGTTTCCCATGCTTTATGTGGATAGCTTGTTGTCCTTTGTAAAACTTCGTATTCACTCATAGAGATGGCACGCAACCAACCTGCCATCTACCTCTCGATGCATAGGGACCTCTGTTTTGCAGATCTCCATGCAAGCTTGACAGCGAGGATGGAACTTGCAGCCGGTTGGGGGATTGGATGCCGATGGCAAATCACCTTTCAAGATAATTCGTTCCTTGTTGTCGTCGGGATCTGTTTGTGGTACGGCTGACAGAAGCGCTTGTGAATAGGGGTGCAGCGCCTTTTCAAACAACGCTTCCTTTGTCGCAAGCTCGACGATCTCACCCAGATACATGACGGCTACTCTATCTGCGATATGCTCAACAACACTTAAATCATGCGAGATGAACACGTAGGTAAGAGAGAATTGCTCCTGCAAATCTTGAAGCAGGTTAAGAATCTGGGCTTGTATCGAAACATCTAAGGCTGAAACCGGTTCATCGGCAATGATCAGCTTGGGGCGGAGCATCAACGCCCGTGCAATCCCGATACGTTGCCGTTGACCGCCGGAAAACTCATGCGGATAGCGGAGCAGGTAGCGCTTGCTCAAGCCCACGATTTCAATCGTCTCCTCGATCAAGCGTTCCCGCTCTTGGTGAGGTACACGATGGGCAACCAATGGCTCTGTCAGGATTTGTTTGATCGTTAGTTTCGGATTCAACGTATCGAAAGGGTTTTGGAAAACCATCTGCATGTTGCGTCTTACGGCTTTCATTTCCTTTTTTCCAAATTGGTGCAATGGTTCTCCCTGAAAAATGATCTCCCCGCCCGACGGTTCCACCAATCGCAGGATGCAGCGTCCTAGTGTTGATTTCCCACAGCCGGATTCCCCTACGATCCCAAGCGTTTCGCCTTCATAGATGCTCAAATTAATTCCATTTACTGCATGGACATAGCTAGCTTCTTTGAACAAGCCTTTTTTTATCGGAAAGCGTTTTTGCAGATTTTTCACTTCCAACAGTGCCGGATTCATTGCATCACCGCCGATCGTTCTGCCTTTTCCTCGTACAACCAGCAGCGACATGAGGCTTGCTGATCCAGCCCAATGAGCTCAGGACGCTGCGTCAAACAGATCGGCATGACTTTGTCACAACGCGGAGCAAATCGACAGCCCGGTGGATAATCGTCAGGCGAAGGAACGCTCCCTGCGATGCTGTTCAGTCGTTTTGCGCCCTTTGACTTATGCGGAGTGGAGTTGATCAGCCCGATGGTATAAGGATGTTTTGGGCTGCGTAGAAGGGTACGAGCATCGGCCTCTTCGATCACCTGACCTGCATACATCACCATTACCCTGTCACAGGTTTCGGCCACGACACCCAGATCATGCGTGATCATAATCATGGCCATCCCGAGCTCCTTGCGAATTTTCGTGATCAGATCCAGGATTTGCGCTTGAATCGTCACATCCAGCGCTGTTGTCGGCTCATCTGCGATCAGCAGGGTTGGGTTGCAGGCAATCGCCATTGCGATCATCACCCGCTGTCTCATCCCTCCGGAGAGTCGATGAGGATACTCAGCAAAAATTTCGGTCGCGCGGGGGATTCCCACAAGTGTGAGCAGTTCAATCACTTTTTGGCGCGCTTGCTGTTTGCTGTGACCTTCATGCTTTTCCAGCACTTCACTCATCTGCTTGCCAATGGTGAGAACCGGATTTAAGGAGGTCATCGGCTCTTGAAAAATCATCGCCATTTCTTTCCCACGAATTCGTTGCATTTCTTTTTGGGAGAGCGCGAGCAAGTCTCGTCCGTTCAGTCGAACACTTCCTTGCTGAATTCTGCCATTTTGCCCCAAAAGCTGCATGATGGAGAGTGATGCAACACTCTTTCCGCACCCTGACTCTCCAACAATTCCGAGGGACTCCCCTTTTTTCACGTGAAGACTAAGCTCATCGACAACAGTTAGAGCCGTGCCTTTTTTTGTAAACTGTGTGGTCAACCTTGTGACGTCCAGCACATTTGTCAACAGAAGCTCCCTCCTTTCATTCCCCTTACCTACTTGCCTTGTGATTTGGGATCAAAAATATCACGCAAGGCATCACCCAAAATATTGACCGTGAACACGATGATCGTAATGGCCAAACCAGGAAAAGTAGCCAGCCACCATGCGTCCGACAGGTAATCCTTACCTTCGTTCAGCATAGTTCCCCACTCAGGAGTTGGCGGCTGCGCACCCAAACCAATAAAGCCCAATGCGGAAGTCTCCAGAATGGCTCCGCCGACGAATAGTGTGGTATAGACAATTAAAACATTGAAAATATTCGGAATAACTTGATGAGTAATGATCCACCAGTTGGAGCTGCCAATCGACCGGCTTGCTTCAACGTACCCAGACGATTTGATCGTCAATGCTGCACTCCTGATGAGAATTGCGAATGCCGGAATCGAGGAGATCCCGATGGCAATCATCGCATTCGTCTGACTCGGCCCGAGCACGGCAACGATCGCAAGTGCCAGAATGATACCTGGCAGAGCGAGCAGCACCTCCATGATTCTCATCAAAACGTTGTCAACAATACCGCCCACATAGGCGCTGACCACACCAATCAAGGTCCCCAGCACAAATGTGATGCCGACAGCCATGACCGCAACCATTAAAGTAACACGTGTACCGTACAGCATCCGTGAAAGCACATCCCTGCCAATCGCATCCGTGCCCAACCAGTGATCCTTTGAAGGTCCCATCAAAAAGGCATCGTAATAGGTTTTCGTCGGATCGTGTGGCGCGATCCATGGTCCGATAATTCCCAAAATCACAATTGCGAATAGAATCATCATACTGAATCGGGCTGCACGATTTTGCCAAATCTTTCTAATTAATTGAAACCGAGGGGCTTGCCATTCTTGTTTCTGCAAGGCTTGATGCTGAACAATTCGGTCGAGGCCACTCACCTTACATGCCCCCTTTCGATGTACTGTAGTCGATGCGTGGATCCAAGACGGCATACAGCAGATCGACACAGATATTGACGATTACATAAATCGCACCCATGAACAGGATGATTCCTTGGATCATGGGAAAGTCTCTCGAGCTGATCGCTTCAATCGCCAATGTACCAATGCCTGGCCAGTTAAAAACTTGCTCCACGATTACCGCTCCACCGAGCAAAGCAGCCATCTGCAAGCCTACGACAGCTACTACGGGAATCATGACATTGCGGAAGGCGTGACGGAATAACACAATACCTTCGCCCATTCCTTTCGCTCGGGCCGTGCGGATGTAGTCGTTGGACAAAACCTCAACCATGCCGGAGCGAGTCAATCGGCTGATCGTAGTAGAGAGCAGCACACCGAGTGTAACTGCCGGCATGATCAAATCCTTGAAGCCTGTCCCGCCGGCAACTGGAAACCAGCCGAGATTGACTGCAAACACCATGATAACCAGCAGGCCCAGCCAAAAGCTTGGCAGGGACATACCGAGAGTTGCCAAACTCATAATGGCATAATCGACATAGGTATCTTTGTACTTGGCAGCGAGAATACCCATGATCACCCCTGCGACGATCGCGACGACGATCCCGGATAATGCCATCTTCAATGTGGCTGGAAAACGCTGGGCTATTTCCATGCTTACAGGTCGACTCGTTTTCAGGGAAGTACCCAGGTCTCCCTTTAATACGCCCGTGGCATAGTTCACATATTGAACGACCAGGGGCTTGTTCAGCCCCATATGTTCGCGCAATTGCTCGACTCGCTCTTTCGTTGCCTTCTCCCCAAGCATGATACGTACCGGATCTCCTGGAATGAGATGAATCAGGGCGAAAGAGAAAAGAGATACTCCGACCAAGACGATCAACCCGGACATCAGTCGTTTTAACAGATATTGCCTCATTATTTGCTCACCCAGCTATCGTTTAGTTGCAAACGATCGATATTATAGCCCACGCCTTTCACTCGCTTGTTCACGACCGTAAATTGCTTGTCCACATAAATAGGCACGATATACGCTTGTTCGACCATCCGCTTTTGCGCTTCTGCATAAATCTTCTTGCGTTCCTCTGGATCAATCGTGTTTCGTCCTTTGACAACGAGTTGATCAATGGATTCATCCTTAATCGATGCATAATTGAAGCCACCGATTTGTTTGGAGTGGAAGAACAGATACAGAATGTCAGGATCAAAGTAAGAGTAGCCCCCAACTGCCAGATCAAATTCACCTTTCAGTTCCGCTTCCATCATCGCGCCAAGCTCCATCGTATTAATTTTCACCTGAATGCCGAGCTCTCCTAACATCGCCTGAACGAGCTGAGATTCTTTGGACTTGCTTTCTACGGAAAGCATGGTAAATTGCATCGCTTTTCCGTCTTTCTCTCTTACACCAGATGCGTTCGTGACATATCCTGCCGCATCCAGCAGCTTTTTCGCTTCTTCCACATTGTACTTGTAACCATAGGATTCAACCTCTTTGTCATATCCCATAATGGTTGGCGGCAGTGGGCCATAAGCAGGAACGCCTTCGCCTTGCAGAGCCGATTGGATAATCGCCTCTTTGTTAATTGCCATGTTGAGTGCCTTTCTCACCTGGAGATCCTGCAAAATTTCACTTTTCTGGTTCAAGTTCAAATACATGCCCATACCTGACTTCATTTGTTCCAATACTTCAAATTTTTCGTTCGCTTTATACTTCTTCGCATCTTTAGCGGGTACGAGCGTCGCCACATCGATGGAGCCGCTATCAAGTGCAGCCATCATGGTTTGCCGGTTTTTGATGAACTTGGCAACCAGCTTCTCTGGGTGCACAGGACCTTTGTTGGTATAAAAGGCTTCCGGCCATTTGAAAGAATCATTGCGCGTGAAGGTGATCGATTCACCGGGCTGCCAACTTTCAAACTTCCACGGACCGAGCCCAACCGGAATGCGGCCGTAATCTGCGCCCCCCTTTTCAATTGCCTGCATCGATAAAGGCTGCAGCCAGCCATTGACCGTCAAGTTGAGCATGAGGGGTGCAAATGGCTCCTTTAATTCCAAAATCAGCGTTTTATCATCTGGCGCTTTTACCTCATTAATCGCGTCAATTAAAGCAATCGTGCTTTTCGCATCTGTCTTCGGATCGAGGATGCGGTCAAGCGTCGCCTTATAGGCACCTGCCGTAAACGGCGTACCGTCCTGGAACGTGATTCCTGAACGAATCGTAAAGGTCCAGGTTTTCCCATCCTCAGAAATCTTGTAGCTTTCTGCCAGATACGGTTTCACTTCATGAGAAGTTGGGTCCATATACACGAGGGAACCACCCATGAATTGGGCAATTTCATCAACAACACTCGCCCCTGTCGATTTGTGTACGTCAAGCGTATCTGGTTCCCGGTCAAACGCGATCGTAATGGTTCCACCAGCTACGGGTGCTCCACTCTCTTGTTTCTCATCAGCAGCTGCATCCCCTTTACCTTGTTGCGGATCACTACTACCACCGCTGCTACAAGCACTCAGCATCAGCAACGTGGCAAATGCGAATGCCCCTGCTTTCAAAAATCTCTTTCTCTGAATCTTTTTCAACCAAAAACCCTCCTTCTTTGATCCCGAAACATGGTAGCCATTGCTTACATTCTCGGGCTTGCGTAGCTCTCTCATCGTTGGTGAAAGCCCTGCCCATACTGATTAGAGCCCCCTTATCGAGGTAGAAGAACTAAATACTTTTTTTATTTTTAAAAAGAATCATTCACTTCTTTTCTTTTATACCACAATCCTTTTTCCAAATAAATACTCTTTATAGAATTTTCTGAACGCTAAAACAAACGAAAAAATTAGCGCCATGCATCTATCAATCTCGGGTGTTTTGATCAAAGGACATGAAAAAAACGGATGCTTTTTGCAGCCGGATATGGATTTACATACCTTTTGGATTAGCCCGATTGAGCTGCTCACCTGCCGAGCAATCAGAACGTAAAGCCTCGTACATCCGTTAACGATTGAAAGGGCTCCATCCCTCTGTTGCATTCGAAAAAGATGTTTCAATTAAGGGTGCTTTACTCACTACAAGCATAAGATTTATTACAGCCGAACAAATCAATCAAGCTCTTCATACGCCATACCATCATTTATCAGCTTTGTTAACTGCATCTTTCAATGCATCAGTGGTTATAAGCGTGTAGAAACCTCAAAGAAAACAGATAGCTGCAAGAGAATCCGGTCCTTGTTATAGTCTCGTCCCGTCCACTTTCGTAGGACATCCAGTTACGAGATATAACATCTTCAGAAGCGCATCATCCGTGGGAAAAATGGCTTTTCCCTTTGTAACTTTCCGAAGCTGTCGAAGATAAAAATATCCTTGTTCCGCGTCCTATCATCCCCTGCTCCCCATGAAATCTTAAGATAACGATGCGTTTTAATGAATATTCTCAAAAATTGGGAGGACTTACCTTCCTTCCGACCGAATTGCTACAGGTAATCACATGCTTGGAGGGAAAGAGCATGAGCCTGACAATTATTGCCGGCACTGGGTATTACGAGAAGCGCATCAACAGCATGGAAGAAGGCGGTCAAATTGATGCGGGATACTTGTATGGCAGAGTGATCACCACCAATCAGCCCTATTTCATCGAGGATGCGTGAAACAATCCCAAGTATGACCCCTCTGTACCTCAGGGGGGCACGGAAGAGCTGGGAGAGCTGGGTACTCCTATCCATTACAAGGGAAAGGTATTTTTCCGAAATTCATGGGAAAAGTCGCCCCCTTGCCCTTGTGATCAATCAGGCTGAACAGGTAGCCCGCGGCACCTCCAACATCAATGCTGGCAGCCGCCATCCACTCTGCTAGTTCCCAAAGCAACGGACCGTTCATCATCGTAAACTGCGGAGACATTCCAGAGTGTGATTTACCCTTTCATCTCCAGGTTAAGCTGTTGCATGTCCTCCAAACGAAGCAGGTTGAGCGAGTCTTATCCAACAAGCTGCTGCCGGTCAATATTCGTGTCATTTCGGCTACCAACAAAAACCTGGAGGAAATGGTCCGAAACAATGAATTTAGAGAGGATTTATACTTCCGGATGAGCGTGATCCCCTTACATATGCCACCGCTTCGTGATCGTTCGGAAGACATCCTGCTTCTAATGGATTACTTTCTGGCAAAATACCACCAACTGCTTAACCACCCGATCCTGGATTTCACCCCGAAAGTAAAAGTAATGTTCTGCCACTACCAGTAGCCAGGGAACGTACGAAAGCTCGAAAATGCCTTCGAATACGCGGTCAATATGGAAACCACTCCCTACATCGGGCTGGAGAGCATCCCTGTCCGCATTCGACAGCACCATAGCGTCAACGCCATTGCCATTCCCGGCGAAAGCGAACTCCCCCCGAAAGAACGACTCCGCCCACACGAACGGTAACTCCTTTCCGCGATGCTTTAGCAGCACGGGCAATCGCTCGAAGCGAAACGAGTGGTAGCTGAGAAGTTAGAGATTGGGCTTGCTACTCTATATCGCAAATTGGAGTGGCACCAACTTCTCAGTGATGAGAATATTTTCTAATTTTCAAGAAACCAGCGTTCTAAACTTCTTACTTTTTGCTTTTTTGTACATCATTCGAATGCAATCATCCGCCAATTGCCTTGGCATTATTCTTGCTATTCTGAATCTTTAGATATGTATAAAGGAGTGTTCCTATGCTTGGTCCCATGGTAAAACTAGAGCATCTCGTCAAACAATTTGGTCCTCAAACAGTTGTCCATGATCTTTCTCTCGACATCCAGAAAGGAGAATTCCTCACTTTATTAGGACCCAGCGGATGCGGGAAAACAACCACGCTGCGAATGATCGCGGGTTTTGAACATCCAAGCTCCGGCCAAATCATGCTGGACGGCGAGTACGTTCACGAATTGCCTCCCTATGAACGCGACGTCAATACGGTATTTCAGAGCTACGCGCTGTTTCCCCATTTGAATGCGTACGAAAATGTCGCGTTTGGACTGCGTGTGAAAAAGGTCTCCAAAAGCCAAATTGATACGCGTGTCAGAAAAGCGCTGAATCTGGTCCAGCTGGAAGATTTCGTCAACCGCAAGCCCGATCAGCTCAGCGGCGGTCAGCGACAACGGATTGCCATCGCACGAGCGCTGATCAACAATCCCAAGGTGCTATTGCTTGACGAACCGCTGGGAGCTCTGGATCAGAAACTGCGTAAACAGATGCAGGTCGAGCTGAAGCACCTGCAAAAGCAATTGGGTATTACGTTTATATTCGTCACACACGATCAGGAAGAAGCCCTTACCATGTCTGACCGGATTGCTGTCATGAATCGGGGTGTACTGGAGCAGGTGGATACTCCCACCGTGATATATGAGCGGCCCGCGACGCGATTCGTTGCTGAATTCATCGGGGAAACCAACCTATTGACCGGTACGGTGAGCGCCCGGGATCACCAACATATGCTGATCGAGTGTGAAGGCTTTCAAATAGCGGCCACGGCACTCCCTATTCACAAAAATGAGAAAGTGACAGTGGCAATCCGGCCTGAAAAATCTGTTCTTTCCCTAGAGCCCTCTGCCGATGAACGGATTGTCCAAATCTGTGGCAGGTTGACGGAGAGGATCTACTGCGGCGGATCAACAAGGACGGTCGTTACTCTGACAAACGGCAAGCAATTCGTTGCTCTGGAGAAGACCGATCAGCTCCTGCCTGCGGGTGCGGGTGATGAGCTCTATGTCCATTGGAAATCGGAACACGGGGTGGTGGTAACCCAATGAAAGCTCCGGTGATCGGCTCCACAGCCTCCACCCATCCAGCCTCTGCGCCGAAAACGAGCCGTCCCAAAGACTACGGCAAGATGTGGACAATCGGCCCCGTCCTAGTTTGGATGGTCGCACTATTCCTTTTACCTCTGGTTCTGGTGTTGGCCGTCAGCTTTTTCTCACGCAGCTCGTTTGGGGGAATCGACCTCCCGTTGACTCTCGATAACTACATCCGCTTCTTTGACCCGCTTTACTTCAAGATCCTCTGGGTCTCCTGCGTCCTGGCTTTTTTCACAACCGCCAGTTGCCTCGTGTTCGGCTATCCGTTTGCTTACATCATCGCCCGTTCCCCGGCCAAATACCGGAACATCCTTATGCTATTGATCATCGTCCCTTTTTGGACCAATTCATTGATCCGTACATACGCCTGGATCGTGCTATTGCGAACCGAAGGGGTCATTAACACCCTGCTCTTGAAGTTGGGGCTGATCGACCAACCACTCTCTCTTCTGTACAATGAAACGGCCGTGCTGATCGGCCTTATATACACGATGCTGCCGTTCATGGTGCTTCCTCTATACGCTTCCATTGAAAAGCTTGACCGCACCCTGCTAGAGGCAGCCAGAGATTTGGGAGCCAAACCCTGGCAGACATTCTGCAGGGTTACTCTTCCCCTGACAGCCCCCGGCATTTTGGCTGGGTCCCTGCTTGTTTTCATTCCGTCCCTGGGTCTTTTTTTCATCCCCGACCTGATGGGGGGCAGCAAAACCGTTTTGATAGGGAACCTGATCAAAAATCAGTTTCTCACTGCGCGGGATTGGCCCTTCGGCGCAGCAAGCTCCATCATCCTGATGATACTGACGCTGCTGTTCATTGTAGGCTACATCCTGGTATCCAAAGACAAACAAGGGAAGGAGCTGTTGTAACGTGCGCCTTTCTTTTGGCAACAAACTTTCTATCCTGTATGCATCCCTGATTTATCTCTTTTTGTACATGCCGATCGCTATCCTGATTCTCTATTCCTTTAACCAATCCAAGCTGAATGCCGTTTGGACCGGATTTACGCTTGACTGGTATTTGAAGCTGATGCAAAACAGTGACGTGCTGGATGCAATGAGAACGTCCCTGCTCGTAGCTTTGATCAGCACGATCGCCGCCACCATGATCGGCACCCTGGCAGCCGTCGGAATGTACCGGTACCATTTCCGGGGTAAAACGGCACTGGATGCCATGCTGTACCTGCCAATCGTCATTCCCGAAATCGTAATGGGCATCTCCCTGCTCGCCCTGTTTGCTCAGCTGCAGGTACCACTTGGCTATTTCACGCTTATCGCTGCCCACATTACCTTCTCTGTTCCCTTCGTTGTGGTCGTAGTCCGGGCACGAATGGCCGGGTTTGACAGGAGCATCGAGGAAGCTGCGATGGATCTTGGCGCAACTCCATGGCAAACGTTTGTTAAAGTGACCGTTCCCGTAATTGCGCCGGGGATCTTAGCCAGTAGCCTCTTGGCGTTCACCCTTTCAATCGACGATGTAATCATCAGCTTTTTTGTCGCAGGCCCATCCAGCACCACTTTACCGCTCAAGATATTCTCAATGGTCAAATTCGGGGTCACCCCCGAAATCAACGCGCTGTCCACCTTGATGCTGATTGTCACGCTGTTTTTGGTCATCATCGCGGAGCGCATCCGGATGAGAAAAAATTAGAGAAACAAGGGGGATCATTATGACGAAACACTGGAAACATTCAATTGCGGCCTCGATCGCTGCGGTGGCACTGGCGGTGACGGCAGGATGTGGCTCATCCTCTCCTACCACGCAGGAAAACGGCTCTGGCAACGGGCTGGACAAGGAGCTGAACGTCTTCAACTGGTCGGAGTATCTGCCTGAAGAGGTGATAAAAAAATTCGAAGACAAATACAGCGTGAAGGTTAACTACAGCACCTTCTCCTCCAATGAGGAAATGCTCGCCAAGGTATCGGCAGGCGGGGGTATCTACGATCTGACAGTGGCAAGCGACTACTTCATTCAGCCCATGGCGAAGCAGGGCATCATCGAGCCTTTGGATCTGAACAACATTCCCAACTTGAAGAATCTCTCCGAAGAATTCGTCAACAAAGATCACGACCCCGGGAACAAATTTAGCGTTCCATACATGGGCAACACCGTCTCCCTTGCCTATAATCCAGATAACATCAAAACAGAGATCAAAAGCTTCGAAGATCTCTGGAAGCCGGAATTCAAGAGCCAGATTGTCATGGTGGACGATCAGCGGTTTATTCTCGGGATGGTGTTGAAGACTCTCGGATATTCAGGGAATGATACGGATCCTGCTCACCTCGAGGAAGCACAGCAAAAAATGCTGAAATTGATGCCAAATATCAAAGCCTTTGACAGTGACAGCCCGAAAACGATGATGATCAACGGCGAGGTGAACATCGCATTTGTCTGGGGCGCGGAAATCGCTCTTGCCCAACACGAAAAACCGAAGATCAAGACTGTCCTTCCCAAGGAGGGGCTGATGCTCACTTTTGACAACTTTGTCATCCCAGCAGGTGCCAAGCACAAAAAGACAGCGGAAGCGTTCGTCAACTTTCTGCTAGAGCCGGAAATCAGCGCGGAAATCGCAAAATCATTCCCGTATATCAATCCGAACAGAGAGGCACGCAAGCTGATTGACAAAGCTATACTGGACAATATCGCCATCTATCCACCCGCTGAGGAAATGAAAAGGGTAGAGAGCCTAAAAGATATAGGCGATGCCGTCAAGCTGTACGATCGTACCTGGTCGGAAGTAAAAAGCTCGCAGTAGCCAACCACTCTGTCCGAAAACCATGTTTTTGTCAGCCAATCGATTCATTCTATCAAAGAAAAAGGCGGGGAAAATTGCCCCCGCCTTTTTGCTGCGCTGATTCAATTTCAGAACCAGCCGCTTGGTTTCACGTTCAGCTTGATGTTGATCTGCTTGACCTCGGTGTACGCTTCATAGACGTACGTCCCCAGCTCACCTCCGATTCCGCTCATTTTGTACCCGCCCCATGGCACTCTGGTGGATCAAAATGTGAGAGTACCCGTATCTGGTTAGGTAGCGATGAATGGTAAGCAGCTAACAATCAGTTTCAAAAACCCTTAAATCGCTCATAACCGCTGAAAACTAGTGAACTTCCTTATATCCCCTCTCATCTTCTTGTAGTACAATAAGGGAACGTATGTTTTGTAATAGAGATATTAGATGCTAGGAGAGGTTAACTATTTTCCTGTATAATTGGAGTTCTACAACCATTGCTCTGGTATTACTTGCAGTGGTCTTGATTGTTTACGCCGTGATCGCACTATTTAAGAAAGCACGTAGGGCTGTAAGACGGTTACATTTTGCCAGCCTCTTCAGTGGAAAGGCACTATTGATCGGAACGTTACTGTTTGGAGGCAATAATGAGATGGAGGCACTTTTGCAATATACACCGTACTCCTTCCAGCAAGCCTTACTTTCGTCTGATTTTGAACTTGACTACAAGGATAACTGTATTCTTTTTGCTAAAGACGAATCTTTATCCGGCTCCATTCAACTCAAGGATCAAAATGTGAGGGTATTCGTATCTGCTCAAATTAGCGCCCCTAAAAATTTGCGGACCTTTTATCAGGTTGTCACTTCATTGAGTCCAACTACACAAGAAGTTTTGCAAATCAAAGAGCTAGTGAATAAAAAAGTAAATCGAAAACTCAGCTTCACTCATGGGTACGTGGAGCTGAAGGGTAGCACAGTTGAACTTATGTTGGAACGACCTGTAGTAGAAATAACTACTTCCTGATAAAGCAAGAAACTTTATCCACAGCCACTATTTTGTCTTAAAGGACACTCGTAGCAATGGGATGATGCATCTTGATTCAGATAGGTTAATGAAATACATAGCAAACTATAAGTAAATCATATCTCCTCCAGGCTCCTTTGACCTGATAAAGGACTACATATGAGAAAGCCCAGTGCTAGCAAATACGCTGGGCTTTTTCCTATTTTAGTTTGTATGAGACACCCTGTTTTTTCCTCATTGAAACCAATTGTCATGTTCAGAGGATTTCGGATTGTTGCGGTAATTTTTCACTTCTTTGACAGGTACTTCTGTTGCTACATAAATGGCACCACTCTCAAGTGCTGACATCCTGAGTTGGCTGTCAGAAATCTTTTTTATGACAAGTTTGTCGGCTCTTGGAGGACCTTGATTTTCATAATATGGCTCTCTCCACTGAAAAGCTTCATTTCTAACATAGGTGACACCTTCGCCCGTTTTCCAGCTCTCAAACTTCCACGGCCCTAGTCCCACAGAATTCCTCCGCCAGGCACGCGTGCTGGAGAGCGATTTATACACATGGAAACCCGAAAACAGAAAAAGCAGCGCTCCGCCAAAAAGAGTGCTGCTTTCCAAACTGGTTCCCGGCGCCCTCCTGTTGCTTCTTGCCGTTGGGCTGACCTTTTACTATTACCTATTTGACATTACTACACTCCGATGATCGTCAGCTTTTTCGGATAGGACGTCAGCACCTCTACGCCCTCTCGTGTAACAAACACGTTATCCTCGATGCGTACCCCGCCGAGCTGAGGGATATAAATCCCCGGTTCAATGGTAAATACCATTCCTTCACGGACGATATCGTGGTTGTTGCCATGGATGGACGGGTATTCGTGTAATTCCAGACCTAGGCCGTGCCCGACGCGATTTAGAAAGTATTTCCCGTATCCCTTTTGTGCAATGATCTCACGTGCTGCATGATCAATAGTGGCGAAAGCAACACCTGGCTGTACGGCAGAAATCGCCGCCAGATTGGCTTGCAGAACGGTATCGTACATATCGACAAGCTTTTCATGTATCTCACCAACGCCAAAAGTGCGCGAGATATCCGAGTGATATCCATCTACCAATACCCCCGAGTCAAACAGCAGCAGTTCCCCATTCTGGATTTTGCGCGTGCCGGGAATCCCATGAGGCTGCGACGATTTCTCCCCCGACAGCACGATGCTGTCAAAAGCCGACCCCTCTGCCCCCAGCCTTTTCATCTGGTATTCCATTTCCGCTACAATTTCGATTTCCGTAACGCCGGGTTTTACATGGCCCAATGCAGCGGCCAACACTTCTTCGATCAGGTAAATGGCCCGCTTCATGCTCCCGATTTCTTCCGGGCTCTTGATCATTCGCATTTCACGGAGCGGTTCCCCTGCATCGATTGATTCCTCGGCTCCCGTGGCCGCCATCACGGCGCGATACCGTGCAACATGCAGATGCTCCTCTTCCACGCCCAGCCGTGAAATGGATACAGGAAGCTTCTCTTTTAGCAGGTCGTACGGATTCTCCGTATCGGCGCATGCGAAAATCGTCGTCACGCGGGAAGCTTTTTGCGCCTTTTCTTCATCCAGAAGCGGAACGATTAAAAACGGTTCCTCTCCCTTTGGCAAAACCAGTCCCATGAACCGTTTGTGCGGCTCATTAAAGAATCCCGTGAGGTAGTAGATGTGCTGTGGCAAAGTAATCAGCATCGCGTCAACACATTTACGCTCCATAAACGAATACAGTTCTTTCAAACGGTCATTCATGAATGCTCACCAAACCTTCCTTATTTAATAGAGATGACAAGCTACCCACCGTCCAGGGGCGTCTTCCCTCCATAACGGTTCCGTAGCCGAACACTCCTGCATCGCATGCGGACAGCGCGTGCGAAACCGGCAGCCGCTTGGCAGATTTGCCGGGCTCGGCGGGTCTCCCTGCAGGACGATCCGCTCGCGTCGCGCGGTCGGATCAGGCACGGGTGCGGACGAAAGCAAAGCCTGCGTGTACGGATGGAGCGGCTCTCTATACAGCTCGAAGCTCTCCGCAAGCTCAACCAGCTTGCCTAGATACATCACGCCAATCCGGGTGGAGATATGCTTCACCATCGAGAGATCGTGGGCGATAAACAGGTAGGTAAGCCCCCGATCCGCCTGCAAATCCTCTAACAGATTCACCACCTGTGCCTGTATCGAGACATCCAGGGCTGAGATCGGTTCATCAGCGATGATAAACCGCGGATCGACTGCAAGAGCGCGGGCTATCCCGATGCGTTGACGCTGCCCGCCGGAAAATTCATGGGGGAAGCGCTTGGCATGCTCTGGCCTCAGTCCCACCTGCTCAAGCAGTTCAACAACGCGACCTGTCCGGTCGGATCTGCTCAAATCATGGATTTCCAGCCCTTCAGCGATGATGTCGCCCACCTTCATCCGGGGATTCAGACTGGCATGCGGGTCTTGGAAAATCATTTGCACATCCCGATTGAACTGCTTCGCTTCCTTGCGCGACAGCTGGTGCACGTTTTTCCCCTGAAACAGCGCCTCCCCTTCCGTGCTCTCGTAAATCCGGATTAACGTCCGACCGAGGGTAGATTTACCGCAGCCGCTCTCACCCACCAGCCCCAGCGTCTCTCCTTTCCGAATGGAAAAAGAAACCCCGTCCACCGCTTTCAGCGTAGATCCAGTTCCCAGTGTAAAATGTTTCTTCAGTCCGTTTACTTCTACCAAATGCTCCGCCATCATGCCTGCCTCCCGCTTGCAATGAGTTCGTCAATTCTTGGTGCGCGGGCATCATGCAGCCAGCATGCCGCCTGATGGCCACCTGAAAACTGCGATGCATCCGGCATCTCGTGCGCGCAGATTTCCATCGCATAGTCGCAACGCTCTGCAAATGGGCACCCTTGCGGCGGGTGAAACAGATCAGGAGGCGTGCCATCAATTGGAATCAGCCGTTCCTTTGATTCACCATTCATCCGTGGCATGGAGCGCATCAATCCCCATGTATAAGGATGCTTCGGCTGGGCAAAGATCAATTCTACCGGTCCTGATTCCACGACGACGCCCGCATACATCACCACGGCCCGGTGAGCGATTTCCGCAACCACACCGAGATCATGCGTGATCATAATGATGGACAGATTGGTTTTGATCTGCAGCTCTTTTAGCAAATCGAGGATTTGTGCCTGCACCGTCACGTCCAACGCGGTAGTTGGCTCATCGGCGATGACCAGCTTCGGATTGCAGGCCAGCGCGATGGCGATGACCACCCGCTGCCGCATCCCGCCGGAAAATTCGTGCGGGTATTGTTCCACCCGTTTCTCGGCGTCTGGAATCCCTACCTGCCGCAGCAGCTCCACTGCTTTCGCCCGCGCCTCCTCTCGTGGCACGCCATGGTGGTATACCAACCCTTCAGTTAGCTGCGTACCGATTTTCATTGTCGGATTGAGCGCTGTCATTGGGTCCTGAAAAATCATCCCGATCTCCGAGCCCCTCAGCTTCAATAGCTCCGCCTTGGACATGCGGGTGATTTCTTTTCCATTGAATGTGACGCTCCCATCTACAATGCGGCCTGGCGGACAGGGAATCAGCCCCATGATCGCCTGCGCCGTCACGCTCTTGCCACAGCCGCTCTCGCCCACGACCGCCACCGTTTCCCCTGCTTCCACGTGAAAGGTTACGCCTCGCACCGCTTGCACTTCGCCGCCATAGGTCTTGAAATGAACTTTCAGATTGCGTACGTCGAGTAAATGTTCCATGTCATCTCCCCCTAGTCGCGCAGGCGCGGGTCTAGCGCATCCTGCAAGCCATCGCCAAACACGTTAAACGCAAACATCACGAGCGAGATCATCATGCCAGGGAAAAACAGCCGCCACCAGTCTCCCGTCAGAATGACGCCCAGAGCGTCGTTGGTCATCGTTCCCCAGCTTGCGATCGGTGCCTGTACGCCCAATCCCAAGAAGCTGAGGAACGACTCGGCGAAGATTGCCGCTGGTATGGTAAAGGTTAAATTTACGATAATAATGCCGATGGTATTGGGTATCAGATGGCGCCACAGGATACGTGCAAACGAAGCACCCAATACCTGCGCGGCCAGAATGTATTCGTTCGTCCGCAGCTGGAGGATCTGTCCGCGAACCAATCGGGCCATGCCGATCCAACCCGTCACGGTCAGAGCCGTAATAATCGTCGTGATCCCCGGCTCCATGACCACCATAAGCAGGATCACCACCAGCAGATACGGCAGCCCGTGTAGCACCTCAATGACACGCATGATTACGTTATCGATGCGCTCCCCCTTTTTCCCACGCCCTGCCATGTAGCCGGCAATCCCGCCGACGGAAACGCCTATCACCAAATCAATCAGTGCTGCCACCACCCCGATGGTTAACGAAATCCGCGCACCGTACCAGGTACGTGCAAACATATCGCGCCCGAGGTCGTCCGTCCCGAACCAATGCTCCGCTGACAAGGGCATATTGCCATCCAGCAGACTCTGGTCAGCAAAGCTGTAAGGAGTCAGTGACGGGCCGATGACCGCCATCACAAAGATTACCAGAATGAGTACAAGCCCGACCATCGCCAGCTTGTTTTTGGCCAGCTTTCGCATCACTTCCTGAAAGTATGAGAGACTGGGCCGTTCGGCCGCCGCCTGTTTTCCCGTTTTTACCAGGGGTCGGAACAGATCGTCCGATTTCGTTTGTGCGTTCATCCCGAGCCCTCCTTGTTGTTCAGCTTGATGCGCGGATCAATCAGTGTATAGGCGATATCAATGAGTAAAATCGTAAGAATCAGCACGGTGCTATAGAAAATGGTCGTGCCCAGAATGACCGGATAATCCCGGTTAAAAATGCCGTCTACAAAATATTTACCGATGCCCGGGATGGCAAAAATCTTTTCCACAACGAACGAACCGGTTATTAATGCAGCCATCAGCGGGCCGAGAAACGTGACCACAGGCATGATTGCATTGCGTATACCGTGCCGGATGACGATCAGTCGGGTGGGCAGCCCCTTTGCCTCTGCGGTGCGAATGTAGTTCTGATTCAAGACATCAATCATACTGGTGCGCATGTAGCGCGTAATGACGGCCAGCGGACCGAACGCCAGCGCAATCGAGGGCAGCACCGTGTGCATCCAGGTGCCCCACGTCGCGACCGGAAAAATCGGCCACTTCATCGCAAAATAGTTGATCAACAGCGGCGACATCAGGAAGCTGGGAACGGATATCCCGATAATCGCCAGCACCATCATCAGGTAATCCAGGCCTCGACTGCGGTTAAGCGCGGCCACGATACCAAAGAAAATTCCCAGCACAAGCGAAATCACCAGGGCCTGCGTCCCCAGAACAGCCGAAGCAGAAACGCCATCGGCGATCATATCATTAACACTGCGTGTGTCCGACTTGATCGACATGCCCAAATCAAGGGTTACGAGATTTTTCAGATAAAGTACGTATTGTACAGGTAGCGGCTCATCCAGATGGTACTTGGCCCGCAGGTTTGCAAGCACCTGCTTGGGCAGCTTCCCCGACTCAGCAGCGAACGGGTCACCAGGTATCATGTGCATCAGGGCAAACGTCAGCGTCACGATGATCCAGAGCGTCAGGAGTACCATCAGAATGCGTTTCAGCAAATAACGGGACACGGCGTTCCCTCCTTTTCACAGATTGATCGGGATTGGAAAAGGGAAGGAAAGGGCTGGTTTCGCCCTTTCCGTAGTGCAACCTTATTTTGGTGCGATTTCCACCGTTTTGTAATCCATCAAAGACGCCGGATGGCGCAGGATGCCCTTTACGTTTGGCTGTTCCACGAACACCTTTGTGCTGTAGTAAAGCGGCAGCACCGGCATGTCGTCAAAGAACATTTTCTCCGCATCGTGCATCAGAGCGAAACGGGTCTTCTCATCCGGCTCTATACTGGCCTTCTGGATCAGCTCGTCAAACGCCTTGTTGCTGTAGTTGATGCGGTTGCCCGGATGACCGGTCTGGAAGATCTCAATAAAGTTGAGCGGATCAGCATAATCCGCATAGAACGTAGAGAGGGAAACCTGATGCTCGCTTGCGCGCTGCTCAGCCAGGAACACCTTCCACTCCCTGCTATCCAGCTTCACTTCCACGCCAAGGTTTTTCTTGAACATTTCTTGCAATACCTGTGCGATGGTTTTGTTCAGATCGTTTGTATCATAGGTGAGGGTCACTTCCGGCAGCGTGCTCCAGCCCTCTTCTTTCATGCCTTGTGCTAGAAGTGCCTTCGCTTGCTCCAGATCGTTATCCTTGAAGAAGTCTCCACCGACTTGGCGGAAATCCTTGCCATCCGGTTCCGGGAATCCAATTGGTACGATGCCCATCGCTGGCACCTGCTTGCCCTGCGTCACCCTGTCGATGATCAGTTGGCGGTTAACAGCCAACGCAAACGCTTTACGCACGTTTTTGTTGGTGAACGGCGGCATCGCCGTGTTCAAGCGGTAAAAGCTGGTAGCCGCTTCCGGCGCGATTTTGGCTTCGCCCGAACCAAGCAGCTTTCCTTTTACATCTTTTGGAACGGACTCGATGTTATCCAGATCACCTGCCTGGAACATCTGGAACTGCGTGTTTTCGTCGTTGATCATCACCCAGTTGATGCCCGCCAGCTTCACTTTATCCTTATCCCAGTAATTCTCGTTTTTCACGGCTTTGACCGATTGGTCGTGCGTCCACTCCGTCAGCGTAAACGGACCGTTGGAGACGATCGTCGCTGCTTCCGCAGACCAGTTCGAGTTGGCTTCCACGTTCTTTTTGTTGACCGGATAAAAGACCGGGGTTGCCACCAGACTGAGGAAGTAACCTGTAGGCGCTTTCAATCTCACTTCCAGCGTCTTGTCATCCAGTGCTTTTACCTTCACATCTTCTGCCGTGCCTTCACCCTTGTTGAACTTCTCCGCACCCTCGATGACGAACGCCAGGAATGCTGCCGGAAAGCCATTTTTCGGGTCAACCATTCGCTTCCAGGCAACTTCGAAGTCATGAGCGGTTACCGGATCGCCGTTTGACCATTTGCTGTCGCGAAGCTTGAAAGTGTATTTCTTTCCGCCCTCGCTAATCTCCCATTTCTCAGCCATCGCCGGTTGCGTCATATGGTTTTCATCCAACCGCACCAGACCTTCCAGTACGTTGTAAAGAACTTCGAACGCGACGGGATCGTATGCTTTAGGCGGATCGAGAGAAACGGGTTCCGTTTTCAGGTTCGCCCGCAAAAAAGCTTTGGCATTTGCATCTGCTTTTGGAGCCTCCTGCGTCGCTTGCTGCGGCTGCGCGGTGTCGGCCGGCTTGCTATTGGCTGCAGGCTGGCTACATCCGGCAAGCGCAAGGCTGCTCATCAGCGCTACTGTACTAAATACTTTTAGTATTTTCTTCATCGAAATGTCCCCCTTACTTGTCCCAACTTTTCTGTTTGTCTTGATAAGCGCCCTCGTCTAAAGGGGCGCTGATATCATCGTTCGACGAGCACCCAGACGATCTCGCAGTCCTCGTCCCCTGCATTGTAAGCCCAATGCTCTTCTCCAGCCGGAATCAGCGTCGCTTCCCCTGCTGAAACCGTATACGCCTTGCCACCGCTCTCAGTCTGGATGGAGCCGCGCATGATATAAGAATACTCGTCCTGGTCGTGCGCCCCTTGGCCCTTCATTGGGACGCGTGCCTTTGGCGGAATGACCACCGTGCCAAACATGACCTTCCCTCCGTCGATAATGCCTTTGGGAAACAGTGTCTTGAGGCGAGCGTCATCCGGTCGGTTATCCTGGTTCACTTCGTTGGCGTTGATTACGATCATTGCAAAACGCCTCCCTTTCGCTTTTTTTGCGCAACATAAATAAGCAGAAAATTTCGATAATTTCCTACAAAAAAAAATGAATCCTCGCTTTTTTAGCTATTTGTCTTGAATATGACTGGCGTCAGTACGCTAACCACTTGCGCCGCTTCATCAGTCGGGTTGTACCAGGTATGATCAAGTGTGGACGGAAAGTGGATCGAGTCCCCTTTGGACAAGTGATACTCCTTCCCGTCAACCGTGATGATTACCTTCCCTTCAAGAATGTAGTAGAACTCCTCGCCCGGATGGTTAAATACCACATCCTGCTTTTGACGAGGTGGCAGTGTTACATGAAACGGCTCCAGCGCTCTCCCGGAAAAATCTCCGCCCAAGCGCACGTAGATCGCACTTGATCCCTCAATTTGGAACTGCTTGCGCTCCGACTCCGGCACGAAGTACTGTGAATTCTGCTGTTCCTCGAAAAACGCAGTGATCGGCACGTTCAGTACCTCGGCAATCTTCTGCAGCGACGTGATCGCCAGCGAGCTGTTGCCCCGCTCCACCTGCGACAGGAAGCTGATCGATAAACCAGACCTCGAGCTGAGGTCCTTTAGTGTCATGTTTTGCTGTGTACGCAGCTCGCGGATTTTCTCAAAGATGCTATCCAGAACTATTTCCTCCTGTCAGAATTGCTATCATTTTCAGATTTTTTGTCTTATGAAAATATATTATTATGTGATCGTAATTATGTAAAGGGTTTTTTTGGAATACTGTAATGAATTTTTGTGAGAAGAAAAAAGAGAGCCCTTAATTCGGGTTTTCTGCCACTAGTAATATTTTTACTCTACTGTTTTAGCTAGCTCCGCCACAGCAGCCACCAGAGGCTCAGCTTTGTTTCTTCGTCTGTTGAGCTGTAGACATGGTGCCCTTTTGGTCTGCGTTTAACCGGCTGCAAAAGCTTCTATTTTTGAGGCCGAATCCCATCCCAAATCCTATCGCATACTCTACATAGGCATAAATACAATTGAGAGGGTAACATTTAATGGATTTCCCTACCACTGAAGAGGTATGAAACACTAGGGAATCAGAACTGGCGGAAAGAATGGCAGCTATATGTATCAGTCGTTCCACGGTTGGGACCAATAAAAGGCGTAAATAATAATGGACGCATTTTATTTGGCTGTCCTATGTGGCATCAGGAGTTCACGCATTAAGAAGCTAAAAGAGTTTTATGACAGAAAACGCTGAAGGAAAGCCGTTTAACGTCACCGTCATTGCTTGTGCGAACAAATTGATTCACTGGATTTTCAATCTCATTAAACAAAAGCGGTACTTTTAGAATACCTACCGTACTCAGCAAATAAATGAACCGGCCGGGAAGGCCGGTTTTAATTAATAGGGAAAACGAATTCATATTTAACCTGATTCTTTGATTGATTTGGCAATTTCCGATAACCTCTTAGTAATAAACCAATTTCCTATTTGATATTGACTGCCCAGTTGGTTAGATGGCAACATGATTTAGAAAGACTTCTTTAATTTTATTGCCTCTGCTTATTTCATCACGATACGTCCCCAGGATCTCCTTTATTTCATTTACGTCTCTCGTCGAGATATCCTGATAGATAGTAACCATCCTTATTTAGCAACGTTTTTAATGGTAGTACTTTTGTGTCGCTGTACATATGCCTTCACTAGGTGCAGCATTCGTATGTTGCCGCCGATCATGGATGGACTTTGTCTATCACATCCAATGCTCGCCTGACTTTTCTAGCGAAAGCGAGTGGTTGATCAACTGCTTCTATATTGATATAAATCAAACGAGGCTGATCAAAAAGCCATTCGTTGCGAACAGATGACACCTTTATTCCTTGTTTTCTTATGGCCAAAATGAATCTATTCACTTCTTTTTGCAAGAATGCTGCTCGGCCTACACAAAGAGCTCTGCCCGTTCTCTTATTTACGGATTCGAATGAAAAAGAAGACGTTACTTGAAATCCTTTCCCTAAAATATTTGCTCTTATCTGAGCTCGGTTTATGGTTGATACGCACTTTCCGCCAGCAAAACCAGGTTGACCCCCAATAATCCTTGAGAATTGCTCACATAGCGATCTGTTATTTGCCATAGATCCTTCCCCCCTATTTTCTTGTATCGTATGAGAAACAGAGCAGGGTTGAAACGGATTACCGTCTAGTAACATGATGAGCTTCATCGACTGTCAGTACAGCAATAACGCTTCCTACAAACCGTGGTGCATCCGATCCTATTCAAACCAAGCCGTCGCGCAAGCTGTCTTCACAAGTGCCGAAGCCTTCAAGCATCATCTCTGAGCACATCGAGCTGGCTCTACCCACTAGGTAGTTAAAACAAACGCGCTAGCGTAGCACGACGTCCATCATGGACCGGTCAAACGACACTATACGATATTCATGATGAAATGGTTGATTTTGGTGGGCACCTCTCCCTAACTCCCGTAATACCACAGCAAAAAAAATCCCCCTTAGATAGACTAAGGGGATTTCATCATAGGTTCGTTCGTCTATTTTCAAATTCCTTGGGTCATTTCAGCTGAATCTCACGGCTGCAAATCGATTGCACGTCCTGTTGGTCATGGGTTACAAGCAAACAGGTCATCCGTGCCTTTTGCAAAATATCCCGGAGTTCGCCACGTATCGTTGCGCGTAAATTGGCATCGAGATTGCTGAAGGGCTCATCCATTAGCAAAAGTGACGGCTTCGGCGCAAGAGCTCTTGCCAATGCCACACGCTGCTGTTGCCCTCCACTCAATTCATGCGGGTATCGCTTCGTAAAACCAGTGAGTTGAACGAGTTCAACCATCTCCTTTACCCTGGACATTCGCTGGGGTCTGGAAATGCGATGCAAGCCAAATTCAATATTTTGGGCCACGGTCATATGCGGAAACAGTGCATAGTCTTGGAACACCATACCAATTCCGCGATTTTCGGGTGGAACGAACGTCTGCATGTCCATTACCACTTTACCATCGATGCTGATTTTTCCTGTATGGGGTGTGCCCAGGCCGGCAATTAAGCGTAATAGTGTACTTTTCCCGCTTCCGCTCGGACCCACCACCCCTACGATTTCCCCTTTGTTTAAGGTGAAGGAGACTTTTTTAAGAATGGGAGCTTCTTTGCTGGAATAGGAAAAAGAAACGTCTTTTATTTCAACAAAATTCATTTCTCCAACCTCTTTCCTAATTTATAAAATAGAAGAACGGAACAAACACTCACCGCAATAATAAACAAAGACGGAATCGAGGCTTCTATGACTCTTTCATCGCTAGCATATTGGTACGTCTTGGTTGCTAGCGTCTCGAAGTTAAAGGGTCTAAGCAACAGAGTCATCGGTAGCTCTTTCATGATTTCCACAAAGGTCAGGATCGTACCGCTTACCAGCGCGCCTCTCATCAAAGGAATATCCACCTTGAAAAAGGTTCGGGTCATGCCGTACCCGAGCATTCTGGAAGCTTCCATATAGGTTGTCCCCATTTTTTCAAAGCCCGCTTCCACCGCATTATAGCCCGTTGCCATAAAGCGAACCACATAAGCCACCACTACCATTACAAGAGACATGCTGAGAACTAACGGGGCTTCCCCCATTCCGATCCAGCTATAGAATGGGGCCAGTATATCATCGAGAAAAATAAAAAACGTGAGAACGCCGATCGCGATAATCGCTCCAGGAATTGAGTAGCCAGAGGCGATGACTTTTGACAGAACAGAGGAAAAAGCTTTTCCTTGGATCCGACATACATTGGCGACAACCACGGACAGGAACATGATACAAACCGTCGCCATCAAGGCGACAAGCAGCGTATTGTACGTCAGCTCAACGAATGCGACAGTCAAAACGTCTTGGTAGGTCCATGTAGACCATACAAGGAGTTGAACAACGGGAATCAAAAAAGAAAAAGCGAATACGGTCGCACAAAAAAGTACGGCAATAAAGGCGCTGATACCCTTAAGCTGCTTTGGAATCAGCGGGCTGGCTTTACTGGTAGAAGAGCTATACCGTCGACGATTTCGAAGCCATCGCTCAATGATGAACAAACCGATGACACCCGCCATCATCCAAGCAGCTAGACGAAGTGCCGAGTCCACATCATACATGCCGAACCATGTTTGAAAGATGGCAGTAGAAATCGTTTGAATCCCAAAATAGCTGGTAACACCGTAATCGCTGATCACTTCAAAAATGACGAGCATGAGGCTCCCTATGATTGCCGGCTGTGCGATAGGCAACACGATGCGGAAGAAAATAGAGACATGGTTTCTGCCCAAGAGTATCGCATTCTCGATATAGGAACCACTCTGCCGCTCAAGAAACGACCGCGTAATCATAAAAACGTACGGATACAAAAATAGCGTAAAGATAAAAACAGCACCCGGCAGCGACATGATATCGAACCATTTAGGGTTCAGATTCATGTCAAATGTGGACCGCATCGTTACCTGCACAACACCCGTGTAGCCGACCATGTGGCTATACGTGTAAGCTGCTATATTCGGAGGGATAGAAAGCGGCAGTACGAGTGCCCACTGAAAAAAACGTTTACAGGGAAAATCATATGCGGCTATCAACCACGCTAGCGTGACACCAACAATCACTGTAAAAATCCCCGTAGATACCACCAGGAGTACGGAGTTCACGACGTAATCCGTAAGCATGTACTGTTTGATCTGCTCCCAGTTCTCGTTTGGCGCTTTAAATAAAGAAAAGAAAATAGACAAAACGGGCAGCAGTACTACTGCTACCCCAATTAGACTGATGAATAACCAGCCATTCGAATTCATTTTTATATTTCGTAAAACGGTTTTGAAGCTCATCTTATTTCCAGCCCACTTTATTCATGATCTCGATGGCTTTTTTATTGTGCTCACCCAGTTTGCTAAAATCAATTTGCTGTGTTTTAAAATCGCCCCACGATTTCAGTAGCTCCGGTTTTTCAGCCTTCTCGTTTACCGGGAACTCAAAGTTCTCTTTAGACATGAGCGCCTGCGCTTCCTCGGATGTCAAGTATTCGACCAGCTTCACTGCGTTATCTTTATTTTTACTGTGCTTAGTGAGTCCAGCCCCACTCACATTCACATGTGTTCCTGTTGTGCTCTGGTTTGGGAAGAATACGCCGATTTTTTCACTCGCTTTTACTTCTTCAGGGTCCTTGGAATTAACCATTTGTCCCACATAATACGTGTTCATGATTGCTACATCGCCTACACCGGCCGCAATTGCTTTCGCTTGGTCACGGTCGCCGCCTTCTGGGGTACGACTCATATTCGTTACCATTCCTTTTGCCCACTCTTCTGTTTTTTGCTCACCATTCAGCTCTATCATCGAGGCTACGAGCGATTGGTTATACAGACTAGTGGAAGAACGAACCAGCACTTTTCCTTTCCATTTATCTGCAGCCAAATCTTCATATGTAGAGAGTTGTTCCGGCTTCACACGATCCTTGGAGTAAACGATAACACGGGCGCGTGTAGAAAGGCCGATCCATTCATTATCTTGATCGCGAAGCTGTTTCGGTACTTGTTGTTCGATTACGTCTGATTGTACAGGCTGCAGTACACCGTTTTGCTTTGCATTGTTCAATACTCCGCCATCCACAGTAATGAACAGGTCCGCAGGCGAGTTTTGTCCTTCACGCTTCAGCCGTTCAATCAATTCTTCCGCTTTCCCTTTTACTACGTTCACCTTGATGCCCGTTTTATCGGTAAAGTTTTTATAGAGAACGTCATCCACTTCATAGTGTCTCGCCGTATATAGATTAACTACCTGTTCTTGTGCAGGTTTGGAAGTATTACCGCTTTCCTTCTGTTCTGGCTGTGCTTGCTCCTTGGACCCTGTGCCGCATCCAGCAAGTAGACTAGCAGCCATTACGGTTGCAAACATAGTGGTGAGTACTTTTCTACGCTTCATGATGGTTAATTCCCCCTGCAAATTTATGAAAACAATTCTCATTATCAACAAAAATTATGATAATTGTTTTCACTCTGCATGTCAACATATAATTATATAATAACATCATGATTAGTCTAGTATGGCCACTTTCCCTCCGTTTTCAACGACCATTCTCGCTGTCGCTTTACCAAGTACAGAACTTCACCCTGTAACATTTCAATAGAATCGACCAAAAAGCCATCAATCTCTACAAAAGCCCTATCTTCTTCGCTATAATCTGTTTCATAATTTCTGTTGAACCCGCGTACATAGTCTGGGCCCGGGTATCGCGAAAATAACGTGCAATTTCATACTCTTCCATATATCCGTATCCACCGTGCAATTGCTGTGCCTGGTAGACGACACGGTTGCACATTTCCGTAATCCACCACTTGGCCATCGATACCTCTGTTACAACATCCTTCCCTTTCATGTGATTGATTAATAAATGTTCAAGAAATTGCCGACCAATTTTTACTTCTGTCGCCATTTCCGCCACTTTGAATGCATTATGCTGAAATTGACTAATGGGCTTGCCAAAAGCAGTACGGTTCTTACTGTAGTCAATTGCTAATTGAAGAGCACCTTCTGCCATTATTTGAGCTTCAAGCGCTACGATAATGCGTTCTTGTTGCAATTTGCTCATGAGATATTTCCAACCCTGTCCTTCTTCGCCCAACAAATTGCTGGCAGGAATGCGGCAATCTTGAAAAATTAATTCTGCTGTATCTTGACTATGCAAGCCTATTTTTTTCAATTTCCGACTCCGCTGAAAGCCTGGAGTCCCTTCCTCCACAACGAGCAAACTGATCCCTTTATGCCCATTGGTCTGTTCTGTTTTGCAGGCAACAACCACAATGTCGCTGCACAATCCATTGGAGATAAACGTTTTACTCCCATTTACAATGTAGAAGTCACCAGCACGAACAGATGTGGTTTTTATCGCAGCTAAATCAGACCCTGTACCAGGTTCAGACATCGCAATCGCCGTCACAAATTCTCCTGTTATACATTTTGGCAGCCATCTTCGTTTTTGTTCTTGCGTTCCATAAGATGCTATGTAAGGAACGACCATATCCGAATGTAGAGCGATGCCGAGCATCCCGGCACCCACTTTCATTGTCTCTTCACTGATGATGATTGAATACTCAAATCCAACGCCAAGTCCACCGTATTCTTCTTCCACCCAAGGGCACAAGAATCCGTTCTTCCCCATTTTGAGCCAAAATTCACGGGGGATCATTCGTTGCTCTTCCCAGTCGTTGAAATAAGGAATCCCTTCTTTCTCCAGAAATTTGCGCAGTGAATCGCGGAATATACGGATCTCCTGATTGTCTCTCCAATTTTCAGTCATTTGCGACCTCCATTTTTACTCTCACCTACAGCTTGTGAACTGGATTTTAATTGGTGCTTTAATACTTTTCCGGCCGCATTCACAGGCAATTTATCAATAAAATCAAACGACTTAGGGATTTTATAATTCGCTATCTTACCTTGACAAAAACCCTTCAGCTCTTCTTCGGTTACACTCGCCTCTGGAACCAGCACAACCACCGCTTTGACAATTTCCATCCACTTCTCATCAGGAACTCCAATAACAGCAACATCTTGAATGGCAGGATGATCTCGAAGGACACTTTCCACTTCGGCAGGATAGACATTTTCATCTCCAGTCACGATTTTGTAATTTTTTCGATCCATCACGAAAAAATCGCCATCTTCCAGCTGCAGACCTAAATCCCCAGTATGGTACCAGCCGTTTCGCAATACCTCCCTGGTTATCTTTGATTGTTGCCAATAGCCCTTCATCACCGTATCGCCCTTCACGACGATCTCACCGACGGTATTCACAGCAACAGGTTGACCGTCTTCATTAACCACCCTTGCCTGAATTCCATAAATTGGCTTCCCTGCACCTAAGCCCGATGCTTTGATTCCGGGAAGCGCTTCCATTTTCTCGATCGCTTTATCAATGTTGTTAGGAGTAATGACATTGCTCATGACATGAGCGGTATTCTCTGTCATTCCATATACATTGGCGACACGAAGGTCATGGTCAGGATTAAACAGATTAAACAGCTTTCTAAGTGTATCTATCGAGGAAAACCCGCCACCCGTCATCATTACTTTCAAGCTGGAAATGTCATAATGTTCAATCCCTTGTGTATTCACAAATATCCGCAATGGTGTGGCCGGAATTTCAACATCACTGATTCGATACTTTTGGATGAAGCCGGCTACCTTGTGTGGCTCGAAGTCGCAATAAACGCTTGTTATTCCATTCGATATTTTATTAAAAGCCGTTACAACTCCAATATGGAAAAACGGGAAGAGGACCATCCCAATCTCGTCGCGATTGCGAGGCAATTCCACCAATTGGTTACTGCACATAGTTACAACATTTTTATGCGTAATCATGGCACCTTTTGGGTAACCTGTTGTCCCACTCGTGTAACAAAGAAACGCAACATCTTCTTCCAGTGCTTCACTCATCGGTGGCTCGTGGGAACCTTCTTGGATCAAGTCTTCATAATTGTAGTCCTCATCCGGCTTGCCAACACAAATGAAGTGCTTTAATCCCTTTTCCTGTAATTTGATCTGTTGAACCACCTCACCAAAGACATCTTCATATACGAGTGCAGTCGCTCCTGAATGCCGCAAAATATATAAAATTTCGGCTAAGCCCAAGCGGGTATTCAATGGTACAACAATTCCACCAATTCCGGACACCCCAAAGTAAATTTCGAAATATTCTGCTCTGTTTTTCATTAAAATGGCAATTCTATCACCGTGGTAAAAGTGGAGATGATGAAGAGCGTTACCGAGACGATAAGTCCGTTGCAGGAATTGGGCAAACGTCAATTGGGTCCGTTCATCAATCATCGCAAGCTTTTCAGGATTTTTAGAAGCTACCGTTTCCAGCATGGTTCTCATATTCATTGGCAGCACCACTTTCTTTCAAAATAGAAGCATCTGAAGCATACCTACTAATCAGCAGATTGAATTAAGGCTGCGATAGCCGGCCCTCCGCCTGCGCACAAGGTAGCAATTCCAAATTTCTTTTTCGTAAGCCTCAATTCATGGACCAACGTACCAATCAATCGCGTACCTGTCATACCGGGGGGATGCCCAAGCGCAATAGCGCCTCCATTCACATTTACTTTTTCTAATGGGAAGGCAAGTTCTTTTATGCAGGCTAAGGCTTGCGCACCAAATGCCTCATTTATTTCCAGAAAGTCAATATCATCCAATGAGAGGGAGTATTTCCTCAATAATTCCCTAACGGCAGGAACTGGCCCGATCCCCATCATTTCCGGATCCACTCCAACCGAAACTGCCCCGACATAATACCCTAGGATCTTAAGTCCCTTTTCTTTCGCAAATTCAGAATCCATCAGGACAATCGCTGCCGCTCCATCACTTAAAGGAGGGGAATTGCCTGCTGTACAAATACCTTCCGCCTGGAAGGCAGGTTTTAATTCACTTAGGGAATCCAGCGTGGTACTACGTGGATTTTCATCTTGATCTATAATCAGCTCCGCTTTTTTCGCTTTCATTGTATATGGCACAATCTCAATTGCAAAACGCGATTTACCTATCGCTCTTGCCGCCTTCTCTTGGCTTTCTACTGCGAAAATATCGACTGCCTTTCGTGAAAGATGAGCCTGTTTTCCGACCGTTTCCGCAGTATTCCCCATATTCAGACCGGAAAAGGCATCATCCAATCCATCATAATATAAGCTGTCATCCATCATCACCGTCCCTCTTCTGTGCCCCCAACGACCAGTGCGATCAATGTATGGCACACTGCTCATGCTTTCAAAGCCACCGGCCACTACTACTTTCGCCTTTCCCAAAATAATCTGATCCGCCCCAATATCAACGGCTCGAATCCCTGAAGAACATTGCTGATTAATCGATACCGCAGGCGCCTCGATTCTGATCCCGGCACCGATCGCAGCTTGCCGGGCAGGATTTGCTTTCTGACCAGCTTGCCAGCAAACGCCCATCACTACTTCATCCACCTCATCTCCCTTTACTCCACTTTCTTCAAGTGCAGCGCGAATTGACGTTATTCCCAGTTCAACACCCGACACATTTTTGAAAACGCCGCCAAATTTTCCAATAGCCGTCCGTTTGTACCCTACAACCGCAATCTTGTTCATCCACTCGTCTCCTTTTATTTGCCAGTATCGTCAAACTGCAAACGGCGTTTTCATTTCCAAGATGGACTCTAGCGTTTTGAGCCAACGCTGTTTTTGCACCCACGACCTGCCTCTCTCCCGCGGGCCTGCGGAGCTGCTAGATCAGCTCTACAATTTGGCCCAGCCCTGTCGCCACAATCGGTTGTCTTTTGACCTCCAGCCCTCCCGATGGATTTAGGATTGGCACGGACATTATTATTAGAATGTACCGAAATTGACTATTTGGTTAAAAAAAGTCTTTATGTTTAAAAATGTATGAAGGAAGATTGACAGACATGAATAAAGTTGTCAAAACAGAGGACAAGGTGTAGTATCAGCGTCGCTGACACCAGGGGCAACCGTATGGATTAAGTTGGGGATTTGTTGATAACCTTGTTATATGCGGTGATAGATTTTCAGTAAGTCCGGCTTCCTCAACAGGGTGTGACGATTAACCCTCTGCACACTATTTGTAAAAAAAGACAGCGTCGTAGTAGACGATGTCTTTCGACGTTTTTCTTGTCTTTTACATAATTTTCATTGTTTGGATCTTTATTTCCTTTTCTCGTGTAATCCACCATAGCTAATTTTTAAACGCTTGCGATTATCAATCCATGTGCAGATGACGGTGATTATTGTGAGTTACCGTTCCTTCAATAACGTAATTGTCGACTGGCTTCAACAAAAGAACAAATATTATTAACGGGTATCAATAGTTCAATAAGCAGTCTACAACTTTATTATTCGATTTTCTTAAACAACTCTCTTCAAGGCCACATTGAGTCTAAAACTATTATTGATATTTTAAAGATCAAAATGACCGGAACTCCTTAATCGATAAGGAATTCCGGTCTATTACTTTATTATCACTTAACACATGCAAGCCTTGTGAAAGCTTTCAAACGGGTGATCCTTGCACTCAGGATCCTGCTCGATAGACGATATCACCATCAATCATCGTCAGGTGCACGGAGAGGTCGGCGATGGTGTCGGGAGTGGCTTGTAGAATGCTACCGTCCAATATGACCAGATCCGCCAGTTTTCCCGCCTCGATGCTCCCTTTGCAGTGCTCGTCAAAGCTGGCGTATGCTCCGTTCCAAGTGTAGGCCCGTATCGCCTCCATGACCGAAATCGTTTGATTGTGACCAATCTCCTGTCCCTGTTTGCTTTTGCGGGTAACTGCTGCCTGAATTCCAAATAACGGACGGTAATCGGTAACTGGACTATCTGACCCAATTGCCGCAAAGATGTCGTTTTCACAAAAATCCCGCAGCGGATACATGTGATTGACGCGGTCTCCATAATTGCGGACGTAGCCTTCACCGTACTCGTAGAAAAAGGCTGGATTGGGAATCGGAACGACACCAAGTTGTTTCATTCGCGCTAGCAAATCTGGCTCCGAAACTCCGGCATGTTCGATACGGGGACGGGCATCCGGTCGAGGATACTCCTGCATAGCTGCTTCGATGCAATTCAACACCATCTCAACAGCACGATCTCCTTGAGCGTGTGCGGTAATCTGAAACCCTTTTCTATGGGCTTCCCCCAAACGACGGTTCAATTCTTCCTGTGCATAGTACAGAATACCGTAATCTTCCGGGTTACTTGTATACGGTTTGCGGGTTGCAATGGTGGGACCACTGCTACTTCCATCTGTGAATAGCTTCGCAGGGCCGATTTTGAACCGGTCATTACCTACTCCTGTTGTCATTCCGGCAGCGATCATGCTTTCCAAAAATGCTTCGGGACTGTCCATCGTACAGACCATCGCATAAATGCGAACTTTGACCAAGCCATTTCGGACTGCTTGGTGCATGACCCGAAAGCTGTCGGCGTCATTGCAGCCTGCGTCATGAATGCTGGTAATGCCTGCTGCGACATAATCGGCAGACGCCAGCGCCAAAGCATGGGACTTCTCTTCTTCGGAATAGGCTACTTTTTTGGCGATTTGAAAGTGGGCCGTTTCAAGTAAACGTCCTGTAAGCTCTCCCCTGCTGTTTCTTTCAATGATACCCCCCTTCGGATCGGGTGTATCATTGTGAATCGAGAGTATTTCCAACGCCTTTGAATTCACCACGGAGATGTGATTGCACGCGCGGATGATAATAATCGGATGCTCCATTGAAATCCTGTCCAATTCCTCCCGCGTTGGATACCGCTGTTCTGTGATTTTTGTCTCATTGAAGCCCCAAGCCCTCACCCATTTTCCTGCCGGAAGACCTGATGCTTTTTCATGCAGATCATGAAAGATATCCTGCAGCGACTCGATGTGGGGGGCTTTGCAGCTTACGCCCAATTTGTCGATACCGTATGAGGACAAATGCAAATGGGAATCGATAAATCCCGGCAGCACGCTTTTCCCTTGTAAATCGACGACCGTAGTCTCCGGACCAACAAGCCGCTGTATTTCCTCTGATGTACCAATAGCAATAATCCGATTCGCTTTTACTGCAATCGCTTCCAAAATTCGATTTTGTTGATCAACGGTAATAACCTCACCATGAAGAAACACGATGTCCGGCATTCGTAAACCTCCCTACTCTGATTGGTAAAGCTACCTGTTTGTTTTGCAAGACTTATGCCGAAGTTAAAAGAATTCAATTTACTGTGAAATCAAAAAGTAACATAAAAAAAACGGACCGTTTTTGGTCCGATTGAGATCACGAATGGTCCACCTTGAACTGCCATTCGTACTTTTTCAATTTTCGAATAAATGTTGTCTTACTCATTTGAAGTGACTCTGCTGCCTTTCTTGTTGAGCCGTGCTGCTGTAATGCCCGTTGCAATTCCTGAAACTCTATCAATTCCAATTGCTCTTTGAAATACGCTGGTTTGATCTGGCGGAGACCATCCGTTATTTCCCGTGGCAAGTGTTCCGGTAAGATTTCCCCGTTTGAACAGATGATTGCAAGTCGTTCCAGCAGATTGATAGCTTCTCTGATGTTTCCCGGCCATTTGTATCGCAACAGAATGTAAACCGCTTCAGGACTGATCCGGGTGGGTGTTCCATATCTCTCCCGAAACTTATTCAGGTAATACTCGATCAAAATCGGGATATCAGCTGTTCGCTCCCTCAAAGGAGGGATATCAATCGGATACACCTGGAGGCGGTAATACAAATCCTTTCGAAACTTCTTTTGCTCTACGAGCTCTTCTAACGGTTGGTTGGTTGCTGCGATTATACGAACATCCGAGTGAACCGTTTTTACTCCACCAATTCGGCGAAACTCTCTGTCTTCGAGTACCCGTAGCAGTTTCACCTGTAGCTCCTGCGGCATATCACCGATTTCATCCAGTAAAAGTGTTCCTTTATCAGCCAATTCAAAAAAGCCGGGTTTTCCCCCCTTGCCTGCGCCTGTAAACGCTCCTGCCTCGTATCCGAAAAACTCACTCTCCATTAGGTTTTCGGGAATAGCACCACAGTTTACCTTGATAAACGCATCGGAAGCCCGTTTGCTGCGGGAATGTATAAACTTCGCAATCACCTCTTTGCCCACGCCTGATTCGCCGCGAAGCATCACTGCGGAATCGAGTGGTGCCACTTTTGTTGACAAGGTTAAAACATGCTGCATTTCCCTGCTTTCCGCAATGAGTCCCTCAATTTTGATCTCTCGCCCGCGAAAATATTCAAGCTGTTCTCGATATTCCTGGTTTACCTGTTTTATTTCCGTTACGGTTCTTTTGAGCTCATTCAATTCCCGCATGTCGCGAACACAATTCACAACCGCTACGATTTCATTTTGCTCGTTAAACATGGGTGTGCCGGTGTAGACCAAGTCCTTTTCGGTGTTTTCGTGAAATAATGTCACTCTTTGCCTAGACTGCAATACTTTCAGCGTACTGGATTCGGGGATCGTCCCGTCCTCGACCAGCTCACTGATGTTTTTACCAACCAAGGTTTCCGGTTTTCTGTTAACAATCCGTTCGTACGCTATATTTGCTTTCAGGATCGTTCCTTTATGGTCTGTAATGATGACGCCATCCGAGATTAGATCAAGCAATGTATCCCACTCTTTTGAAACAACCACGCCCCATTACCTCCCCCATACGTAGAATCGTACAGGAATAACATAACATCCACTTCCACTTTCTTCAATCAAAAGGCGGCTATAGGATAGGACCGTACCTCCCAATAGCACAGGCTGTTGACACTTAGTCGTCAACAGCCTGTTTCTCATACGTTATTAGATTGACTAGACAGCCCCTGCCTCATATACGATTTTCCCGTCTACAATGGTCAGGATCACCTTTGAGTCTTTGATCTCACTTTCCGGAATCGCAAATAGATTCGCGTCCAGAACAATTAAATCGGCCAGCTTTCCTGGTTCAATTGAACCTAGTTCATGTTCCCGGGCGTTGCCGTATGCCGAATGTAACGTATAGGCTCTCAAGGCTTCCGCCAGCGTGATGCGCTCTTCGGGATTCCATACTTCCTGACCGCTGCTATCGATTCTTGTTACGGCACGATATATCTCCAGCATAGGTTCTAATGAGACGACCGGAAAGTCGCTCCCCAAAGCCAAAGTAGCGCCTGCTCTCTGTAACGAATGAAGCGGGAATGTGTATTTTTCCCGTTCCTTTCCGATTCTCTCTACATACATGCTTCTTTCCGCTGCAGCCAAATGTTCCGGCTGCATGGAAGCAATTACCCCAAGCTCATGAAAACGAGGGATATCGTCGGGATGAATGACCTCGATATGCTCGATCGCATGGCGTGAGTCTTTTTTATCGTTCATCTTTTGGGCTTCTTCGTAAGCATCCAAGGCTAAACGTACGGCTCCATCTCCAAGAGCATGCAGTCGTATGCGAAAGTCCTGTGCATCGGCATCGACTATCCATTTTTTTAGTGTATCCGCAGGAAATGTCGTTTCCCCTCTTGTCTCAGGGTAGTCGGAGTACGGGTCCAGCATATACGCTGTATGTCCAGTTACCACTCCATCAACGAACTGTTTTAAGCCAGCTATCTGTAATTTGTCTGATCGATACGCATCTCGCACCTCTTTGGCACGCTCCAATTCTCCATTGAGAGCAGGAAATACGTGGATGCGAACGGAGAGCTCATTTTTTTCATCAAACTCCCTGTACAAATCGAAGTGTTCGAATAATCTGTCCTTTCCCATCGCGTAGAGATCATTAACGGATGTTACTCCTAGCCTTGCCGCATAGGAAAGAAAATCCTTGAACAAGCTTTGGTTTTTTTCATGAGAGACTTGAAAAGCCACATTCGCCACCAATTGGCTTGCTTGTTCGTATAAGATTCCAGTTGGCTCCCCTTTCTCATCCTTGGCGATTTCCCCAAAAGGAGGATTTTCTGTGTAGCGATTGATCTTCAACATTTCCAATGCTTTGCTGTTTACCCAGCTAAAGTGTCCCTCATAATGTGGTAGAAAAACCGGCCGGTCAGGAAACACGCGATCCAGCGAGGAGCGATGGGGAAGAGTATTGCTCTCCCAATGGCTGGAATCCCAACTCGTCCCTATGATCCACTCTTCATTCGGTCTAGATTCGGCGTGCCGACGAACGAGCTCGACTGCTTCCTCTTCCGAACGAGCATGAAAAAGATTGACACTATCCTTAAAAAGACTCCCGATGATGACATGTACATGAAAATCATGGAAACCAGGCATGATCAATTGATCTCCAAAATGGTAAACTTTCGTTTCACTTCCAATCCAGGGTTTGATATCCGACTCGGTACCGACAGCAACGATTTCGTTTGCCGTTATAGCAATCGACGCAGGTATAGGATGATCATGCAAACCGGTGAATACGGCATTGCTGGATAGTACAATCGTTGCTTTTTGATTTGGCTCCATTTCTTCTACTCTCCTTTGTTTATGCATTATGCTCCTACCTCTTTCTCTGCTTCTACTTCACTAAAATCTAGCTCTGGTGGCCGTTTGGTAAACATCCTCGTCAGATACAGAAGATAGAGGAAGCCGAGTCCGACCCAAATGGCTCCAAGCGTTAACGAATGATAATCCAGATTCGCCCATAACCAGAACGTGAAGCCTGCACCGATTAGTGGGAGAATGAGAAACTGGAGCAGATCTTTGGGTGAACGGCGTTTGTGCCTAACTACATACCAGGCAATAACGGACAAATTCACAAAAGTGAAAGCAACCAGCGCCCCAAAGTTGATGAACGAGGTAGCTGTGACCAAATCAACAAACAAAGCTGTCAACGATAGAAGGCCCACTATCACAATGTTGAATACAGGAGTCTTGAACTTGGGATGAATATAGCCAAACACTTTAGGAGGTAGAACGGAATCTCGTCCCATTGCATATAAAATACGGGTCACACTCGCTTTGGTCACAAGATTTACGGCCAAAACGATCGGTACGGTCCCCGCAATGAAAATGGAGTTTAACAAATTTCCGCCAATAAACGTCATCAATTCCGCTGATGCGGTGTCAGCATTTTGAAACAGATGATAGTCTGGAAAAATCATGTGCCCAATATACGAAATAAAGATAAACTGTCCTCCGCATAGCAAGGTGATGATCACGATGGCTTTCGGAATATTTTTTTCTGGTTGAATCGTTTCTTCTGATACGGTTGTAACCGCATCAAATCCAAGGAAAGAGAGACAAAGAATAGAGGCGGCCGAGATTACAGATGAAATTGGAACTTCAGGATTATAGAATGGCTTGATGGACAGAAGTGTTCCTGTTCCTATTCCATTTAGGATTCCATGGATGGACAAACCAACAAAGACAATGAGGAAGAGGTATTGATAAAGAATGATTAACCCGTTTATCGTGGTCGCTAGCTTTACTCCAAAAATGCTGATGACCGTGGTAATCAAGATGAGTACAACGATCCAAAGTGACGGGGGAACTGTTGGAAAATACGATGACAAATACATGCTGCCAACTAGATAGTTAAGCATTGGCATGAATAAATAGTCCATTAAAATAGCCCATCCCACCAAAAAACCAATATGCGGGTTAAACGCCTTTTGCGTATACGTATACGCAGAGCCGGAACTCGGCAGAACTTTCACCATTCTCCCGTAGCTATACGCAGTAAATACCATCGCTAGCAAAGTAAATACATAGGCTGCGGGGAGCATCCCTTGAGATACCTGAGTGGCTACCCCATAAGTTGTGAAAACGGTAACCGGAACCATATAGGAGACACCAAAAATCACGACGTGAAAAAGGGAAAGTGATCTTTTCAGAACCGGTGTTTGCATGATGTAACCTCCTTTGTACAGGGAATAAAGAATGGTGTTGTTCCTCAGCTCATCGTCTTCGTATTGTCGGGTTTACCAGGCGAGGTAGCTGCTGTCTCCACTTGTATCGCAGGACCACGTTTTCCGTCGTTCTCATCTCTCGTCAGATCTCTCGTTGCCGATTTGAATTCGGTTAACGTCCGGCCAACAGCTTTCCCGATTTCAGGCAGTTTTCTGGGGCCGAACAGGATAAGGACGATGACCAAAATCAAAATCAAACCAGGTATCCCAATGCTAGATAACATTGCGCATCGATTCCTCTCCTGAGGGTTGTCATTCTTTTCAAACTCTTTGTTCGGTTGAGATAGAAGCTGTTTCTTGCAAGCGGGACAGCACTTCCTGCGCTGCGCGTTCTCCTGTTTCAACTGCACCATTCATGAACTGCTGATACTGCAGAGAGGTATGCTCGCCTGCAAAGAAGCAGTTCCCTTCTGGTTCTCCCATAATGCCGCCAAATTTGGTGTACTGCCCTACTTTGTAGCAAGAGTAAGAGCCCTTCGTCCATTTGTAGGCGGGCCAACAATCAACGGTTGCTTTTCCGTTCCATTTGTCTGTGAGCCCTGGCAACATCGGTTCAATTTGTTGCAAAAATTCGGTCGCATGCGATTTGGGTGAACCGGTTTTGAAGCTGAGCCCTGCTGGTCCTCCAGTAAAATTGATCAGGATGCCTGAAGTACCTGATTGACCTCGGGTCGCATCCCACGAGTTCTGGAAGACATCTGAAACGATTGCCCCGCTGCTGCCTAGATCTTCCCAATGACGGTCAGTAAATTGGACGGCCAGCTTTGAGTTGGTAGCTACCCCCATTTCTTCAATTGCGGTTAGCTTCAATCTTCTGAATCCCGCTCTGCTCAGATCAACATCACGCAATGTCGCGACAGGCAAGGCAAGCACGACAAGATCCGCCTTTACATTTTGTGTGCTTCCCGAAAACCCCAGCGTATAGGAGCCATCTGAGTTTTGCGACACAGCGTTAAGAGGTGCGGAAGTATAGATTTGATCCTTCAGCATTCTTGCCAATCCTTCGGGAACTTGACCGTTTCCGCCACGTACATGGTACCGTTCATCAGAAGGGCCGAATGGCTCGAATTCATTTCTGCTGGATTGGCCCATTCCATTTATGAGCGTGATCGCGCTTACATTTTTACTCTCCAACCCAACACTGCTCATGTATGCGACATCGATTAAATGTCCGAATTTTGAGTTAACTCCATTTGGAATTGTCTCCTCGATCCAATCGATAACCGACATGTGGTCCAGTTCCCATCCCCCTCTTGTATAATTGTTATATAGCGTCGGATACCCCGCTTTCCGTACATCCTTTTGCAGTTTATCCCATATTTCCGTGAACGCATTGCCGATCTCTTCCAGGGAATAGAAGTCGCCATTCATATATAATTTAAACTCGGTTCCTGGTTTTTCTGCCTCCCATAAGTCATCCACTCGCAAGTTCAGCTCAGAAATGATGCGCAATAGTGCTTGGTGATCCGAGTTGATTAACTCTCCTCCACGTTCAATAATTTGTCCGTTTGCAAAACCGTCCGTTTTTGAAAAACAACGTCCCCCTACACGCGTCGAGGCTTCATAGACATCTGCCAAAATACCCGCTTGTTTCAACCGGTACGCACACGTCAAACCCGCCAGTCCGGCACCCACCACTGCGACACGCGGTGAGGTCTTCGCATGAGCGATCCGCGTTCCCAGATTCCAAACGGCTGGAGGCACTGCCATTACCGCTGTCGCCATCAGGGCATTTTGCAAAAATTCTCTGCGTGAGACCTTTTGTTGAAACCGCTGTTCGATTACTTGCTCAACTGAGACCTTTTTCGCTGCAGCCTCTCCCGCAACCGACGCAGCCATTTTGAGTTTTCGCATGATAGACGAAGATGCCATTATAGAACCTCCCAACGTTTTGTCCTTTCTATTTCCCAATACGCAAGAACGATGCCATCGCCAACATGTCATGCCTTGTGCGCTGGATCTGCTTTCTCACTGTACAAGAAGGCATCATGCATCGCGTTTTTTGATGCTTTTTTGCATCTTTTCTTACTGAGGATACAAACACATTTGTTTTTGTTTAAATCCAGCGTGACGTACACGATGATAAATGCGATGAAAAGTATCACTTCAATGCATCCATTGTTCATTAGCTTCCAGGGGCTCATCCAGCAGCAAGACGCACGGATAATTGACAATTACCCGTGTGACCGCGACACGCTGCTGCTGACCACCCGACAGTCGTGGCTTCCTCCATGCATACCCCAATTATCCTCGATAAACATTTTGTTCCGTTCTGATTATCCTCTATGTCAATGGGATACTCCACCTCTAATCAATTTTGTATTTTTGTATTTTTCTGACTATAGTTGATTGATTTACTCCAAGGCAAGCGGCCATTTCTCTAGTCGTCTTACACCTTCCCATTGCCTTTTTGAGAATCATTTTTTCAACTTCTTCTAAAAATGTAAGTAACCGAGGAAACTCTTCGTCCGAAATCCCCATTTCCTTTTCAATGAAGTTGAGTGCAACAATTTTGTCATGTTTGATGTTGCTGTCCAGTTGGCCTGTAACTGTAAATCTTTCGATGGCATTTTCCAATTCTCGAACGTTCCCGGGCCAAGAATAAGCAAGAAGTTGTTCCAATTGATTTGCGTGGATGTGAACGCTCCTGTCGTATTTTTTATTAAAAAAATCAAGAAAGTGGTAGATTAAAGAGCTTATATCTTCTCTTCTATCGCGAAGAGGTAGAATATGAATCGGGATAATATTGATTCGATAGTAGAGATCTTGTCTAAAGGTCCCGTTTTCAACCATCTTTTCCAATTTTCGATTCGTCGCAGTTATGATCCTCACATCAACCTTTTTGGCTTTTCCACCGCCCACTCTCATGATTGTTTTTTCCTGCAGGACATGTAGCAGCTTTACTTGAAGATGGAGTGGAAGTTCACCAATTTCATCCAAAAATACAGTCCCTTTGTCCGCAAGCTCAAATATCCCAAGCTTTCCACCTTTTCGCGCCCCTGAAAATGCCCCTTCTTCGTAACCAAACAATTCGGATTCCAACAAATTATCCGGTATAGCGCCACAGTTAACGGTGAAAAAAGGCTTGTCACGTCGATGGCTCTCTATGTGTATCCGGTTTGCCACGATCTGCTTGCCTACACCTGTCTCTCCTAAAATGAGAATGGAGGTATCGACGGATGCAACGGATTTGACCCGCTCCATCAGGTGTTGCATCTCCTTGCTTTTGTAGATCAAAGGTTTTTCATCGATTTGCGGTGGATGCATGCGATTTGCATCGCGCTGGTAGCGTTCCAAGAGAGTTTTCAACTCATCTAACTGGGTTGTCAATTTATTCATTTCCGACGTGTCTTTCGTGATCGACACGACTCGTTCAATTTCGCCCGCCTTATTGGTGATGGGGATGGATTCGATCATGAACACCTCTCCGGTGGGCGTGTATTGCAAACATTTTTCCCGTTTTCCTGATTGCAATACTTTCACGGAGACGGAAGGGTAAAAAGCGCGTTCTCGCTCAAGCTCAAACACATTTTTTCCGATATATTGCAAATCGTCCTGCCCGGTAACCTTGATCACGGTTCCTTTTCCGTCCGTTACGAAGATGCTGTGATAAAAGTTTTGGAAGACAGCTTGCAACTCATGTAACATCCACTTGTCTTGCAATCCAAATTCACTTAGCTGTTCGTTAAACTCCCAATCCACGACTCCCTTGATCTTACCCTCTTCATCCTGGAGTACGACAACTTTGTCCATTTTGAGCATTGTATCGATATCATCGCTCTCATGAACCGCTACTGCCTCCATGAGAATATCTTTGTAGGTCAATGATTGCAATCGAGAGAGCCCTGCGTTTTGAAGTTTTTCAAAAATCGCCTTACGTTGTACGCATCCGATAATCGTCTCCTCTGCTGTAAGAACAAACCACTTCGCATTTGATTGAATCGCTGCCAAGACAACTTCCTCAAAAGAAGCTGGACATGGAATACATGCTGCCTCTACGAAAAGAGAATCCTCCCTGTTCATTGTGATCCCTCCCTAACAAGGTCTTTGGAAAACAGACATGGACACCTGCTCCCGCTGCTCCTAGCACAACGATATCTGCCACTGAAAATCCCCCCTTGTTTGATGTGCGTTCGAATCTGGTCATCAAGCAACATGCCAATCCGAAACTTTGCTGTTTCAAGGGGGTTTTCAACCTGTTCTTTCACTTCCGATGCAATTTAGCATACTTGTCGAGAGCAAGCTGATTTCTTATCCATCACTATGAATCTTTGTTAGTGAGCTTGTCGTGCTAATCAATTTCGAAGTCGACCACAATGATATCGAGTAAGCCAATCTCTTCCATATATCTGCGAACTTCCTTGTGTTTTGGATGAACTTGATACTTTTCAAGTGCCTCTTTATTTACCAAACGAACTGTCAACCCCAAGTCATAACCTTGGCTACGTTCTGAAAAGTTATGTCCTTCTTGAAGGTCAATAATTCCCGGAATCACTCCACGGAATGCTTTGGTTTGTTGAATAACCTCGTCGATTTGTTCTTTCAATGTGTTCGGTGAAAATTTGATTAATACGATATGTTCAATCATTTTTTGCTCCTTCTCATCTATCATTTGCACTGTGTTTGTTCAACAAATTCGGATCAAATCCGGCCAGTTGTTTGTAATGAGTAGCGATTTGTTCCAGTTCCGTCCTGGATATAATGTCTTCAAGTTTTGCATATCCTTTTGGGGCACGCTCTTCCACTATTTGCATCACTTTCTCTGGGCCCATCTCCCTGTTGCTTTGCACAATGGCAGCAGTAGGTTTCATCCGGACTTCTTCATATTGTGCAAGAGCGCTTTTTGCATCTGTGGTACCAACTAGTGCTTGTCCCAATGCTTCAGCGTCAAGAATCGCCTGCGATGCCCCATTCGATCCGATAGGATACATTGGATGTGCGGCATCACCGAGAAGAGTCACACGCTCAAAACTCCATCGTGGCAATGGATCGCGATCCACCATTGGGAATTCATATACGAGCGATGTCTTTTGGATCAACTTCTCCACGTCCAACCAAGCAAAATGCCAATCCGAGAAAGCAGGAGCGAAGTCGAGCTTGTCAGCGAGACGATTCCAATCGTTCCTCGGTGGTGTATCGCCACCAACACGCAGCTCCGCAATCCAATTAATGAGAGAAGCGCCTTGGGATGCAGCTATAGGGCAGGCTGGGTAGGCGACAAATTTTTGATCCTGATGCCCCGCCATTATCATGGAACGCCCAGTTAGAAAGGAGTCAGACAGTGTTATACCACGCCAAAGCATTCTTCCGCTAAATTTGGGGATTCCTTCATTTGGGTAGAAGCTACGGCGTACAACTGAATGAATACCGTCAGCTCCGATTAGGATATCTGCTTGTCGTGAACCTAACAGGGCTCCAGTTTTGCGATTCACAAAGGATGCCTCTACTCCATGCTCGCCAATCTGAAACGAAGCCAGATGATGACCTGGGATGACCGCCTTCTCCCCCATTCGTTCTTTGACTGCATGAAGAAGAAGCATTTGCAGCTTTCCTCGCAGGAGGGAGTATTGTGGCCATCGATAGCCGGCAGCGATACCTCTTGGTTCGCTCCAGATTTGTTGGCCATATTTATTGTGGTATATCAGTTCTGCTGTTGGCAGTCCCACATTTGCAAGTTCTTCTGCCAACCCAAGATTGGTAAGAACACGCACAGCGTGGGGAAGCAAATTAATTCCTACTCCAAGCTCACGGATCTCTTCTACACTTTCAAAAATTTGTACGGATATCCCGACCTGATGAAGCTGTAATGCTGTAACAAGACCACCAATTCCCCCACCAATAATCATCGCTGTTTTGACAGACAGCATCCTATATCAATCCTTTACATTGAATTGGGTTTTACTCTTTTGTTAAGCAATATTTATGCCAAGGTTGAATGTTTCAAGGAACTCCCCCTATACTTGCACATTCTGTAACACCTGCTGTAACTGGTTAGCTGAAAGCTGCAACCTTTCAGATGACGCGCTGACTTCCTTAAATGCCTCCAGTTGCTCCTCAGCCGATAAGGCAACTTTCATAGCGTTTTCTACGGAATCATTGGCGAAAAAGGAGGTATTTCCGATGGCAAACGTCACTTTTTTCGAGGCGACCGAAAGCGCTTTTGAGGTTTCATGTACATCTCTACTCTGGTCATGCACCAATTGAACCGATGCCACAATTCGTTGAAAAATCTCGCCCGCAGCTTGAAAAGCGGTTAAGCCTTGGGTGATATCCTCATTGACTCCGCACACAGCCCTTGTAGATGACTGAGAGTGATGCTGCATGGACTCCACAATTTGCTTGATTTGATTGGATGAAGCCGCCGTTTGTTCCGCGAGCTTTCTGATCTGATCTGCCACAACTGCGAATCCTCTTCCATGTTCTCCTGCCCTTGCCGCTTCAATCGCTGCATTCAATGCCAACAAATTCGTTTGAGAGGCAATCTCCGTTATGAACCGGATAATCTTCTCAATCTCCATAGAGTTCTCACCCACACTACGGACAACCTTATCCAGATTCCGGAAAGACTGATGAACCGCCTGCATCTGTGCAACAGCGTCACTCACTATCGTTTTGCCTTTCGTGGCTTCCTGGGTCGTGGTGTAGGTTGATTCTAAGACTAGTGAGAATGATTGGGTGATTCGCTCTATACCTTCATTCATTTCATCCATCAAAGCTTTTGAATGACTAGCCTCGCCGATCACTTTTTTTGCCCCGCTTGCAATTCCTTGTATCGCAAGAACAATGTGTTGGTTTGAAATTGTGGTTTGCTCGGCTGTTGAAGCGAGCTGCTCTGCGGACGATACCAGATGATTGGCATTATCTTTTGCGGTTTCATTAATCTTCTGCATCAGATTTCTCATATTCTTTACCATTACAGCTAATGTCGCGTACAATATTCCAAGTTCATCCTTGCGCTTCGCCAGACGTGGGTCTACTTGAGCTCTAAATTCCCCATGGGCAACATGATTGATGATTCCAGCCAAATGGATAATGGGGAAAATGATGCGTTTATGTATGATGATCATCAAAAGGAATAGGGAGACCAGAATAATAGAACCCGAAATAATGGCTGCTTTTTTTATCTCTTCTTTAACCTTGGTTGTGGCTGCTAATGATTGAGTGACTAACTGGATTGCAACGATTTCCCCTGAAATATCTCGTATCGGGGAATACATTTCTACGCTTGCCATTCCATCAAGTTCGGAAAATTTCAACCGCTGGTAGTCCTTCACAGATATAGACTCCGATAGAAAAGGAACTAGCTGCTCCTGTGTGACTGTAGAATCTGTCGTTAACAATGAATGGGATACTGTCAATAGAGAAATATCTGATTGCAACGTACCTTTCATTTCATAAAGCATATGGCGGTCCACGTTTCGGCCATAAATCAGCCAACCTGTGGGTGCCGCTGTTCCCGCTTCATCCGAGATTGGGGATGCAGCAATTAAAGCAGCACCATTGTGTACAGGAACGATCCCGAAAAATTTGGACTCCTGATTCATTCGACCGCGAACAATTGCCGGTACTTTATCAGTAAAACCTGCGATCTCATCGGTTTTTGAAAGAATATTGCCTTCTGTGTCACAGGTATAAACAAATGTAATATTTGATGCGCTCCCTTTTGCGATGTTGATGTTTCCTTCAATCCAGGGAACATTTCTTTCTTTTACTGCGATACGAAAGTCATTCCAACGTGCGTTCATCTCAACGGTAGCCAAGAGGTCTTTTCCCTCGTTATCCATCAGCCGTGAAACGGAGTGGCTCGTATTCATTATCTGCTCACTTCCAAACTCGGCTAAGTCCTGATCGACCGTAAGAAAGAGGTAGTAGCCAATGCCCGATATGGGCAGAACCAGCAAAAGAATAAAAATGACTATGACCTGAACATTCAGTGAACTCTTCTTTACGTACATGTAGACCCTCCCAAAAGTAAGCAGTTGTGTAAAAGTAGACCGCGGAATCCTTCCATAGACTCATGTATAATAGTTTCATTTCTAATGAAAATAGATGCAATCTCCATGCCAAGAGAATAGCGCTGACTATTACGAAAGATCACGTGTATAAAAAGAAAAAAGCGGACCATTCATGGTCCACTTTCTCTTCATCTTGTCACTACACGGTATGATGCCAATTCATTCGGTGCTTCTATTAAAACTGAAGGAGTCTCTATTAAATACTGATTTTGTACTGTTTCATTTTCCTATAGATCGTTACCCGCGATACGTTTAAAATGGTAGCAGCTTTGGCAACGTTGCCATTTGTCTGAGTAAGAACATCTAGAAGAACCTCTTTGCTGCATTTCCGGTTCGTCACATAGGTCCATTGTGCGGTTTCAACCGTTTCAAGCTTCGCCGTTTCACTTTCTTTCTGTCGATGAATTTCTTCTGGAAAGTCTTCCGGTTGAATGATCCCATCCGCACATTGGAATACGGCCTGCTCAATCACATTCTTCAATTGGCGAATGTTGCCCGGCCATGAATAGGATTGCAAAGCGTCCCACCCTTCTTTTGAGATGGCGGGAATGGAGCTAGTCATGGAATTTCCGCTCAAAAAGTGGTGGACCAGAAGCGGCAGATCGATTTTTCGACTGCGTAAAGCTGGGACATCCAAGGTTATGATTTGCAACCGGTAGTAAAGGTCTTCACGAAAGTTTCCTTTGCTGACTTCTTTCCGCAAGTCCTTATTCGTAGCTGCAATCACACGAACATTGATCGGTAGAGGATGGTGGGCACCAATGGGAAAAACCATTCTTTCTTCCAAAACGCGAAGCAAGTACAATTGGGCATCTAAGGGCATTTCCCCGATTTCGTCAAGAAATATTGTCCCTTTTTCAGCGAGAAGGAACTTTCCTTTTTTCCCTTGGGACTTGGCTCCTGTAAACGATCCACCCTCATAGCCAAACAATTCACTTGCCAACAACTCTTTCGGAATAGCCCCGCAATTTATCGCAACAAACGGTTCATTTTTTCGATCTCCATGCGCATGGATCGATTGAGCAATCATTTCTTTTCCCGTTCCCGTTTCTCCAGTGATGATTACTGACTTTTCGGAAAAAGCAGCTTTTTTCGCTAACGAGATCGTTTTATCCATAGCAGGATCGCCAGTAATAATTTGATCGAAGCGATACCGCGTTCCATGTACACTCTGCTTTTTAGGGTTGCTTCTGGGCGCTACTTTCCGAAATGTAGCGATTCCCCCATATTGCGTTGCTGACGTTTTATAGGGAAGAAAACTGACCTTCCACTCGTTTCCATCAGTTGAACGATACACCATTTCTTGAGGCAATTGTTGGGTGATAATCGGTTGCTGACCAAGAGCAATGAGATCTCTCCCAAGCATGATGGAAATGGATTGGCACTTTCTGATGGCCAAACATGCTTGGGCATATTCGGTCGCAAATGTTACCATCCCGTTCCGATCATAGATCACAAACGGCTCCTCTGAGGCATTAAGGATCGCATGCAATGCTCGCATATTATACTCCGCCGTTCGCTGTCCAATCGCTCTTTCCATCTTCTTGACCTGATCGATCAATCCAAACATTTCGTTTAATCCGATCTTGTCCTTGTCCCTCGGAAAACTAAGCACGCCGATGACATGATTGGTCATCGGGTCAAGAATAGGAACTGCCGAACAGAGCAAGTTGTGCAAAGCTTGGCAATAATGCTCCTCTGCGAGAATTTGAATGGGCTTCTTTTCGATCAAAGCCGTACCGACTGAATTAGTGCCGATCATCTCTTCACTCCACGACGTTCCAACCAGATAACCTTTTTTCTCCAACTGAGACCGGTTGAATCCTTGTGAAAAGTTATGGATGACAATACCGTCGCAATCCGCCAGACCCAATGCGAGTGGTTCATTAAAAAAACGGCAAAATTCTTCAACGTATGCCGCTGTGATGTCTGTCCAATCTTGTTCCTCCAGCCAACGGTCCTTCCATTCAATCTCTGACTTGGGAAGTGGTACGGACTTCTGCAGTGGATTTACGTCGTACCGTTTGCACCGTTCCCATGAATTCGAAATAACCGAACGCTGCAATTTGGGCATATTGCCACTTGTTTGGAAGTTTTGCCAGTCAGACATGACCTTTTCTCTCAAGCTGCGATAGTCGTTCTCTGATTGGAAGAAAATTAAATTGTCAAGCATGCAATTCCCCCATCGCATATATTTGTGAATATTCGGTCATTTTATCTATTGTACGATAAAAAGAAAGAGCATTGTCAAAGAAAAACTCCCTGCCGCAGTGAGTTTTCCGGCAGAGAGCTCCATGATTTCTGTAAGTAGTTCATAGCTATACTCGTAAAGCCCACTCCACTAAAAGAGTAACCTAACGTTACAATAGTTTCATTTGTTTCATTTGTAACATTACTAATATTTGAAACATTTGGCACATACCTAACCTATCTCTACTTCGGCTTAGCCTAATTCACCACTCCCAATTACACGTGATGTCAAATTGATCTCATGGTTTATTTTAAAATTCTTTTTCAAAAATTTCGGACAATCCCATTCACAAACAAGGTCTTTCGCCAAGGATACGAACCAGTCCTTTGTAATATGATACTTTTCTCCATCAACCGTAATGTACACTTCACCGTCTGTCACATAGAAAACTTCCTGTTCTTCTACATGCCAAGTTCCTCTATTAGGTTCGCCTACCCATGGTTCCCACGTGTCAACTGCTAATTGTTGTGCTTCTTCAGCTGTGAGTTTTTTCGCAAAAAACATCATGATCATCTCTCTTTCTAGTAGTTATGAAGAATGAACTGAGCTCTGTGTGCTTACGTTAGTGCTGTATCTTTCAAACGCTTAAACTCTCTTCTAATAAAGTAAATGGCAATGAGAATACCTGGAATTTCCGAAGCTGGAGTCGAATACCAGATACCTTCAACGCCCCAATAATGAGGGAAAATAAACATGAACGGAAATGTAAACAACAGCATTTTGCTAACATTAATAAACGTTGCGATCCAGTTTCTCTCCTGCGATTCGAAATAACCGGAAATAAGTAAGCTGACTGCATTAAGCGTAAACAAAAAGTTGAATACAACTGTCGTCCATATGCCCAGTTGCTGCAATTCAGGATTACCGCTAGAGAAGAATGTTACAATTGGATCTGCAAAAATGATCATTATGGCTGTTACAACCACAAAGAAGGAAACCGTAAAAATGAGTCCTATCTTTATTGCTTGTTTGACACGATCATAATTGCCTGCACCATAGTTGTAACTAATGATCGGTTGAAGCCCTGTCATCCCGCCGAGCGATGCTAAGGCGAGAAGATTTGTAATGTATCCATTTTGAATCGTGAAAGCGGCAACGTGCAGCCCACCCCCGTAGCTTTGCAGTAAGTTATTGAAGAAAATAATCGCAAAAAACATCATGAACTGACTCGAGAAAGATGCAAAGCCTGTCCAAATCACTTCACCGATCGACTTGAGATTTATCATCATATCCATCATTTTTGGCTTAAGCTTTGTTTTGCCGAACCAGAAATAAAAGATCAGTAAAACAGGGATCGATTGCGAGATCGTATTGGCCCATGAGGAACCCATCATCCCCATGTCATACTTCTCTACCATAATCCATTCTAAAATCCCAGCTACAGCTGCTGCAACTAGCCAACTATTCATGGATAATACCGGTTTTTCATCGATATTGGTTAAAATACTAAGGACAACAGCTAATATCGTTACGGGCAATGAAATCCATAATAGACGGCTATATTGTACTGCATATGGAAGTGATTCCTCACTTGCTCCAAATAAGGTCATCAGCTGATTTTCAAAGACCAAACCAAGTAGTGCTAGAAAAATAGAGATGAAAAGAGTGAACCATAAGGTTTGTCCCATAATACTTCTAGCTTCTTCGCTCTTGCCTTTTCCAAGTCGAAGTGAAATAACCGCTCCGGCTCCCACACCAAATAGAACACCGAGCATGCGGGTAATAACCATGACCGTAAATCCAATTCCAATCCCTTCGACTTCCAGCTCTTGAAAGCCGCTGACGAAATAACCATCTACAACCGCTACAACCCCAAGAATCGCGTTCGCCATAATTCCTGCCAAAGCAAACCGTAAATATAGCAATGGAATACTTTTGGTACCTAGTTCTGAATCATACGTTGGCTTTTGCTGTGCTTCTACTTGTTCTGTCTTCGATGGCGGATGGTTATTAGCTACTTCCATGAGCAACTCCCCTTAAATATATTTGTGTAGAAAGGTAAGTCCAGCTAATTCGAATACCACCCTACAGTCTTCGCATGCTGATGGATATTGATTTGCTTCGTTTCCATAAAATGCTCCAGTCCTACTGAACCTAATGCTCTGCCGATTCCACTTTGCTTATATCCTCCCCAAGGACCTTCAACATAAGCGAGGTGATAACTATTAATCCAAGTAATTCCCGCACGCAATTTACGAATGACGCGTTTTGCCCGATCCATATCTTCAGTAAATACAGCACCGGCTAATCCATAAATCGTATCGTTCGCTTTTTCGATGGCATCTTCCTCATTCGTAAACTTCTGTACAACCAGGACTGGACCAAAAATCTCTTCCTTAACTATGCGCATATTCGCGTTAACATCAGCAAAGATCGTTGGCGCAATAAAATATCCTCGATCAAGCCCATTTTCTGTTAACCGCTTTCCACCACAAACTAATTTTGCACCTTCTTCAATACCGCTCTCGATGATTTTTAATATGTCGTTCATATGAGGCTCGCTGGTGATAGGCCCCATTTCCATGTTCTCGCTTTTCCCATTGCCAACTACAATTTTGCTTGCACGCTCGGCCAGCCTTTCAACAAACTTATCATAAATGGTCTCTTGGACAAGCAAACGAGATGCAGCTGAACAAACTTGACCAGCATTGTGGAAAATACCAAACATGGCGTTATCGACTGCCGTTTCAAAATCCACATCGTCGAACACGATCAATGGAGATTTACCACCCAGTTCGAGTGTGATTTTTTTCATATTACCCGCTGCTGCGCGCATTATGCTTTGGCCTGTTTTTGTTCCGCCGGTAAAGGCAACCTTGTCAACATCAAGGCTCTCAGCAAGCTCATTCCCAACTTTTGATCCAGGTCCCAATACCAGGTTTGCCACTCCGGCAGGGAGTCCGACTTCTTCGATGATTTCGAATAGTTTAAACACAGATACAGGAGTAATCTCAGATGGCTTTAGTACAATCGTATTCCCTGCTGCGAGTGCAGGAGCAATTTGCCAAACAGCTAACATAAGGGGGAAGTTCCAAGGTACAATAAGTCCACAAACCCCAATCGGTTCACGAATAATAATGGTATCAGAAGAATCAGCACGAGTGTAAGATTCCTCTTTCATGCCTTTGATCAAGTCAGCATAATAACGGAAGCATTGAATGGATACCGGAATATCCACATAGGTAGTTGCACGAATAACCTTACCGTTGTTTGCTGTTTCTAATCGTGCAATTTCAGCTGCTTTCTCTTCAAGACGTTCTGCAATTTTATAGAGATAATCAGCTCTTTCATCAGCCGATAAACGAGACCAATTTCCGCTGTCAAAAGCTTTGCGAGCCGCCTTGATTGCCAGCTTCGCATCAACTTCTGATCCATCAGCTGACGTTGCAATCACCTCACCGGTCGCAGGATTGAAAACGTTTCTTCTGTCCCCGGATAGCGCGTCAACCCATTTCCCGTCAATAAACATGTTAATATTCATAAATCGATCTCCTTTACGCAATAAAATCAATCAGTTTGAAGCCGATATGCGCTAAATTTACCAGCATCGTCTTCTGATTATAGAAAGGAAATGCTTTGAGTGGTTGCTTTTCAAATCGATATCCCCCTGCACTTCCCGTAACGATCAATTGTGCCAATAACATACCGAACAATGTCGAGAGAGAAGCGCCATGTCCGGTGTAACCGGTTGCAAAATATGCGCCTTCTTTGGTGCGGCCGATAACCGGAAATGTATCAATGGTAACCCCGATAAATCCTCCCCAACGGTATTCAATATTGCTACCTGCCAATTTCGGCATCACGTTAATCATCGCATCGTAAACTTTTTGATACACGCCATCACCTAGGTTTGGGCGAATATCGCCACCGCCAAATACGATTCGATTATCTGGAGTACGACGGAAATAGTAAAGGAAGCTACTTGTATCAAAAACCATGCGATCCTTAGGAATGACTGTATTCAACAATGATTCTGGAAGCTGTTCAGTAGCAATGATTCGTGCGGAAATGGGCAAAACGCCTTTATTTAGTTCATTCATGATTTTCCCAGAGTAACCATCAGTAGCCACAATAATATCTTTGGCAGTAACTGCACCTTTTTCTGTTACCACTTTCACACTGTTTTGACCATACTCAATAGATAGCGCTGCAGTATGTTCAAAGATTCTTGCACCGATAGTTTTAGCTGCTTCTCCCAAACCAATTGCATAATTCAGAGGCTGGAACGAGTAACTCGAATTGTCGACTAGGCAACCATGATAAAGTGGAGAATCGATCTCTTGATGCAATTGACTTCGGTCAAGTACGCTTGATTCGTACCCGAAATTCTTGTTCAAGTATTCGCTTTCAAGTTTCAATCCTTCAAAGTGCTTGGCTTTGTAGGCTGCCACGATGTGACCTGTCTTTCTAAAGTCACATTTAATTTGATGCTCGTCTATCATTTTTTTTACCAGATCGATACTAAACAACGAGAGATCGTTAAGCTGTCTAGCCTCGTCGGGACCATACTTTTTTGCTAGCTCCTGCATCGTAGGCTTATACCCTGGCAATACCATCCCGCCGTTACGACCGCTGGCGCCATATCCAATCGTTTCTTGCTCCAGGACAATGACATTCTTACCTAATTTCTGTAAATGATAAGCAGAAGAAAGGCCTGTGAAACCAGCGCCAATAATGACAACATCCGCCTCTTCATTTCCTTCTAGTGGCTTTCCTTTTTCATAGCTGTTTGCAGTAGCTGTCCACAGTGAGAGGGTATCCATTCGATCCATCATAACCATAGGCTGTTCTTCTCCTTTGGTGACAGGTATGTTACACTACCGTCAAGAATATTCGCACTTATTAGGTTCATGATATGAAATGGAGCGTTCTCCCAGTCAATAGCCATTTGAGTACGTTTTCATAAAAAAAATGGAGTAACTCCACTTCTTTTTTCATCGGGGGTCATCTATGAAAATTGGTACATTTGCAAAGCTTTTTCATGTTACGACTGATACTGTTCGTTATTACATTGAACTGGGATTACTAATACCAGACAAAAAAAACATCCATTATCAAATGAATCAATTGTGTCTGGATGACATGGCTTTTATTACTGAGCTTAAAAAATTTCATTTCTCACTGCAAGAGATACATCATGTTCTGTCGTATCGGCGTGTCACAAACTTCTCGGACCATGAGGATATCGATTACTACAACAACTTGCTAATCGATAAAAAGAACCAGCTGATCAAGGAAAAAGACGATATTTCAAATGCTATCCTATCAATTGAAAAAGCTGTTCAAAGCAGCTCTCCCTCATCAAGTGAAATGAATTTTACAGGAATCCCATTCTCCTTTGTACATCTGTTTTACTGTCCGAAGTGCCACGTTCCACTTGAAATGAAAAATGTGACGATTAAAGAAGGCTACATTCATACGGGGAGCTTAACTTGCAATTGTGGATACCATGCAGCTATCGAGGAAGGCATTATCATTACCTCGAACTTGTACGAGACCTCTCCTTATCCGTCTTATTTTTACGATAAAGAAACGATTCAAGAGCTCAATCCCAGTATGATTAACTTATTTGAAAAAAGTAATTTATGGCTGCAAAAAGTTCTACAAAATGCAGACTTGAAGAACAAATTAATTGTTGAAACAAACGTGGATGCTGTTGTGTCACTTCCCAAATATATTGATCTGCTTGAAACTAGTGCGTACTATGTATTCAGCGGCTATTCACTAGCTATGCTCAAAAAGCTTAAAAAAAGAATTGAGCGTATGAACTCGAAGCTGAACGTCCTTTATATTTTGAATTCTGATCTAAATCTGCCACTTAAACCGCATTGCATCGATGTTTTTGTAGATAGTTTTACTGCAAATGATTTTTCGTTGCTCAATCCGCAGTTTCCCATCCATGTTCTAAACAACTATTTCCATAGCAGTTCAACAATTGTCGGCGGGTACTCCTACTATGACAGCTCTGCCAAATCCTTGAAAAATATTACAGCCTTATATCCAAATTCTCACGAACATATTTTATATCCAAAATATCTAGAAGAAAATCTATCAGTCAATGGATTTGAAATAACGCAAAACGAATATCTCGGTTACTGTACAGAACCAGGAATTTTCTTTGATTATCATGTAATGAACGAAAAATTCCACATGCAAATGTACATGGCGCGTGTGAAACAATAGCACGTGCAGATTTATGGTTACATGAGCGGCATAAGGAGGTGTACGAATGAGTCTATTAAAAGATATTCAACAAACTGTCCAACAGGTCGCTGAAGCTATTTCAGCTGTACTTCAAATCGAAACGGAGATCGTGGATGATGAGATGACCATCATCGCCGGAACGGGAAAATACAAGGACATGATCAACATGAAGGAAGAGGAAGGTAAAGTCGAGGCAGGCTACTTGTACGGACGTGTGATCCGCACAAACCAGCCTTATTTTGTGGAGGATGCTCGCAACGACCCCTCCTACGACCCTTCTGTGCTCATTGGCTTGGCAGATGAATGGGCAGAGATATGCGCTCCGATCCATTACAATGGTTCCGTCATTGGCGTCATTGGATTAATTGCTTTTGACGCGAAACAGCATCAATCACTAGTGAGTAACAAACTGGTCTTGCTCCCCTATCTCCAAAGAATGTCTGAATTATTGACGAGCAAAATTGCAGAACAAGCCGCTCTCAATAACTGGATCAAAACGACTCAAAAACTAGAGGTCTTAATCGGCTCGATCCATGAAGGGATTATTGCCATCGATGAAAATGGGATCATCACAAACTGTAATCAAACCGCACAACAGCTCGTCCAAAAGGATAAAGACGAGTTGATCAACATGCCTATTGAAAAAATTTGGCCACAATCTCCAATGCTAGAAGTGATCCAGTCGGGTAAAGGGTACATTGAACAGGAAGAGCATTACCAATGTGAACAGCATGACATGCATTTAATCGTAACCGCACGCCCCATCACTATCAACGCGGAAGTCGTAGGGGTTGTAGCGACTTTTCGCAGAATGGCAGATGCACGACGACTTGCGTATGAACTGACTAGTGAGCCAAAGGATTTGTATTTTCCGGAAATTTACGGTAAAAGTCGCGGGCTATCTCTCGTCAAAAAACAAGCAGAACAAGTCGCTAGTGGCACATCCAACATCCTCATTACTGGCCAGAGCGGGACAGGAAAAGGTATGATGGCTGCAGCTATACATTCGGCAAGCAATCGACGGTCGGGTCCGTTTATCATCGTCAACTGTGGAGCGATACCTGAGACTCTATTAGAAAGTGAATTGTTCGGTTATGCTAGCGGAGCCTTTACTGGAGCCCGACGGGAAGGCAAAGCAGGGAAATTCGAATTGGCAGATGGCGGAACGATCTTTTTAGATGAGATTGGTGACCTGCCTCTGCATCTTCAAGTAAAGCTGCTCCACGTCTTGCAATCGAAACAAGTAGAACGTGTGGGCTCAAACCGGCTGATCAACGTTAACATCCGGGTAATCTCCGCCACCAACAAAGATTTGGAGGAAATGGTTCGAACAAAAGAATTTCGCGAGGACTTATTTTTCCGGTTAAATGTGATTCCACTGCACATGCCGCCCCTCTCTGAACGCGCAGATGACATTCCTCTGCTGATGGTTTATTTTCTATCCAAGTACAGTCAGATGTCTGTGCACAGTCCACTAGACTTTTCACCAGAAGTAAAACAGGTGTTCATTAACTATCACTGGCCTGGTAATGTGCGCGAACTGGAGAATGCTATCGAATACGCGGTCAACATGACCACCTCGTCATTGATTGACATCGAGAGTATCCCTCCTCGCATTAGAAATGCGAGTTCGCCACTCCCTCCCTTACAAATAGGACTGGACCAGCATTCACTAAAAGACATGATGCAAGAGCATGAAAAGCAGATTTTGATAGAGATGTTAAAAAAGTACGGGCATGGTCTAGAGGCAAAGCGGATCATTGCATCCAGGTTAGATATCGGACTCGCGACATTATATCGGAAAATAGAGGCTTACCAGCTTCTCACTGATGAGAAAAGCTAGTAAGAAAGGAATTGTTACTGTGTTGGAGGCAAGTAAGAGTTCCTATACTTTCCGAGATAACAAAAAAGAGGTGCCTTATAAGCACCTCTTTTCGCTGTTCGTTAGATTTGGTTTAGTTAGTTACGAAACCATCCGCTTGGCTTGACCTGTAAGTTGATGTTAATCTGTTTTACTTCTGTGTATGCCTCATATCCGAATGTGCCTAGCTCACGGCCGATACCGCTTTGTTTGTAGCCACCCCAGGGGGCTTCGTTAAAGGTAGGGTGATACGTGTTAATCCATGTAATACCTGCTCTCAGCTTGCGGATTACTCTTTGCGCTTTGGCTCCATCATTCGTAAAGACCCCTCCCGCTAAGCCAAACCTCGTACCATTTGCTAAGCGGATCGCTTCTTCTTCCGTCGAAAACTTTTGGACCACCAAGACCGGTCCAAAAATCTCTTCCTGAACTACTCTCCATGAAGAATCTGTTGCCTCCAAAATAGTTGGTTCTACGAAAAATCCGTTGTTCAATCCATTGTCTAGTAAGCGATTACCACCGCACAAGAGCTTTGCCCCTTCATCCAGTCCAAGCTGAATATAAGACAATACGCGATTCATGTGAGATTCAGAAATCAGTGGTCCCATCTCAGTTTGTTCGTCCATTCCATTGCCAATCACGATTTTTTTCGCACGCTCGACAAGTCGGTCTAGGAAACGATTGTATACACTCTCTTCGAGGATTAATCGTGATCCGGCTGAACAAACTTCCCCTTGATTTGCGAAAATAGCAAACAAGGCATAATCCACAGCAGTCTCAAAATCAGCGTCAGCAAATACAATATTCGGGGACTTTCCACCCAGCTCGAGCGAAAGCTTTTTCACGGTATCTGCAGCGTTTTTCATAATCGTAATGCCTGTCTCGGTTCCTCCAGTGAAGGCAACCTTGTCGACCAGCTCATTTTTGGATATCTCGTCGCCGACCTCACTTCCAGGTCCAGTCACCAAATTGGCGACTCCAGCGGGCAAACCGGCTTGTTCCAAACATTCGAATAGCATAATCGTCGTGAGTGGGGTTAGATCAGCCGGTTTAATCACGATTGTGTTCCCTGCTGCCAGAGCGGGTGCGATCTTCTGTGCATTCATAACGAGCGGGTAATTCCAGCAAGTAATTGCCCCCACTACCCCAATAGGTTCTCGTACAACAAGCGCTTGAATATCGTCGGGCACGTCATACGTTTGACCTTGGGGTTTTGTGCACAGGCCTGCGTAATAACGGAACTGGTCCACAGCATCTGAAACATCGTTGGTGGATTCTCTTAGTGGCTTCCCGTTATTTTGTGTGTCCATTTTCGCGAATTCTTCTGCTCTTTGCTCGATCAAATCAGCGACACGATTCAGGAATGCTGCCCGCTCACGAGCATGCGTCTCAGCCCATCCCGATTCATCAAACGCACGTCTAGCAGCCTTGATTGCTCTTTGCGCATCTGCTCTTCCGCCTTTGGTTACGATGGCAATCGTCTCACTTGTTGCTGGATTCAGAACTGGAAAGGTTTCTTGCGATTGAGAATATACCCATTCTCCATCAATGTACATCTGCTTGATCTGCATGCTCATGTATCATTTCTCCTTAGCGTAGTACTTTCGTTTCCTTGGAAAGTTGAGCAATGCCTTCTTCGATGCAAGCGAGTACATAATCAATTTGTTCGTAAGAAATGATTGCAGGTGGCTCAAGACGAATTACCGTAGCGTTATTTAACGTACCGCCAACTAAGATCTTTTTACCAAATAATCGTTTTGCCAATGTATAACCGAGACTGTTATCAGCAAATTCCATTCCGATCAAGAGACCTTTTCCACGCACATTGACAAAAATATCCGAATGACGACTCTGAATCTCAGACAACTGTTTCATGATATAATCGCCTTTTTCTTTCGCCATTTGGGGAATATTGTCTTCCAGGATCGTGTGAATCCCAGCAATAGCTCCAGCGCAGCACAGCGGATTTCCTCCGAATGTTGACGAACCGAGCAGGAATGGATTTTCTTCCATTTTCCCCCACCACTTTTTCTTTGCAACCATTGCTGCGATTGGCATTACGCCACCACCAAATGCTTTGCCCAAGGTCATGATATCAGGAACCACATCCCAGTGATCTACACCAAACATCGTTCCGGTACGACCCATTCCCGTCTGGACTTCATCGACAATCAACAGGCATTCGTACTTATCGCAAATTTCGCGCAGACGAGGCAAATAGTCATCTGGTGGAATGTTGACTCCACCCTCACCTTGGATCGGTTCGACGATAACCCCTGCCACAGTTTCCCCAGTATTGATGAGGATACGAATAGCTTGCTCGACTGCATCTGCATCTCCAAAAGGTACATGCTGGAATCCAGGCACAAGCGGCAAATACGGTTCACGGAAGGTACCTTTACCCGAAGCTGATAGGGAACCCAACGTTTTGCCGTGGAAGCCTTTTTCTGTAGAGATGAAATACTTTTTCCCTGTTGCAAGGCGTGCCAGTTTTAAAGCCATTTCATTTGCTTCAGTGCCGCAATTGACCAGGTAGGAGTGCTGTAAATCTCCCGGTGTAATATAAGCAACCAGTTTAGACAAGTAACCGCGTAATGGATCAACCATTTCTTGGCTATGGAGAGCATATCTTTTAATTTGTGCCTCAACAGCCTTAACTACCTTTGGATGGCGATGACCGAGCAAATAGACGCCATAGCCTCCAAGACAATCGATGTACTCGTCGCCCATCGTGTCACGGAAAACGGCAGCTTCATCCTCCCACTCTACAACGGAAAAGTCGTTTGAAACGGATTTACGATGAGCCAAAATAGCTTTGGTTACATAGTTGCTAAAATTATCAACGGAATCCGATACAATTTTCTTCTTTTGATCGACTGAAAGTGTTTCGCTTTGTATAAACTCTAACACTTCCGCGGCTAATTGCAGGGATTCTTCTCTTGATTTGCGTTCCATTTGTATCCATCCTTTTTGTTTGTTGTTTTGACAACATAGAATTATTGCAAGGATGGTGCCAACCGGAAACGAGGGGTTTTTCGGCTATTTCCAATTGATTTTCTCAAGTTTCAGAATATAAATGACACCTTGCCTCGAAATGCGTTTCTTATTGTTGAGAACATGTATTTTTTCATTGAGAAACATTTCTTGCAAATGAGAAACATTACGTGGATTGTTTATTCGTCATACCCAAAATGTTTAGTTGAATCTAGTTCAAAAAAATTCGAAATATATAAAATTCGAATGCTATAATAGTCTTGATGGATAGGTCGGCATCTAGAGATGATAAAGGAGGATTTGATATGGCTTCTTTTCGTGAAGAACGGGCACTTGAGAAGAAGATGAATATACTTAGAACGGCAGCTCAACTTTTTAACGAAAAGGGATATCATGGAACCACAATAGAAGATATTGCAAATCAGATGCGCCTAACGAAAGGTGCCATTTACTATTATGTAAACAGCAAAGATGATTTGCTTTACCAGTGCCACAAAATGATTGCTACTAAATGTATAGAACAAATCAAGCAAATTATTGACAGCGAGCATCCGGTCTCCAAAAAACTTGAATTGGCAATTGAGTCCCTCATTCTGAATATTACAGAAGAAAAAGCGGTGTTTAATGTCATTAATCGTCCCAGCATGGTATCCGAAGAATTCCGCATTAAAGTATTGGAGCAAAGGGCGGAATATGAACGATATTTTCAATACATTATAGAATCAGGCATTGAACAGGGCGTGTTCCAGACGGAGAACTCCACGTTAACGCGATTATTAATGCTGGGTGCGACCAATTCCATTGCCAATTGGTTTTCACCGGATGGTCAATTAGCAAGTAAGGAAATCGCAGAGTTTTACAGCAAAGCATTGGTGAAATCCGTACTACAATCAAAATCGTGTTGAAAACCATATGTATCTTTCTTAGGATGGAACGCCCTGTGTCCTAGCGTAGTCTGTATCCATTAGTACAAGGGCGGCTCCACCGTCATTTTAAGGCTTTTCTCCACTATTTCCTTGCATTTTCCCTGGAGCACAAACCCAACGAAATGCGTCCACGAGTTGATAATTCCCTCTCAGGATACCGTCCATATATGAATCCCACTCAGATGAATGTTTTGCCTGTTCGAGCAATTGTGAGACAGCTTCATGAACAGATTGTTCAACAAGGTATTCCATTTGCAAACGTTTGAAAGGGATTAATTCCCCTGAATCTTTCAGAAAGCTATAGTGTTTCATTAAACATTCAACGAGGGTATCCATTCCATCTCCGGTATGTGCAACGGTCTTAATCACGGGTATTTCCCATTGGTCTGTATTACTTTTAAAATGAAGCATGGATTGTATGGAATGAACGACAGCCTCAGTTCCCTCACGATCTGCCTTATTGACGACGAAGATTTGTCCGACTTCCAGTATTCCTGACTTAATGGCCTGGATGTCATCGCCCAATCCGGGTGCAAGCACTATCATGGTGGTGTGTGCAAACTTGATAATTTCTATCTCCGATTGTCCGATACCGACTGTCTCCACGAGTATGAAATCGAATCCTGCAGCGTCCAAAAGGCTGATCGCATCCCCTGTCGTGCGGGAAAGTCCGCCCAAATGTCCATCACTTGGTATACTTCGCATGAAAACTCCCAAATCGGATACCGATTCCATCATTCGGATGCGATCCCCAAGTATTGCTCCGCCGCTATACGGGCTTGAAGGATCAACTGCCAAAATACCTACCTTTGCGCCGGATTTTCTGAGTGTTTTGATTAATTGATTGACAAGTGTAGATTTTCCAACCCCGGGTGACCCTGTTATTCCGATGACATGGGCTTTTCCTGTACGTGCTATCATTTTTTGTACGATTTCTCTACCGATCGAGTCTTCTGCTTCGACATGAGTCAACCCACGCGCAACCGCCCGAAGATTTCCTTCGCATATTCTCTTCACCATATCGTCGCTATTCATGTTACCCTCTTCCTTATCAAACATGTCTTTGGTCAATGACCCGACGCGCTTTTACATCGAAACGTTCCAAGGTCTCAGGCTCCAATATTTCCAGATTAAAGCGAATACCGGTTTGGGCGCGCAAATGCTCACGAACATGGGTTTGGAGTTTTTCCAACGCAGCTTCACGTTCATGTGATTGAATCGAACCAATCCAATCAGGATGATATTCAACTTTGACGGTGGCCTCATCCATGTGGGAAATACGTTCAAGCACAATTCTATGTTCATTGCCCAGACCTTCAACTTCCAGCAAACTGCGTTGGATGGTACTTGGATATACATTTACTCCACGAATAATCAACATATCATCCAATCTGCCATATACTCCGTTAGGTAGGCGAGGATAGGTCCTTCCGCATGGACAAGCTTCGGTAGTCACATGGGATTCATCTCCTGACCAGAACCGAATCATTGGTTGTCCCTTTTTTTTGAGATGCGTGTAAATGACGCCCCCGCTTGTTCCTTCGGGGACTGCTCGATTAGGATTCTCTTTGTCTACAACTTCTGTGTAGACTTCATCCTGAAGCATATGCACCCCGTTCTTTTGTACACATTCCACATTCGTTGCCCAAGGTGTCATCTCGCTGGTAGTCGCGCAGTCCATCACATGAATCCCCCAGCCTTCTTCAAGAGCTTTTTTGATACCAGGGATGCCAGCGCCCGGTTCCCCGATAAAGATCCCAATTCGCAGTGGAGAGTTTTGTGTATCGTATCCTAATCTTCGAGCCTCATCCATTAAGCGGAGTGCAAATGTAGGCGTCGTAATCAATACACTCGATCCAACCTCGTACATCAGGCGAATGTGTCGCTCAGTATTACCTGCTCCTGGCGTAAACACGGTAGCACCTAATCGTTCACTCCCCCACAGAGACCCCCATCCTCCCATAAACATCCCTAAATCCGTACTGATTTGAACTACATCCGTACGCCTCACTCCTGCTGTAAATAAGGCTTGTGCCATCACTTCTCCGATGTACGCTATATCTTCTTTGGAGAAAAGGTAGAATGTTGGTCGCCCAGTTGTGCCGGAAGAGCCGTGGATGTGCGCTCCGTCTTCGGGATGATATCCCAAATAACGTCCATAGGGAGGGTATTGTCTTTGTTCTTCTCGTAAAATGTCCTTTGTAATGATAGGTACCTTGGTGGTGAAATCTTCCAGGGTGTTTACCATGGATGGATGAAAGTGGTGGTTATCGTAAAACTCGCGATAAAAAGGAAGCTGATGATACACATAGTCAAGCTGTTGTTTGATGGATCCGAGAATAATTTCGTTGCGCTGGTCGACCGGCATCGTTTCTTTTTCTCTATCCCAGTATTCTTTGATTGCGTTTTCCATAGATACCCTCCCTATGTGCAAAATGGTATAGAGAGCATTTTAGTGATTGATTATGGATCTTGATCCTCGAAACTCAATTTACAAATGAACTTGTTCTTCTATAAAGTCGGCAATATCCGTCAAGTTTGATCCAGTGCCAAAGATACGGGATACACCAGCATTTAATAACTGTTCCTGCTCTTCGTTCGGTACAACCCCTCCCAGAATCACGATAATATCCTGCAATCCTTTCTCTTTTAGACGCTGCAAAATACGAGGAACCATCATCAAGTGGTTTCCTGAGAGACTTGACAGTCCAAGAACTTGTGCATCCTCTTGGGCAACTGTATCTGCTATGGCATCCGGTAGCTGATTCCCAATGTAAATGACATCCATCCCTCGTTCAACCAGGTAGCGACTTACCATTACAGCTCCTCGATAATGAGAATCCAATCCCATCTTTGCCATTACGACACGAATTTTGCGTTGTTTCATTGTGTCACCTCCCTTCTAAAATAAAGGCTGATGCCAGCCCCCATGCAACTCACGAAAAACATTTGAGCATTCGCCTACCGTAGCTCCTACCTTCACGGCCTCTATTAAAAAAGGGATGGTATTTAGGTTGTTTTGAACAGCATCTCGAAGCTCCGCTATTGCATGATTAACATTTGTCTGATTCCGCGAATGACTATTCTTTTCAATGTTTGCGGTTTGTCTAGACAAAGTTTCCGGAACCTTGAAAGTTCCAATTTCAATAGGAGCACTTTCCGTATAACAATTCACCCCTACCACTTTACATTTGCCTTGCGTTATCGCCCGTTCGCGTTCATACGCGGTCTGTATCAGTTCGTTGTGGACCCATCCTTGTTCCACTGCTTTTACAAGACCGCCAAGTTCCTCGATTTGAAGAAGGTATTTCTCCATTTTTTCTTCAATCGCATTCGTAAGGCTTTCAATATAGTAGGATCCACCTAATGGATCAGCAGTTTTTGTAACACCTGTCTCTAACAGAAGGATCTGCTGGGTTCTAAGTGCCGTGATCGCAGATGCTTCCGTTGGTATACAAATCGCTTCATCGTAGGCACTTACATGGAGACTTTGCGCACCTCCCAAAACAGCTGCCAACGCATGGTAACTACTCCGGATAACGTTGTTTATAGGTTGTTGGGCGGTTAGAGCGGAACCTGATGTTTGTACATGAAAACGAAGCATTGAACTGCGGAGATTGTTTGGTTGAAAACGTTCCTGAAAGAGACGAGCATAAATCCTTCGAGCAGCACGGAATTTGGCTATTTCTTCGAAGAAGTCGTTGTCGGAACTAAAGAAAGCAGAAAGACGTGGTGCAAATTGATCAATTTCACATCCGCGCCGAATCATCTCATTAGAAGTCTCCAGTGCATTAGCAATCAACAGAGCTGCCTCCTGAACAGCATTGGCTCCAGCTTCACGGTAGTTATATCCTGTAAAACTTATCGGATTCCATTTTGGAACATGCTTTGTACAATACTCGACTACATCCATTGACAGCTTGAAGGAAAAACTGGGGTGAAGCGTGTTAGGGGCGGTAAGGATAACCGTTTCCATCATGAAATCGTTTTGCAGAGTACCTTGTAGATCGTGATAGGAGTAGCCCTTACGCTCCGCTGCTGCCAAAAACATTGCAAAAATCACGCCTGCAGCAACCGGATGTGATAGGACTAGAGAAACACTTGTCTGGTTTAACGGAATTCCATCAAATAACGTCATCATGTCTTCCAATGTATCGATTGCCACTCCTCCTTGCCCAACATCACCTTCTGCAAAAGGGTGACTGCTGTCATATCCTCGATTCGTTGGAAAATCGAAAACACAATTGATGCCGGTGGCTCCCTGTTCGAGCAGGAGTCGGAAACGATGATTCGTATCCTTTGCAGTTGCAAAACCCGCTAGTTGTCTGAAGGTCCATGTTCTGCTCCGGTACATATTTGGATGTATGCCTCGAGTAAACGGATATTCACCCGGTTGCCCTAGCTTGGCCGGATCGTCCTGGTCAATGCTTAGAGACGTATAGTAGGGTTGAATCGGAATGCCTGATTCCGTGGCAAATTCTAAACGATGCTGTTCATTATCAACGGGATTCTGATTTGAATGTTTAGACAATTACTTTCCCTCCTTTAAGTTGACTTTATTATCTGAAGGCAGTGACATCATTTAAAAACATTGGGTATTTTTTTGACTATCTGTTTAAATTTTATTGTAGAAGTCGGTTTAATATGTTATCTACGTCTATGAAAATTATCTGATTATAAAATGAAAGTCACTGATGCTATAAAAAAAATACAACCGGACATGCCCTAACTCCGGGCTTTCCGGTTGATCTATGATAAATGCCTTATCTTATGAGAATTCTCCATCCTGAAACACAATTTTACCATCAACCATCGTTAATTTTACGATTGTGTCTAGAATTTCTTCACTTGGAACAGCGAATAGATTCCGATCAAGAACAACAATATCCGCCAGCTTCCCCACTTCCAGGGTACCCAGCTCATGTTCTCGAAACGTACCGTATGCGGGTGTCACGGTATACCCTTTTAACGCGTCCGCCAATGAAATGCTCTGTTCGGGATTCCACTGCTGCACGTTACTGTTATCGATGCGAGTAACGGCACGATGAATCTCTGGCATCGGATTTAATCCAACGATAGGAAAATCGCTGCTAATAGCAACTTTTGCTCCTGTATCCAGGATCGATTTGGTCGCCCATGCGTATTTTCCACGGTCTTCACCAATGCAGGAGATATAGGTTTCCCGATCAGCAGCATACATGTGATCAGGCTGAATAGACGCGATAACACCCAATTCTTGAAAGCGATGGATGTCATTCGGGTGAATCACCTCGATGTGTTCAATCGAATGTCTCGAATCTCGTATCCCGTTAACCTTTTGTGCTTCTTCGAAAGCGTCCAATGCCAAGCGCACAGCTCCGTCGCCGAGGGCATGAAACCGAATACTGAAACCTTCCTTGTCAGCGTCTGCTACCCATTTTTTGATTACGTCTGGAGGAAAAGCGGTGTCTCCGCATGTATCCGGTCTGTTCGAATACGGCTCGAGCATATGTGCAGTATATCCAGTCACCACTCCGTCGACAAACTGTTTAAGTGCAACAACTCTCAGCATACTTGACTGATACGTTTCTTTTAAGCGTTTGGCTCGATCCAGATCACTATTCAATACTGGAAGTAAATGAATACGAGTAGTAAGACCGCCATTATCTTCAAATTCTTTGAATATCTCGTAATCCTCCAAAATCTCATAGGCTTCGGTTGCATACAGATCATTCATGGCAGTGATACCAAGACGGGCAGCATGTCGGAAGAAATTAGTAAGCGTCTTCATTTTCTTTCCTTTGGATAAATGGTAGGCCTTGTTTGTAAATAATGCCATCGCGTGTTCGTAAATGATCCCTGTTGGTTCCCCGTTCTCATCCTTCTCAATGCTCCCGAACTGAGGGTTTTCCGTGTCTTTGGTGACGTTACACACTTCCAATGCTTTGCTGTTCACCCAGGCATAATGCCCATCATTCTGGAAGAGTATTGCTGGCCGGTCCGGCAAAACTTTATCCAATGAGGAGCGGTGTGGCAGCTGTTTATTCTGCCAATATCCCGCATCCCAGCTAAATCCGATGATCCACTGTTCCTCCGGACGCGATTCGGCGTATTCCTTAACCATTTCTGCAGCCTCTTCTTCTGATCGTGCATCATGCAAATAAACGCTATCGAGAAAGATAGAGCCCAAAATAATATGAAGATGAAAATCGTGAAATCCTGGCATAATCAATTGATCATCAAACCGATAGATTTTGGTTTCTGGACCGATCCATGGCTGCAGATCTTCCTCGGAGCCTATCGCAGCAATCATGTTGCCACAAATTGCAATCGAAGCTGCAACGGGCATATCGGTAAGTCCAGTAAACACGGCATTGCTGATAAGAATCACATTTGCTTTTTGCTGGTGTTGCATAGACATTGGCGATCATACTCCTCTTTCATTTTGGTTTTGGTTTGATCGAGGTTATGCCTCGATATTTCCTCCCCGCTCCACTTCATCGAAGTTAAGTTCAGGCGGACTTTTTGTAAACATCCTTGTCCGATACATCAGATAAAGCAATCCGCAAGCTGACCAAATACCTCCAAGTATCAAAGAGTGTTTATCCAAACTTGACCAGAGCCAGATCGTAAAACCAGCTCCAATCAAGGGGAGAATAAGATATAGAAACGTCTCTTTTGGCGAACGAAGATGATTTCGGATGAAGTAATGAGCAATCACGGATAAATTAACGAACGTAAATGCAACAAGCGCACCAAAATTAATGAATGAGGTAGCTGTAACCAAGTCAACAAAGAGTGCAGAAAGGGAGAGAAGTCCGACAATAATCACATTGTAGACCGGTGTTTTATATCTTGGGTGAATAAAACCAAAAACTTTCTTGGGCAGGATTGAATCTCGTCCCATCGCATACAGAAGACGAGTCACGCTTCCTTGAGAGGCAAGGCCAGATGCCAGACAAGCGACTAATAAAGCTGTTGTGAACAGGGAGCTTAAGAGGTTCCCACCGACAAACTCCATAATCTCAAACGCTGCGGTATCCGCATTTTTGAACGATGAAAAATTCGGAAAAACCATATGTCCAAGATAGGCAATAAAGATAAACAACGCACCGCCAAAAAGCGTAACGAGCATAATTGCCCTAGGAATTACTTTGTCGGGCTTTTTTGTCTCTTCCGAAAGAGTGGTTACCGCATCAAACCCCAGGAACGAAAGACATAACAGAGATGCTCCCGCCATAATCGAACCAAGCGGCACATCAGGATTGAAAAAAGGTTTGGCGGAAAAGAAGGTGCCTGTTCCCATACCATTGCGAATTCCTTGAATAGATAACACCACAAATAGCATAATCACCAGAAACTGATAAATGACAAAAATGGTATTGATGCGGGTAGCCATCTTGATTTCCAAAATGTTGATACCTGTAGTGACAACGATTAATCCGATAACCCAAACAGCAAACGGCATATCAGGAAAGTAAAGTGAGAGATAAAGACTCCCCACTAAATAGTTAATCATGGGTAAAAATAAATAATCCATTAGAATTGCCCAGCCAACCAAAAAACCAATGTACGGATTGATCGATTTCTGCGTATACGTGTAGGCGGATCCAGAAATCGGGTATGCCTTTACCATTCTTCCATAGCTGTAAGCAGTAAAAAACATAGCAATCAAAGCAAAAATATAGGCAGTCGGCAGCATTCCCTGGGAGGTCTGAGTAGCAATTCCATACGTTCCGAACACCGTCATGGGGGCCATGTAGGCCAGGCCGAAGAAAAAGACATGGAAAAGGGAAAGGGAACGTTTCAGCGACGCTTTTTGATTCAAAATAACTCAGCCTCCATTTATCAGCCAATCAGGGATTGATCTAGCCCCGATTGGCTGAAAACTTGGCGACCTCTGCCCTGTTGAATACCGTTCTGAGATCGCCGCAGCATACACGACTCTTTTTTCCACTGTCTTATCCAAAGTTGCTACTTGTCTACATTCTTGGATCCATCATCATATGATCTGCATCCAGAAAAATGAACGAACATTCTGTTTAATTAGATGCTATTTAGTTCTTCTGGTACACTATTTCCCCGTCAAGAACGGTAAGCTCCACTTTCACATCTTGAATTCGCTCCGGCTGAATATCAAGGATCGGCTCACTCAGGACAACCAAATCGGCCAGCTTTCCCGTTTCAATACTGCCTTTAATGTCCTCTTCGAAACTGGCATAGGCCCCGTTCCAAGTAAATAGTCTGATTGCCTCCATTACGTTAATCCGTTGATTGGCTCCAACCACTTGACCTGATGGGCTCAGTCGACTCACCGCTCCATAGATTCCTAATAGCGGATTATATGAGGTAACGGGACTATCCGATCCACCTGCAGCGACAACTCCACTATCGATAAAGTCTCGGGCTGGATACTGATAATTGACCCGGTCTCCATAATGTTTAAGATAAGCATCCCCATACTCAAGGAAGAACGCGGGGTTAGGGATTGGCACAACCTCCAACTGCTTCATGCGTTCAATCAAATCCGGCATAGTTATACCGGCATGTTCTATGCGGTGCCGATGGTTTGTTCTCGGATGCTTCTTTAATGCTTCTTCAAAGCAATTCAGCATCATTTCGATCGCCCGGTCTCCTTGAGCATGTGCTGTAATTTGAAATCCTTTTTCGTGAGCCTCCCCTAAAATACGATTTAATTCTTCCTGGGAATAATATAGAATTCCAGATTCATTCGGATTGCTGTTATAAGGCTCTCTCATTGCCGCGGTCGGGCCGCTGCTGCTTCCGTCCGTAAACACTTTGACAGGGCCGAATCGAAATCTATCGTCGCCTGAACCGGTTATGTTTCCCGATTCAATGACCTCGAGCATTTCTTCATGTGTTTCGGATTTATCAAACTTAGCAATCATCGCGTAGACCCGAAGTTTTACTTCTCCGGAGCTAACTGCTTCTTTCAATACCATGATATTGGTACCTCCGGCATCGTGAATACTTGTAATACCGGTTGCAAGCATTTGTTCGGAAGCAAGCGACATTGCCTTTCTCGTTTCTTCCAAGGTGTATTTAAATAACTTCCCCATCACAGGTTCCCTGGCGGTTTCATATAAAACGCCCGTTAGCTCTCCTTTCTCATTCCGCCCGATTTTTCCGCCCTCAGGATCGGGAGTCGTTTCCTGAATACCCATTATCTCCAGCGTCTTGCTGTTCACAATCGCAATATGACCACACGCTCGCAAAATGACAATCGGATTCTCCGAGGTGATCTGATCCAGTTCTGACTTTGTTGGTAGTCTCTGTTCAGCAATTTGCCTCTCATTGTAACCGAAACCTCTTACGCACTTACCTTCCGGCGTTTTTTGAGCTTCCTGACGCAAGGCTTGTAAGGCATCATGAACCGATGTAATACTTTTTTCTTTAAAATCGACACCATTGTTCCAAGTGCTTGTATATTCGAGGTGAGTATGTGAATCAATAAAACCCGGGAGTAAGCTTCTTCCCCTGAGATCGATAACTTGAGTAGAATCACCGATCCATTTATTTACTTGCTGGTTGGATCCTACGGCAACAATACGGTTTTCTTTTACTGCGACCGCTTCCGCTACCTCGTTTTGTTTGTTAATGGTAATCACTTGCCCGTTTAAAAAAACAAGATCTGCATGATTCATTGGTTATACCCCTTTCAAAATGGAATTCGATGAGGTTAAAAATTGTTCTAGTAATTTGGGGAAGATATGGTTTCTTTTTTGGCAACGCTGTTGCGAGTAAGCGCACTGACTACAAAGGTGATAAGCAGATTCACGAAAAGCGCGATAAATCCGGTGTTTAAATCTTTCACAGCTTGCGGCAAATCGGGGAACAACGTCCCAATCGTCGTCTTGGAAATCGTCAAATAGGCTACGGTCGCCACGCCGCATAAAATTCCCCAGGCAGCTCCATATTTGTTGACCGGGTTGTTGTTCGGCAGCAAACTACACAAGAGTGCCGGAAATAACTGCGTGATCAAACTAAACGACATCAGCAACAAGGCGTACAGGGCATTGCCTCCATTAATGACAAAGTAAAGAGAAATCAACGCAACGACCGGAACGGTTACTTTCGCTACCTTGGCTATGTGCTCCTCGCTGCTTGACTTGGCCAATGGCTGATAGATGTTTTTCGCGAATAATGTCCCGATGGTTAGCAGGAAAACGGAGGTAGGCACCAGAGCGGTTAACAGTCCGACCCCGCCGATCACCCCGATGAACCACGGGTCAAAAGTCTGAATGGAAAGCCGTAACAAGGCTAAGTCACCTTCCGCCCCCTTTAAGCCAGGAACTTGCAGGATGGCCGTATAGCCTACCAAAAAGACGAATACAAGCATCAAGGTGTACAACGGCATGATAATCGTATTGCGGCGAAATACTTTTACGCTCTTAGCTGATAACGCTGCCGCAAAAAGCCCTGGTTGCATGTAAAAACCGACTACTGTCAACAAAACGGTGGAAATAACCCAACTGAGGCTCTGTCCCTTGTCAGGCAATGTCAGATGACCCGGTTTTGTCGCCTGAATCGCTTCAAACATCGGCTTAAACCCGTCATAGTAGTGATAGGGCAAATAAATCCCCAGAAATACCACGATCATCACGATTGTGATGTCCTTGATAATTGCCGTCCGAGCGGCGCCATGAATCCCGGAAATCATAACATAGACCGTAACGACTATGGTCCCAATCCACATGGCCAACGTGGGAGAAATCATCCCATAAGAAGTTTCCGATACGATAATACCAAGCCCTTTCAATTGCAGGACAACTATCGGCACAGAACCGACCATCCCGACGACGGCGACCAGCATACCCAGCAACGAACTCTCATATTTGCTGCGGAAAAAGTCGGAGATCGAGACGATCCTGTGTTCTTTGGCATACCGCCAAATCGGGGGCAGCAAATAGTAAGAAAAGACATAGGCCAATGTCAAGTACATAAGGACGTAATAAGCAGGTGAGCCGACCTGATAAATCATCCCGCTGCCGCCAAGGAATGTGAATGTCGTAAAAAATTCGCCTGCAAGCAAAAGAAACACGAAAACGGTTCCAAAACCGCGACCTCCAACGGCCCATTGTTCCAGATTCATTTTTTTACCCCAGCCCGATTGAATGGCTAGAAAAATAGCCGCGATCAGAAAGGCAAGCATAATTAGCATAGCGCTGATCATCAGACTTCCTCCTCCCGATTAGAAGGATCAAGGAAATTGACGATGGCCATCACGACCGAGGTCAGAATGACCCAAAGCACGATCCAAAAGAGTAAAAACGGCAGCCCTAACACCAAAGGGGTGGCCTTGTTGGCAAAAGGGAGTCCGCCAAGCATACCAATAAAAGGTATGAGTCCCAATACATGAATCGGTTTCATGAGTTACCTCCTTCATCTTTTACCTATAAAGGGAATGAGCGCCAAGCTTGGAAATAATACATGATGAGGGAAGTCGAAACAATTCATAAACGATCCAAAACAGAATAAACGGCATACCTAGGACAAACGGGGGTCTCTGTTGGCAAATAAGGCGGTCCCTCCTACTATTCCGATAAAAGGAAATAAACCCAATACATAATAGACTTTTATCCAAACACCTCCTTTGATTACATAAGCAATTCTGTTCGGTGTCCTTTTCCATTAGCAAAACTCATGCCAGTAATTAGTATTGAATGTATAACAAAAAAACATGAAATCTATTGTTATTTTCATAAAATTTAAACTATTATAGTGTTTAACGATCTAAAACCGTTTCGAATGATGCGATTATGGTTCGTTCTTTTCACTGAATTTCATAACTTCCCTTTTAATTGAACCGTTTGTGGTTCGAAACCGGATGCATTCTAAGGAGGTTTCAAGCGATGAACAACATTCCTGGCCAAATTGAAGCAAAATATCTCCTGAAAATTCTGGATACCATTAGCAGCGGGATTAATATTTGTGATGCAGACGGAACGATTATTTGGGTGAACCTAGCGGGTTGCAAGATTCTAAACAAAAGCAGGGAAGAATTGATTGGCCGTAATGTTTACCTCCTGAATAAAGAAGGAGCTTTTACTCCTTGCGTAATCGAAATGACTGCACAAGCCAGACGCCCGGTAACAGCTGTGCAAGAAATTACCGGGCGGCATAAGGTGACGGTCTCTGGCGAGGTCATCATGGATGAGCAGGACAACCCCGTATACTTTGTGGCACATGGTGACGATATTAGCAACTGGATGGAACATGTTTCTACCATTCAATTGGAGGATTTACGTCCCGTATTGAGTCGGTATTTACTAGAACTAAACAAAATGAGCACTCGGTTTATCCTGTTCAACGAGGAACAGCCCCTTGTTGGACAAAGCAAAGTACATAGTTTACTTGTGGATATATTGGAAAGAGTAGCGAGCGTAGCTTCAACCGTGCTTATTACAGGAGAAACAGGAGTTGGAAAAAGTCTGGTAGCCAAACGTATTCACGACTTGAGCGAACGACGCAATCAGCCATTTCTTCACTTGAATTGTGCAGCCATTCCGGATTCACTTCTCGAGTCGGAATTGTTCGGCTACCACAAAGGAGCCTTTACTGGTGCTAATTCAACCGGCAAGTCAGGATTGGTCAAACTAGCCGAAAAAGGAACGCTCTTTTTAGATGAAATCAGTGAACTTCCCCTACATTTGCAACCTAAGCTCCTTCAATTACTGCAAGACAAAACCTATATGCCACTTGGCGGTTCACATATAGAAAAGGCTGATGTTCGCATCATTGTAGCGACGAACCGAGAGATTGAGGATATGGTAAAAGAGGGGAAATTTCGCGCAGATCTGTATTATCGTCTTCATATTTTGCCAGTTGAAATTCCTCCTCTGCGTGAGCGAAAAGAAGATATTTTTCCACTCCTCCACTTTTATTTACAAAAATATAACCAGATGCACGGCCGCACTCGGACCCTTTCGACGCAAACAATAGATGCCTTGCAGCGTTATCAGTGGCCGGGAAATGTACGCGAGTTGGAAAATACGGTTGAGCGGCTCGTCATCATGGCAAAAGAGGAAGAAATTTCGATTCATGATTTACCAAAGCGTTTTCTCTTTGCCCATGCGGAAAAAGAGGCTTTGGACTTTTTGAAAAATGGCAATACGTTAAGCGAGGTTCTCGAAGATGTAGAGAAGAGAATCATTGAACAGGCATTTAAGGAGCATAAGTCTACCCGAAAAACGGCAAAAGTCCTTGGAATTACCCAAACATCGCTGATACGCAGGTTAGGTAAATATCATATCCGCAACGAAATGAATCGCTAAGGCACGCATCCGGAGTGAAAACTAGTGATACTGCAACAGGTAGACAGAAAAAATGACACCCGGCTTTTTTGCGCCGCGTGCCTTTTTTTCTTGCTCTTTTGATCCTTATTATTCTTTGGCCTGCTCATCTCACTACAAATCATTTTTCTTCTTAGAAAACTCCCCTAATTGATGAAGCACATGACATGTGCACGAGATTCCTTTATAAAATAGCTCTACTACCATATTCTCATTCGGTGCATGATTCGCCTCATCTGCATTGGCATACGGGACCATCACAGACGGCACCCCGAGGATTTGTGTCCAGACATAATCGGGCAGGCTGCCCCCTACACCAGGCACTAGTAGTGGATCGATTCCGTAAGCATTCCCTACGCCTTCTACGACCACTTTCACAATTTCCAGTTCAGCAGAAGTACGTGAAGGCCTCATGTCTCCCTGATGCAAAACGTTAATGGAAGGAGCGTACTTCCTGACGTGGGAACACAGTTTTTGAAATATGTCATCCGGATCCTGATCGATGACAAGGCGAATATCCATTTTCACGCTCGCTTTGGCAGGAATGATCGTCTTTGAGCCATCTCCTCCGTATCCACTGTGGAAACCACAAATATTAAAAGTAGGTTCCAATGATACCTGACGATAGTAGGTTTCGGAATCCTCTTCGATATCCGGGTATCCGATCTGCTCGATCAACTCATTGCGATCAAAGGGCAATTTGCGAAACAGATCAAGCTCATAGGCGGTTGGCTTGCGGATGTTATCGTAGAATCCTTCGATCAGAACTCTGCCATGCTCATCGCGCATCGTTCTCAACAGGTCGATCAGCATCCACGCCGGATTTGGTGCGATATTACCCATATTTCCAGAATGATGATCCCATTTGGCTCCGTAAGCGATCATTTCAACACCTAGAATTCCCCTGACACCGAGTTCGACAGAAGGAATGCCGCTACCATGCATTGGCCCATCAGATGTATAGACAAGGTCACACGCTAATAGTTCTTTATGCTCGGCAACGAATGCTGCGAGATGTGGGCTGCTGTTTTCCTCCTCACCTTCAAACAATAGTTTTACATTTACTGGGAGCTCTCCAAAACTGTCTAAGTACGTTTTAATTGCCAGCACCTGTGCCATCAATTGTCCTTTGTTGTCTCCTACTCCACGGCAATAAATCCTTCCCTCACGTATCGTCGGTTCAAAGGGCGGTGACTGCCATTCTTCCACCGGATCAGGCGGTTGCACATCATAATGTCCATAGATCAAAACGGTAAACGTATTCTCAGCCTTAAGCCATTCCCCGTACACCACAGGATGTCCCGCTGTTTCCATCAATCGGCTCTGTATACCACATGACTGCATCATTTCCAGTAACAACTCTGCGCATTCTCGTACGCCCTCATTTGTGGTGCTGATGCTTTTCTGTTTTAGCAATGCAAACAATTGTTGCAAATAGTCTGATTTTCGCTCTTCTAGCAATCGTTCAACCATTGTCAAGCTCATTTCTTTTTCTCTCCCATCTTCAGCTTCCTTTTCTCATCATCCATAGAGATGACAAGCCACACTATGCTCACCCGTCACGTTCAGCATTCGAGGTCTGCTTTCTTTACAAATTTCCATCACGTTAGGACATCTGCCCGAAAAAGCACAGCCCTGTGGCGGATTGATGGGCGACGGCACATCCCCCTGCAAAATAATCCGATCCTTTCTCAGCCGCGGATCTGGAACTGGGATCGCGGATAATAGCGTTTTGGTATAGGGATGTAATGAATTAGCGAATAATTCTTCAGTCGTCGCAAGCTCAGCCATTCTCCCCAAATACATGACGCCTACTCGATCGCATATATGTCGAACAACACCGAGGTCATGGGAGATGAACAGATAAGTAAGCTGAAACTCTTCTTGTAAATCCTGCATGAGATTTAATATTTGCGACTGGATCGATACGTCCAATGCAGAGACGGGTTCATCTGCCACGACCAGCTGTGGATGCAGGATCAGCGCACGAGCTATGCCGATTCGTTGCCGTTGTCCTCCCGAAAATTCGTGGGCGTATCGGCTGGCATAGTTGTGATTTAATCCGCAAACCTCCATGATATGACGTATTCTTCCCCACCGTTCCTGCGCAGAGCCAATCCTGTGGGCTTTCAAAGGCTCATCGAGAATCTCTTTTACTGTGAGCCGTGGATTTAGTGAAGAGAACGGATCCTGGAACACCATTTGGAAATGTTTGCGCTCTTGTCTCAATTCGCTTACAGATAAAGAGGACAACTTCCTGCCTGCAAAACTGATTTCACCTGATGTCGGTTTGAGAAGCTGCATAACAGCCCGTCCTGTGGTTGATTTTCCGCAGCCTGATTCTCCGACAAGTCCCAGAGTCTCTCCTTGCCTGATAGAAAACGAAACATCATCCACTGCCTTCACTACACTCTTTGATTTTGCATACAGCTTACTCTTGGACGGAAAATACACCTTTACTTCTTTTATTTCCACCAGTGGTTCCACCAAAGCACCTCCTAATGATGCTAGGCATACAGCCAGCATCGACAAGTATGATTTTTTCCGACTACTACTTGCTGTGGGTCATCCTCCCAGCATCGGTCAAAGGCACGACCACACCGATCAGCGAAGCGGCATCCTCTGGTAATCATCCCTGCTGGTGGAACTTGCCCCTTGATTGAATACAAGCGATTATTCTTTTCCGTTATCGAGGGCATGGACTTAAGGAGACCGATTGTATAAGGATGCTTGGGGTCATGGAACAAATCGTCCACATCAGCCTCCTCTACCATTTCGCCTGCGTACATCACTAGAACACGGTCACACAACTCAGCAACTACCCCTAGGTCATGGGTGATCAAGATGATGGCGGTGTTTGCGTTTGCCTGCAAACTTTTCATCAAGTCCAATATTTGCAGCTGAATCGTCACATCCAGTGCGGTAGTCGGCTCGTCAGCGATTAATAGCTTGGGTTCGCACACCATTCCGATCGCGATCATGACTCGTTGCCTCATGCCACCAGAGAGCTCGAATGGATAGCTAAGATAGACTTGCTCTGCTCGGGATATTCCAACGCGCTTCAGCATCTCGATGGACAGTTGTTTGGCTTCCTTCCTGGAGGCATGTGTATGCAGCAGGATAATTTCATCGATTTGCCTGCCAATTGTAAAAAGTGGGTTTAAGGAGGTCATAGGCTCTTGAAAGATCATCGATATCTCGTTACCGCGCACTCCGCGTATCTCTTCCTCTGACAATTTGGTCAAATCAACATTGTTGTAAACGATTTGTCCACTAGAAATGCGGCCTGGCGGGCTTGGGATGAGGCGCATGATGGATAGAGATGTGATGCTTTTGCCACACCCGGACTCACCTACGATCCCCAAGGTTTCACCCTCATGAACCACAAAAGAAACCCCGTTGACCACAGTGATCTCTTTCTCATCTTTTGTAAATGACACCTGTAGTTGGTTGACCTCTAAAATCGGCTTTTTCATCCTATTTCTTCTACTCCTTTAGCTTGGGATCGAGTGTATCTCGCAGCCCGTCACCAAACAGATTGAAACAAACGACAGTAAGCACAATGGCTATCCCTGGAAAAAAGGTAGGATAGAATAAAGACCGGCTGTTATCTTTGGCCGCACTTAACATCGCTCCCCATTCCGGCGCCGTAATATCCCCACCCAACCCGAGAAAGCTAAGAGCAGCACCCAGCAGAATAGCAGTTCCAATTCTCATGGTCAAATAAATCATCACGACAGGTAGCATGCCAGGCAAAATATGCCGCATGATAATCACAAAATCCGGCACACCGATAGATTTCGCTGCCTCCACATACGTCATTTGCTTGAGTGATAGGGCGCTGCCTCTAACGATGCGGATGAAGATGGGAACTGTAAAAACTGCTACTGCAAAAATAATGTTGGCCATTCCAGGTCCCAATACGGCAATAACTGCAATCGCGAGCAGAATCCCTGGAAAGGCAAGCAGGATATCGGTCAGACGAGTAATGATCGAGTCGACCCACCGTCCGTAATAACCGGCCAATAGTCCAAGCAATGTACCGAGAATAGCCCCTATCCCGACAGAGACGAATCCGATGAACAAAGTTGCTCGTGTCCCAGCCAAAACGCGGCTAAAAATATCCCGATTCTGATGATCGGTTCCGAACCAATGAAGAAGGGATGGCGGCTGATGTTTGCTGCTATCCTGCAACGTAATTTGTGATTGGGAAACCAGTATTTGAACGAGGACTGGATCTTTCATCGCTGTCTCAACCGCAATAGGCACGATTGTCGATATAGACCCGAGTGATACTTTTACCTTGCCAGTTCCTCTCCCGAGCGCAGTCACGATTCCGTCCTGATTGACTCGTAACACCTCTTCATTTGTGGATTCGTAATGAACCTGCAGTTGCTCCTTCTTTTTCTTTCCTAACAAAAATCCACTGTTGCCTTGAGATACGGAGTTGTTCGCGCCCTGTAATTGCTGCAGGTTGCTATGAATTTGTTCCAGGCCAACCAGCTTTTCACCATTGGAGAGCCGAGCCTCTAGTTCAAGCTGAAAGTTGTCACCCTTTTTTACAGTGCTTGTCGGACCGTGCAGCAGTAGTTGCGTGATGACCTTCGATGTGCCCTCTACGGATACGTCTACCTGGACCTGAGTAGAAACGTTGTCTTTTGCAATCAACGCCGTCGTGCTACCTTGGCCTACCGGTGTGACGATGGCCTCCCCTTCGGAATAGCGGACATCCGCGATCTGACGGTTCGTGCTTTGCAGTGCAAGATCAGATAAAGGACGCTTTGTTCCATCACTCATCTTCCCGATTACCTCTATCACCCCAGTCATTGCTTTTGTGGGGTTGATCCCTTTTTCCTCATACTGTTCATTGACAGGTCTGTTTGGATCAAAGGGTGTGATCCACGTGCCAGCCAGCCCCAGCAGGAAGATGCCAACCAATACCCAGAAGGCTGCAAGCGCCATCGTTTGTTTCTTGAACTTTACTAGAAACAGCTGAACGGGTGATTGTCGTTTCATCCCCACCTCCTGCGTTATTCGGGCTGTTGTCTGCTTCAATGATGTTTTATCTTCAATCTGACTGTTCATAAGTCTGCTCCTCTTGGTTATTCATAACGAATTTGCGGATTCACGAGGCTATAGCTGATATCAACGAATAGATTGACGATCAGAAACTGGATGGAGAACAGTAAAATGAGTGCCTGCATCGCCGGATAATCACGAGCTAACACGGAATCGATCAAGTACGAGCCCAGCCCCGGCCAGGCAAAAACCTGCTCAACGACTACTGCCCCGCCGAGCAAAAAACCAAACTGCAGACCTGTCATGGTAATAACGGGAATCAACGCGTTTCGCAACACATGAGTCCAAATAATGACTGACTCCCGCTGCCCTTTCGCCCGAGCTGTACGTACGAAATCCTCTTGTAATACTTCAAGAACGCTGGAACGGGTAAAGCGAGCAATAATCGCAGCCACACCGAATCCCAGAGTAATCGAAGGAAGCAGAAGATGGGCAAAAGTACCACTCCCACTCGTCGGAAGCCAGCCCAACTGAACCGCAAAAATTTGCATAAGCATTAGCCCAAACCAAAATTCAGGAATGCTGATGATCGTCGTGGTCGAGATAATCCCTATGCGATCCCAGAAAGACTTGCGCTTAGCCGCAGAATAAATTCCGACGACCAAGCCAATCACCAGCGCCCAGAACATACTGGCAAACGTTAATCCCAGCGTGTAAAGGAACCGTCTGCCGATTTCGTCTGCTACATTTGTCTTGGTTTTATAGGACATACCGAAGTCTCCAGAAAGTATTTGACTGAGATACCGCCCGTACTGGACATAGAGCGGATCATTAAAGCCAAGCTTTTCTTTTACACTCTCATAGGTGGCCATATCCATTTCCGCACCGTACATGATTCGGATCGGGTCACCCGGAGTAAGATGCACGAACAAAAATGAAAGGATCGAGATGATCACTAAGATCGGTATGATGCCTAACACGCGACCCAGAATATATCTTACCATACACTACACCTTCTCTTCAGGAAGTAAACCGACTCAGAGGTCCTATTGTTTATAAGCAGCATTGAGACGAACTGTATCGAGCGTAACGGAAACATCCGATACATTTTTTCGTTTTGCGATCACCACATCAGGGACGTACAGGAAAATCCACGGAGCCTCATCCATGATGGTCTTTTGTGCTTCGGCGTATTTTTGCTGCGCCACATTGTTGTCGGTCGCTTTTAGCGCATCGTCTAGCAGTTGATCCACATGTTCGTTCATATAGAAACCAGAGTTATTGTAATTTGGAGGAACTCTGTCAGAGGCGAAGTTTGGTCGCAAACCCCAATCGGCTTCCGCGGTACCCGTACCCCATCGACCGATGTACAGATCGGTTCCCTGTCCAGCGTCCAGCTTTTCAAACAGCGTGCCACTCTCATATGCTTGCACATCGACCTTGACCCCTATGTTTTGCAGCTGCATTTTGATATTTTCCGCAATAGCAACGAACTCGGTTGAGTTGCGTGTCCACAGCGTAGCTGTAAAGCCATTCGGATAGCCGGCTTGCGCCAGTAGCTCTTTAGCCTTGTCTAGGTCATATACATAGTTTTGCTGTTTAGCGTAGTCTTTGACCAATGGTGAAAGCGGTGAATCAGCTACTGTGCCGAATCCGTCTGCAACCTTGCTGATCATCTGCTCCTTGTTCACGGCGTAGTTTAAAGCCTGGCGGACCCGCTTGTCTTTGTACTTATCGAGCTTTGTATTCATTCCGATATAGAGTACGTTGAGCGAGGGGCCCGTATAAACATCCAAGCTCGAATCGGTTCCCATGCTCCGTGCATCAAGTGTCGGCAAACTTGTCACAACGTCAACCTCGCCCGCTTTGAGCATGTTGACCCGTGTACTCGCCTCTATTACTGGCTTGAACAGAATCGCCGCCAGCTTCGCTTGTTTTTCCTTCGCCCAATAATCGGTAAATGCAACGACCTTCACATACTGTCCATTTTTCCATTCTTGAAATTGATAAGGTCCCGTTCCCACTGGATGACGGTCTAAATTGTATTTCGAATCATCGATCTTCTTTTGCAATTCTTTCTGTGATTTAAAGGTGGCAGAAGGATGTGCCATGTAAGCCACCATCGCAGAATTGGGTTCGTTCGCTGTGATGGTCACGGTATACGGGTCCACAACGGTTACCTCATTGATAAAACCAAAGAAGCTAGCCCGTGCCATGCCATTGGCTTTGTTTCGGACGTAATCCAGGTTCATTTTCACCACCTGAGCATCAAATGGTGTACCGTCATGAAACAGCACGCCACTGCGCAAATGAAAAGTCAAAGAGGTTGCATCTGCTGACATCTTGTAATCGGTTGCAAGAACAGGTACAATCTCCCCATTTTCATCCAGCGATAGCAATCCTTCGAACATCGTGGACAAAATATTTAGCGAGTTACTATCCGTTGAATTCCAAGGATCAAGCGAGGTCGCCTCTGCTTCGAGCGCCACCGTTACTTCCGCGTTTGGTGTAAGCTTTGTTGTGTCTTCCTGCTTTCCATTCTCTGCTGCCGGTACATTCGCTGACGATGTTGGATCTGAATTGCCTGCACAGCCGGTTAGCATCGCGGTAGCGAATAGAAAGCTGACACAGAACAAAAACCACTTTTGTCTCGATTTCACTCGAATCTCTCCCCTTTAATTTTTCAAATAAGTGAATCATTTTTAGTATTTAGCATGATTTATGCCAATTAAAAAGAGGCAGCTGCTTCTGCTGCTCCCTTTCCGTGAATCATTGATATCACTTGGTTTTCGCTTTACGTATGATTCGTGCAATTCAAAGCAGTTTGTTTTATGATATAGAATATTCGGTTATTTTTGGCTACATATAACCCAAACATACCCAATTAACCAAAAGCGAGGTCGAAAACAGCATGAATGAATTTGTTTTACTTGCCGGTAGCATGGACACCCGCACCGCGCTTGTCAATCAGCTACAGGAGATAATGGACGGGTATGTACAATTCAGCAGTTACTCCATAGAAGAAGGCATCCCGGAATCGCTTCATGATCGATTGGTTGTGCTCTCTCACCAGCTTGTGTTAGAAGAGCCAAAAATAAAAGCATGCCTCGATACAACCTGTAAAGTCATCATCGCAAAACGAATCATCAACTACGAGAACATTGACAAGCTTCTCTATTTGCCTGCGGGAACCAACGTCCTCTATATCAATGACTCCTTCGAAACATGTTTGGAATCGATTGAGTCGTTGAAAAAACTGGGGATCGACCACATCAATTACGTCCCGTTTTATCCTGGAATTCAAAATGCACGAAAAATTGAAATTGCCGTGACACCAGGTGCTTTCGAGCTCATCCCCGAGCATGTTCAGGATATAGTCAGCATCGGCCCTCGTCTGATGGACATTTCGACGATCCATCAAATACTGGACCATTTCCACCTCAACGAACCAGGAGATGTCATCTCCCAGCGCTATCTACGTAAAATCATTCAGTTAAGCAAACGGCTGGCAGATGCCAATCAGATTGCCACTAACCTGAACAAACACCTAAATGAAGTGCTCGATGGCGTCAACGACGGTATCCTGACCATTACCCATGATGGCAAGATCACTGTGTTCAATGAGGAGCTCGGCAATTTGCTTGGCGTCTCGACCAAGCGTGTCATCGGTCAGCATATTGGCGACGCAATCGATCAGCCTGCTCTCATCGACTTTTTAATGGACCAGTCGCACGAGGAGGATCGCTGGTTTACGTTTGGGCAAGTCGAGGTCGTCGTTCACCGCTTCCCTCTGAACAACGATCAGTCGCTCGTGGCTACCTTTAAAAACGCTAGAAAGACAATCGAGCTTGAGATATCACTGCGCTCCGAATTAAAAAAGAAAGGCTTTGTGGCAAAATACACGTTTGACGATATGATCGGGAAAAGCGCAACGCTCATGCAAACAAAAACAATCGCAAAAAAGCTTGCCGAAACGGAACTTACTCTATTGATCCAAGGTGAAAGCGGAACAGGCAAAGAGCTTTTTGCGAGCGCTATTCATAACGCATCGCTGCGGGACAAGAGACCATTTCTCGCTGTCAATTTCAGTGCCATTTCCGAGGATCTGATGGAGAGCGAGCTGTTTGGCTATGATGAAGGCGCCTTCACGGGGGCTAAAAAGGGTGGGAAAGTTGGCTTGTTCGAGCAGGCGAACGGCGGCACAATCTTTTTGGATGAGATCGGAGACAGCAGCCTTAAGCTGCAAGCAAGACTCTTACGCGTACTGCAGGAAAAAGAGATCATGCGTATCGGTGGAAGCAAAATTATCCCCATCGACGTCCGGATCATCGCCGCCACCAACAAAAATTTGTTGCAGATGATTGAACAAGGAACGTTTCGCGAAGATTTGTATCATCGACTTCGGGTCCTCTTTATCGACCTTCCTTCCCTTCGAACTCGAACGGATGACATCCCACTCCTGGTTCAGCATTTTATCCAGCAAAGCCAACACCCGGAAATAACTGTCTTACCAGAGGTTATCGAAAAGCTCACTTCCCTTCCATGGTTCGGGAATGTCCGGGAGCTAAAGAACACGATTGATTACATGATGGCTGTTTGTGAGGAGAATACGATCCAGATCGAGAACATTCCCTTGGAAAGCGGCTTTCAAAAGAAGGCCTCATCACCGAGGATGCGAGAACAGATTACTGACTTGAAACCGAAAACTCTGGTGATACCTGATGAAGAAGACGAACTGTTACTCATCTTGCGCAGTATTCAAGCCATTACGGCTGGAGGTGAAATACCTAACAGGCGAAAAATAGCGGAAAGAAGCGCGGTCTGGTCAAGACCGCTGACCGAGCAGCAGGTTCGCAGTCGATTAGATGTGCTAGAATCACGAGGGTATATTGTAAAAAATCGGGGCCGGTTCGGAACGAGGTTGACCGAGGCAGGCGTGAGGATCTTGGAATAGATACAAAAACCTGGCAATCAAAATGGCCCGAAATAACTTTATCGGGCCAACGAAAATGAAACCAGTAAGGATTCAAATAAAAATAGGTAAGGTGATATCGACAATGGTACCTTTGTTGATTTCGCTGGTGATGTTGATACTGCCGTGATGATCTTTAATAATTTTGTTACTAACAAGTAAACCTAGTCCTGTTCCCTTCTCTTTGGTGGTATAAAAAGGTTCCCCAAGTCTGGGCAATAGCTCCGTCCCATTTCGGATTGTCATCAAAAGCAGGATCGAACATTCGAGTTTACTGTCCTAAAACGAAAGCCAGTATTGCCCCGGTTTAATATCGAGACAAACTGGCTGTTATTGACCGGTTTCATAACAGTGACACTTCATGTGATTATATGTTCTTCTGAGTTACTGATAATCCTCGTTGATAGTATTCATCCATAATCTCAGCAGGAACCATATTTCCTCCTGTCGCCCACACGATATGTGTGCCTTGTTTCAGTTTCGGCTCCAGTCCATAGGTTTCAAAAAATTGTTTTCCCTGTTCGCTCCCTGTCAATTTAACAGGTCCCAGCATCCCGGCCAGCGCTGAAGGTTCTAGGTTAATTTTTTCCGTATCACTTAGTGCCTGCAACAATACATACAGTTCATCATCTTCAATCGTATAAACACCACTTAATAACGACTCAACAGTCTTTCCTACGAATCGGGATGGTCTGCCTACGGCAAGCCCGTCTGCTTCTGTCTTATTATCGATTCCGAAGTCCTGTACGCACACCTGGTCATGCAGTCCGGTTAACAAACCAAGCAGCATGCAAGGGGAATGGGTTGGTTCAGCAAAGAAACAGTGGACATGATCCTGGAAAAGCAATTTTAACCCAAAAGCAACGCCTCCAGGTCCTCCTCCGACACCGCAAGGGAGATAGACAAACAAAGGATGCTCTTGATCTACTATGATCTTATTCTCATCCAGTTGCTTCTGCAGTCTTTTGGCAGCAACCGCATATCCTAAAAAGAGATGCTTTGAATTCTCGTCATCTATAAAGTAACAGTTCGGATCATTTTCCGCCTGTTTTCTTCCTTCTTCAACGGCCTTGCTGTAATCAGAGGCATACTCGATCACGTTGACGCCTCTACTTCGTAGCAAGTCCTTTTTCCATTGCTTGGCATCCGCGGACATATGCACCGTAACATTAAATCCGATTTTTGCACTCATAATGCCGATACTTAACCCAAGGTTACCGGTAGATCCTACTGCTATGGAGTATTGGGAGAAAAAATCTCTGAACGATTCCGAGTCGAACAACTCGTAATTATCATGTATCGTCAGTTTGCCATGCCTCAAGGCAAGGTCTTCAGCATGCTGAAGCACTTCATATATCCCGCCTCTGGCTTTGATTGATCCGGCAATGGGAAGATGGCTATCGCATTTCATCCATAATTCCCCTGGAATCTCACGGTTGTATCTTTTCTCCAGATAGCCTTGCATCGTACGGATTGGTACAATTGGAGATTCAATCATTCCGTTCATCGCTTTTGTTTCCGGGAACACTTTTGCGAGATATGGAGCAAATCTGTTCAGCCTTTTTTCCGCGTCGAATACGTCATGCTTACCCAAGGAATTTGAAACGCTCTTGCTAACGTCGTAGTTAGGATTGATCCAAACAACTTCCTTTGTAGAAACCATATCGTCTATCACAGGGAAATCCTCAATCCACTGGTCTATCGATTTTCCTGCTACGTATTGTTCTTTATTCATGGACACGCCCCCTCATTCTTACCGCTAGTTTCGGTGCTTTCCCAAACCAATGCTCCTCCCTTACCTATAATATCTCCGACGGATGGAAGCAAGATGTCTGCGAATGATTCCAATTTTTCTGACGTACTCACACCTGATAATACACCAATTGCCAGACCTGCTTTCCCGTTCTTCGCCAAAAGCATATCCACAACCGTATCTCCTGCAACTGCCACCTCTGACGAATGTAAGTTACATGTTTCACAAAAAGCATGAAGCATATGTGGATCTGGTTTTTTCGCATAGTAATCCGATGTTCCGATAAAGTCTACAAACTCACGAATCCCTAATTTCTCCAAACAAAACAAAGTGGATTCCAAATCATCTGCTGTTGCCACTCCTACCTTGATTCTGAGACGGCGTAGCTCTGCAAATAGTGCGGACAAGTCGGTTGTCGGTTTGATATGTGCCCCATTTGTCTTGGTTAGGACAAACAGTTTTTGGTGAATCCATGTATTCAGTTGCTCAAGACTAAATGACACCTCTATCTTTTTCTGAAGCCATTCAAAAAAAGCCACGGAAATATCTCTGGATGTCCCGCTGGACAGGATCCCTTGTGGGTCCACCTGGTTCCCCCGCAAACCGATCGCTTCCAGTAACTCTTCTTTTAACAAATGATCGTTCGGCAAATGAAAATCTTCAACAAGATTATCTACCAGATCATTTGCTACTTGTACAAAAAAAACATGAAAATCAATGAGTGTGCCATCCTTGTCAAAAAGGATCCCTTTTATCTGATTCTGATTCAATCAGGACACCTGCTCTCTCCATAAATTCTACTCTGTGGAATTTTTTTCTCTCGACTCGTCTTCAGCTAAAATCCACTCGATTTTCTCCACATGTGGTTTCCAAGATAAAGGAACATCTTGATCACAGACAATGACATCAATCCCTTGTAATGGGGAAATTTTGCAAAGCGCTTCAATTCCGATTTTCGATTGATCTACGATGACGATCACTTCTTTTGCAACTTCAATCATTTTTTTAGAAATAGCAGACTCTTCCAACTCATATTCGGTAAGACCCGTTAACGAAATCCCGCCTGGAGAGAGAAAGGCTTTATTCACGTGAAAAAGACCCAACATTTTCTCGCAGATTGTTCCTACGGTAGAATGTTGCTCCATGTTTATCTCACCACCAAGCAGAATCACTTTCCCATGGAATAATCCTTGATGATACGATTCAATCAGGGCATTGGCAGTGGGCAGGGAACTTGTTAATACAGTCAGTTTGTTTAGACCACGGAGCGCACGAGCCATTTCCAATATGGTAGTGCCGCCACCCACAACAATCGTATCCCCATTTTTCACCAATTGGGCAGCTTTTTTAGCGACTTTCTGTTTTGATTCCAATTGCAAACTTTGCCTCTGCACAAAAGGAGGTTCGCCAAATTCAAAATTGCTTTTAACAGCCCCTCCATGTACACGGGTAAGGAAACCTTCCTTTTCCAAGAGATCTAGATCACGCCGAATCGTTTCCATTGATACATCAAACAAACTGGCTAAATCTGCGGCATTCACTTTTCCGGTTGCCTGCAATTGGTCTAGTATTGTTTTTTTTCGCTCGATAGCTAGAATCGACATGAGATTCACCTTTCTTATCCTAGTAATAGGCACTCCTTTTCAGGAATCAACGCTTGAATGAACGTACCTTCGGATAAATGAGGGGTTTGAGAAACGTTCAGCTCATCTACATATAACGTAACCGTATCAGATTGAATCTCATAACGGCGAACATTTCCTCTGACCGACTTATTCATAACTGCCCCTTTGATCCAAAAACCTGTTGTCTTTAGTTCACTGGGAATATTTTCGTCGAATAGCTCGATTACCTCTGGCCGGATGGCATATACCCCTGGCATCAAAGTTTCTCCGGTTATTCGATTGATGTCTTCATGTGTCAAAACATTATAGCTGCCGATAAAGCGGGCAACGAATTCGTTTTGGGGACGATCGTAGATTTCCTCCGGTTTTCCGCTCTGTACAATGACACCTTGATCCATCACAAAGATTCGATCTGAAATGGTCATGGCTTCTTCCTGATCATGAGTGACGAAAATCATGGTGATTTTTAATTTTTTCTGGATGTTTCTTAATTCCACTTGTAGGTTCTTGCGTATTTTCGCATCGAGTGCACTAAGCGGTTCATCAAGCAACAAAATATCCGGTTCGGTTACAATCGCTCTCGCAAGTGCCACACGCTGCTGCTGTCCACCAGATAGTTGGTGGGGATAGGATGACTCTTTACCTGATAAGTGAATCAACTTTATTACGTCATTTACTTTTCTGTCAATTACCTGTTTTTCCAGCTTGTGCATTTTTAATCCGAAAGCAATATTATCGAAAACCGTCATATTGGGAAATAACGCATAGGATTGAAACACCATTCCAACACTTCGCCGCTGTGGAGGGAAGTGCGAGATTTCTTTTCCGTTTACTTTTATGGATCCGTTGTCTAACGTTTCCAAACCTGCAATACATCTAAGCAAAGTACTCTTCCCGCATCCGCTCGGACCAAGCAATGTGATGAATTCACCTTTTTCGATAGCGAGTGAAACCTGATTAAGTACCGTCGTATCCGTATACTTTTTGGATGCCTGCTCGATCTGAACATAGCTCATGACGCCTTCTCCCCTCTCTCATGTCTTTGGAGTCTGCTTCCCAGCTTCAACATCACCAAGGAGCTGATCAATACGATCATAAAATACGTAATGACGACCGCACTAGACAAATGACCGTTTTCCTTTAATCGCTTCATCAAATAGATTTGGATGGTTTCAAAGTGGCCACCTACCAGTATATTTGCCAATACAAACTCACCAAACATTATGGAGAAGGATAACAGGGAAGCTACGAGAATCCCTGGGATGATATTTGGCACCACCACATAAACAAAGGCATTCCATTTGCTAGCACCCAAGATCTCAGCGGCTTCGATCAGCCTTTTTACATCGAGTGTCCGCAGGCTGTTGCGTATGCCCTGATACATGTAAGGCAGAATCAGTACGAAATAAGCCCCGATCAGAATCCATACCGTACCGGTTAAGACAATCGGTTTGCTGGAGTACATTTTAATCAGCCCAACAGCAGCAACCACTCCAGGTATCGCATAAGGCAGCATGACAAGCGCCTGAATGAAACGCTCCAGCTTTGGCATATACAACGTGATCACAAAAATGGTCATCACCATTGAAATCATGCTAACCACCAGCGTGAGAATACAAATCCCGAGTGTCCTCCCCATCGCCTCGATAAATCGCTGATCAGAGAAAAGCTGTTGATACCATGAGAAAGTAAAGTCTGAGGGCAAGATCGTATTGGCCCAGGTATTCGAAATTGAAAACAAAAACGTTGCTACTAAAGGTACCAGAAGATAAAGCCCGACAATGACGACAACTAGATAGTGGATGGACTTTTTCCTCATCGCAAATCTCTCCTTACCCTTCGCATCATCCGTTCGTTTATCCACATGGCCCCGATCATCATCAGTCCCAAAATCATTGCCAGCGCACTTCCTAGGTGAGGTTGGCTGACCACATCTCCGCTTACTAATGCACCGATCCGTATAGGTACCAAATTGTAGCTGCCTCCAACCAAAGCATACGCTGTTGCATATGCCCCCATCGCATTGGCAAACAGGATGCTAAAAGTCCCAACCACACTCGGAAAAATGACCGGGAGTCCGATATATCTCCAAAATTGCCAAGAGGATGCTCCCAAGAGTGCTGCGGATTCTCTCCACGATTTTTGGATACCGGCGTACGTTGGATAAAGCAGCAGGATGGCCAAGGGGATTTGAAAATAAACATAGACTGCCACGAGACCACTCCAGCTATATAAATCAAATGCAGATAAGATATCCCATCCAAAGTCCTTGGATAGCAGTGTGAAAATCCCGCTGGTTCCAAGCAAAATGATATACGCGAATGCAAGAGGAACACCTGAAAAATTGGAAGTCATATTGGAAAATGTAATCATCATGGATTGAATTTTTTTCGGCATTTGCGTGATCGAATAAGATGCTACCAGCGCTATTCCGATACCAATGAGACTGGAATAAAGGGAGATGAGCAAACTATTGAGCATGCCCTTTGAATAATAGGGATTGGTCAATGCAGTAATATACTGCTGCAATCCGTATCCTCCGCCTTCATCCTTTGAAAAGCTGTCAATCAGCATTCCGATCAGTGGTACGATCTCAAATGCTATGACCAGAACTGCGAAAGGAAGCATGGCCACGAGCGAAAATAGCAAGGTCTTCTGTTTCATAGAGACAACTCCTGGGTTTGAAGTAAGGAAGACCATCCTAAGAAATTAATGGTCTTCCTGATGTTTGAAAGGTTTCAAACCATAATCCCGGAAAAGTCGTATTCAATCATGGCTTCAGACGGCGAGATTCCAAGCAATTTGCAAATGAATGGAGACATTGCTAGTTGCGGTATCACCTGTTCGTGGTATCCCGGCTTCACCCGTTCACTTATGATGAAGAACGGTACATCCCTCTCGTCATTGCCGGTCCCCCCATGCGTCCCATCCGTATTCATGCCATGGTCCGCCGTAATGACAATATGGTATCCTTCCTTGATCCATGCAGGGATTAACTCGGCTAACTGGCTGTCCATATTGATGGCAGCTTTTCGATACTGTTTCGAATCTGATCCATAGATATGTCCAGTGTTATCAACCCCCATTGTATGGATATAGAGAAAGTGAGGGTCGTGTTTTCTACGTAGCACTTCCGCATCCAAGAGAAGATGTGAGTCGGGGTAAAAATCATCGTAATAGAACGTTCCATACTGGATCGGCTTTGTTTCATCAGCCTGCTGTCGATCTTCCACCTTGTGAAAAGGAGCCCGATTATATAGCTCGCTCACCCAATAGAAAGCGGAAGCTGCATTCCGCATTCCATTTTCTTTCGTCAGGTGGAACAAGCTTTTTTGCGTAGACAGACGTTGAATATCATTGCTGGTGATCCCATTGACACTCGAAGGCGTACCTGTCAGCAGCACTTCATAAAGGGGACGGGACATGCTTGGCAGCTCGGATTTCACTTTGTAATAAGCCGCTTTATTCAACTCAACCAAATGATTCAGGTACCCCATTTGAGTAGAAGCAACCTGATACTGCAAGCCATCAATCACTACCATTATCACCTTGTTCATATCGTCGTTCCCTCCTATTTCACATGTACCAATACTTGTTCTTGCCACAGTTGTGGTAGCTGTTTCGCAGTCTTGTCCCATACCTTGTAATCAGAGATCGGTTTTACATTCTGATATTGCTCGGGAGAGATCAGTTTTTTGGTTACATCGTCCGGCAGCTTCACATTGGAGCGAATCGGTCGGGCATACCCTCTGGCAAGATTGATTTGCCCTTCATCACTTAAAATGTATTCCCGAGCCAACATGGCTGCATGAGGATGTGGAGCATACTTATTGATGATGGTCGTATAGCCGCTGACGACGCTACCCTCTTTTAGAATCGTCACTTCGAAACGATTAGGGTCAATCTTGTCCCGGTAACCCAACGCTGTGAAATCCCACAGAAGCGCAACAGGCACTTCACCTTTTTCCAGATTGGTAGGTCTTACATCCATGGAAGCCAACCTGCCTTGCTTGGCCAATTCGGCAAAATATTCAAGACCAGGCTGAACATTTCCCTCATTTCCTCCATGAGACATGGCAGCAGCCAATACAGTCATTTGTGCCTGGTTTGACTTGGCCACATCATCAACAATTACTTTATAATCGCCTTTTAACAGTTCATCCCATGTTTTGGGTGGATTCGGTACCAGTTTTTTATCGGTCAAAACAGCGATTGTCCCTTGATAGCCTACCAACCAATGTCCCTGATCATCTTTTGCCCAATCAGGTATATCATCCCAATGGGTGGTTTTATAAGGCTGTGTTAAGCCTTTTTCGACAGCGATAGGTCCGAAAGCAATGCCTACATCCCCGATATCGGCGGTTGGGTTATCTTTTTCTGCCTCAAATTTGGCAATTTCTTCGGAGCTGGACAGGTCAGTGTCTGTGTGGCTTAACCCGTATTTTGTTTTTAAATCATTCCACGTGTCCTTCCAGTTTGCCCAACCATCCGGCATTCCCACACTGACCACTTGTCCTTCTTGCTTTGCCAGATTTGTAATCTCATCTAGCGTTAGCGCTTTTTTGGGTTGTTCAGCATTTGTTGCAGGCTCTTTTGTAGCTGGGGTGCCTTCTTGAACACTTCCGCAGCCGGTAATCCCTAGCGCTAACAGTCCCGTTATCAAAGCCGTTTTCAGAGCAAGCTTGTTTCTCACATCAATCGCCTCCGTTTTGGGTTTGTGTGTGAAATGTTTGTTTTAGTTATATACAGAATATACAATCGCAACTTTAAGCACATATTAATTCATTGTAAATGTCGTGTCAATTCAATTGATTGAATTTTCTAAAACAATGATAATTATTGATTTTTTGCCCTACTTCATCACGATTATACTAACAGCATTTCAAATTAATCCTAAGAGATCCCATATATTTTAGCCAAAATAACCAATAACCATTACCTGAAACGCACAAAATGTAACTACAATTACCACATAACACCAAAAAACCATGATATTTTCCCTCACAAGGTAGATATCATGGCTTTTGATTGGCTCTTTTACACGCCTGGCACAGCTTATTTGATTCTTTTTATTTCACAAGCTCTTCTACAAACTTCGGCAATACAAAACAAGCCTTGTGAATAGCAGGAGAGTAATATTTCGTCTCCATTTTATTGAGGAAATCTATGTCTAACTCTACTGCTAGAGGATCATGCTTTTTGGAACCTATCTGGAATGCCCACAATCCACTTGGATACGTAGGAACATTGGCTGTATAGAGACGGGTGATAGGAAAAATCTCCTTGATGTCACGGTTCACCTTTCGAATGAGATCCGATTTGAACCAAGGGTTGTCTGTTTGAGCTACAAACATCCCGTCTTCTTTTAGTGCTTCGTAAATCCCTTGGAAAAAACCCCGTTCAAACAAAGGGACAGCTGGTCCTATCGGCTCCGTTGAGTCGACCATTACGACATCATATTTGTTCTTATTTTCATGGATGTGCATGAACCCGTCCCCTACTATCACTTCGACTCGAGGATCGCTCAAGCCTACAGCTATCTCAGGAAGATACTTTTTGGAATACTCAATGACCTTGCTGTCGATTTCAACATGCACTACTTTTTCTACTTTTGGGTGTTTTAACACTTCACGAACAACACCCCCATCTCCTCCCCCGACAATAAGAACGTGCCGTGGATTGGGATGAGAAGCTAATATTGGATGTGCCATCATCTCGTGATAAGTAAATTCATCTTTGATCGTTGTCATCACCATACCATCGAGGGTAAGCATTCGCCCGAATTCGTATGTGTCAACGATGGCCAAATCTTGATATTCCGTTTTTTCCGTTACTAGCGTCTCTTTAACTCTCACTGAAATTCCAAAAGCCTCAGTCTGTTTTTCGTTAAACCATAATTCCATGTTCATTGCCTCATTTCTACTATGAAGTGATTTTCTTGCCGATTTTTCCGTTTACTACCATCGTGCCCAGTACATCCAACACAGCACGAGCGGCCAAGAGAGCTGTCTTGTCACTAACATCATAAGGTGGAGAGACCTCCACGACTTCCATTGCACAAACGCCTTCTTTGGCGACTAATTGCAAAAACTTTAACGCCTCGCGTGGCAAAAATCCGCCTGGTTCCGGCGTTCCTGTACCCGGAGCGAAACCAGGATCGATACTGTCGATGTCAAAGCTTAAGTATACGGCTTTTGCTCCTTTCCAAGCGGTCTCCAAAGCTGCTTCAGCTGCCTTTTCAATTCCCATCCGTTCAACGTCAGCCATGGTGATAATGGTCGTTTTTCTTTCTCGGGCATTTGAATAGCCCTCTCTTGGACTTATCCAGCCACCTTGTCCAACCTGAACCAAGTTTTCAGCAGGTGCATTTGGGATGTTGGTTGCATGGAACCATGGTGTGCCATGCATTCGTTCATCCATATCTTTTTCCCCCATGTCAATATGGCGATCCAGATGGATGATTCCAACCTTCCCTTCCACATTTTCGGCTACGGCCCGCAGGCAAGGATAGCCAATGGCGTGATCGCCGCCAAAGATAATCGGCATCGTTCCTGAGCTGATTACGTGAGAAACTGCTTTCGTAATTTGGTCGAAGCTCTTTTCAATATTAGCGATAGTGAAGACATCACCGATATCCACCATATTTAATGATTCTTTCAAATCAACGCCCAATTCAAAAGAGAAAGAAGTATACAGGCTTGAAATGCGACGAATCGCTTGCGGACCAAAGCGGGTTCCTGAGCGGTACGTGGTTCCGATGTCAAATGGCACGCCCATAAACGCCACATCGTATTTTCCAACATCACGTACATCCTCTAGATAAGGAACTTTCAAAAACGTGTTGATTCCCGAATAAGGAGGTAACGATCCTCTGGAGAAGCATGAAATGGTCCTATCGCCAATGGATTCCGCAGCTTCAAGTCCATATTCCAAGCCGCGTCGAATTTCCTCTTCAGCCTTTATTTTCGGGACTTCCTTTTCTTTTTCAGCTGCAATCACACCTAGTAGATCTTCCTTGTTCTCTATTCCTTTTTTGGCTCTGTAGCTTAATCCATGATTATCGAAGAACCCCATGTGCATCTCCTCCTGTGATTGTTTGCAGTACTTGCTTTATAAAATAGATGGGAGTATCGAGGACTTCCCCAGGATGCATAGCGTTCCCAATCCTATGCTGTAAACGGAGGTAGCTATTGCCAACCCTCGAAATGCCAATCTATTTTTAAGAACCTGTGTAAACCCAAATAAACAAGCTAAGGCTAACACAGTGTGGGAAACCAATAAGCCGATGGCAAATGCCAGCACGGCTACCAGGCCATGCTCCGGACTTCCGACGCTAGTAACAGCTGTAAACAGCATCAATTGAGTGGGGGTTTCGGCTCCGATCCCATGCGCAATCCCAATCGCGAATGCCCCAGAACGCGTAACATCTATATTGATTTGGGAGTCAAAGCTTCGATATTTACCAAAATATCGCCCCGTGAGCTTGGTAAACAAATTGTAAAATCCAGTAAAAAGGATTCTCCATCTGCTCACCATGATCACTTCTTGGCTATTTCGAAAGAGAGAGGTAATCAAGAAGGCAGCTAATAGAATGAGTGTAATCCCCACAACCCTTTCCATCACGTTATCGACCCACTCAGGCATGGTTAAACCAAACAAAACCGCCAATCCTCCGAGTATGACAATCACCGCTTCATGCCCAATCGCGTACCAAAAGGCTAACACAAATCCTTTTTTCTTCTGGCGTTCTCCCCCGACCAGATCCGTGATAGCGGCTATGTGATCCCAATCAATTCCATGCCGAAATCCTAAAAGTAAAGCTAGCATAATCAGGCTAATAACTTCAGTGCTCATTTCAAATCCTCCCTATACCAGACGCTACATTACCGTTGAACTATTTCCCTTAGCACCTGCCTTGCCTCATCTACCGTTCGCGGAATCGTATGGAATCGGAGTTCAGGTATGCTTGAAAAAGGAATGGAAACCATTGGCAGCCGCAAACGTGCTTTCCGCATGAGCTCCTCATTGACTGTAAGAGAGGGAGAACCTGATTCCAGCAAACTGCCTCCACTCAATATGAACAAGTGATCACTCCAGGATGAAGCAAAATCAACATCAGATGTCATGACAATGAGTGTTTTCCCCATAAGATGAAGCCCTTCTAAAATCGCGTATACATTTGAATAGCCCTCTGGATCTAATCCGCTTATTGGGTCATCCAAGACAAGAATATCCGCTTGGGTGGCAATGGCTCTTGCAATGGCCATTCTCCTTTTTTGACCCGCACTCAAGTAACTGATGCTTCGGAATTTTGAATCCAGCATTCCTACGATCCCAAGTGCCGTTTCTGCCACCCGAATCCTTTCGACTTTTTCCAATGATTTCTTGAACACTCCTGCCGTTACGTATTCCCAAACCGTTCGAATGAAGAGGGTAGGTTTTACTTCTTGCTCTACGAAAGCAATGCGCTGTCGGAGCATATGCTTACACTTCGTGTTCATTTCTTCTCCAAATAAATGAACAGACCCGGCATTCGGAAATTTCAATCCACTCAATTGGTGCGCGAGTGTCGTTTTCCCTGACCCACTGCTTCCTAGTACGACTACTTTACTGTTAAAAGGAATTGCTCCAGATATGTCGGATAAAGCTTTTTCCCCGTTGGGATAAACATAAGACAGATTATTGATCTGAAATGCATACATACTTGATCACACCACCATCCCCTTTTGCTTTGGTTCTACCTCGTCAAAATGAAATTCAGGAAGCCGTCTTCGGAAGCATTTTGTCATGTAAAGAAGGTATACCAGACCGCATGCCATCCAGCCGCATCCCAGTATGAGTGCATGTAAATCTAGATAGGACCATAACCACAAAATGAATGCAGCGCCTATGAGAGGAAATAGCAGATAATGTATGCATTCTGTAATAGAACGCTTGCGATTTCTCACAAAATAATGTGCGATGACAGATAGATTCACAAATGTAAATGCGATGAGAGCTCCGAAATTAATGAACGTAATTGCCGTATCCAGACTCACTACGATGCCCAATAAAGAAATGAGACCTACCACCAAAATGCTGTATGAAGGTGTTTTAAATCGAGGATGTATGTAGCCGAATATTTTTTGTGGCAAGACGGAGTCTCGCCCCATCACATACAATACCCGAGATACGCTTGTAGCTGACGAGACTCCGGAAGTGAAGTTTGCGACAAGCATGATGGTGATAAATAAAGAGCTGAACAAATTGCCTCCGACGAGCTTCACTAATTCAAGCGCTGCAGCATCCGTGTGCGTGAATGAGAAGCCTGGATGAACCAATTGCGCCAAATAGGAAGACCCGATGTAAATGACTCCCATAATCAACATCATGATGAAGATCGCTCTCGGGATATTTTTTTCGGGATGGATCGTTTCTTCCGACAACGTCGTGAGTGAATCGAATCCAAGAAAGCTAAAACAGAGAATGGAAGATCCAGCAAGGATGACGGATAAGGGAACAGATGGGTTGTAAATGGCCTGGCTGGAGAATAAAGTCCCTGCGCCTGCTCCTCCCCATAAACTTTTGATCGTTAGTATGAAGAAAATGGAAACGAATACAATTTGGGCTATCACAAAAATTTTGCTTGTCGTTGCTGAAAAATTTATTCCTAATAGACTTATGATCGTAATGCCTACATTCAAAAGAATGATCCAAACGTAATACGGAATCTCCGGAAACTGCGCGCTTAAAATAACTGTCGACATCAAACAAGTAATCATTGGGGTCAATATGTAATCTAAAAGGATTGTCCAACCAATCATAAACCCAACTTCAGGATTCATCGATTTTTGTGTGTACGTATAAGCCGAACCGGAGATAGGAATTGCTTTTGCCATCTTGCCATAGCTGATTGCTGTAAAAACAATAGCTAAAAAGGCGATTACGTACGCGCCTGCAAGTACACCCTGTGAAGCTTCAGTCGCTATACCGTATGTCATGAAAAATACCATCGGATTATTCCAGGCAAGCCCCAAAAATACAACTTGAAACAAGGTGAGTGATCTAACAAGCGTGTTCCCCTTCATCCATATCAGTCCCCTTAGATTGATAATTCTGAATAATTAGTCTTGTATATACGTATGTTAAAGCTTTGTGTTACACAAAGGTCAATAGGTATGTTATAGTAGTTCACGCTTCTACATCCAAAGGCGGTGTCTTCATTGAAAGAAAATCTAACCATTAGCGAGATGGCAAAATTACGAGGCATGACCACGGAGACTTTACGGCACTACGATCGCATCGTCTTATTCAAACCCCAATATGTTGATCCCTACTCGGGATATCGATACTATTCCATTTTTCAGTACGAGATTTTGGGAACCATCAAAGAGCTACGACAGATCGGGATGAGCACCGACGAGATCAAACAGTATTTTGATCAACGGAATTTCAAGAAATCGTTGGACATTCTGAAAGCCAAGCATTCGGAGTTACTATCAAAGCTGAATGAGTTAGCTGAACTGGAAGAAAACATTCGAGAAAAAATAGTATATTTGAGTGAGGTCAGCAGAGAAGAGGAACTTCACGAGGTCAGGTTCCGCGAAATGAAAAGCAGGAAGTTAATTACTTTGCATGAAAAAATCAATAGCAATTTGGAGCTTTGCTACGGTGTCATCAGACTAGAGAGCATGCTTACGGAAAAGGCGCCGATTCTGGCCAGCAATCGACTCGGTATCATTATCGAGGAAGCCGACCTTCGGGCAAATCGTTGTGAAGAACCTTCCGTTATTTTTGTCGTTGCAAAAAATAAAGCAAAAATCCAAAAACAGCATCTGAAAATCATTCCGGCTGGATTATTCGCATGTATCCGTTATAACGGAGAATTACTCAGGAATCGAAGCGAAAGCTTGTACAAGCTGTTTGAGTACCTTCAGGAAACGGGCTATCGCATTACGGGCAGCGCCCTGCAAATCATGCAAGTGGATATCACGATTACAGATAACCCCAATGAAATCATGTTTGAAATTCAAGTTCCCGTTCAAAAAAATAGCAAGCCTCTACCAGTGCGGTGAGGCTTGCTATTTTATCTTACAAACAGGCTAGTACGCTAGTGCAATCGGTCCGCCACTAATCCCAACCCATTCAGTAGGTTCATCTGACTCTGTTGCCATCCAGTAATAATGAGAGGATTTGTTTATTCCGTGGCATGCATCATGCCATACCCCCTCATTAAGCACGATCACTTCCCCAGGTTGTATAAGTACAGCCTCAATATCCGAAGCATGCGGCTGCTCGTTATCACTTGAAATAGCCAGGGCTACGACAATGGGTTCAGATAAGCAGAAAAGCGCCTCCTGCGTATGAAGATGCCGTTCCATGGTAGATACCATACATGGTGCAGGAGATCCAAGTGTGAACCCCAAAGTGCCAGGAGTGTTAATCAGTGGCTTATTGGTCCGGCTGTCTTCCCAGCCCTCCCCTTGCGAATGCCATACATTGCTCGTATTTTCCTTCATATGATAATAGGTTCCGTATTTTGAGAAGTCAATGGATGAGACGGGTACCGCCTTTACGTTCATTTAAAAGTCTCCTTTCAAATGCTTCGCGTTTAAAAACATCTATATTCCTCTTCCGTTCCGATGCCTTTTTCTATCAGGAAGGAAATGATGGTTTCACTTGAAGCAACTCCCCCACGAGGCCCCATAATGGTCACCGCTCGCGCAGCGGCAGCATTGGCAAAATTGGCCACTACACGCAAATCATTTGATTGATTGAGCGCGTGAATAAAGGAGCTGCAAAATGTATCACCTGCGCCGGTAACATCCACTACCTCGACGGAGATTCCCGGAACCTCAATCAGCTGATCTTTGGTATGAACCTTGCAGCCTTCTTCTGCAAATGTCACGACTACCATTTCTGTTCCCTTGTTCAACAGTTGTGCGACTGCTTGTTCATAGGGTGCTCCGTTACGATAAACATCAAATCCATTCTTGTTAAAAAAGACAATATCCATCTCTTCGAAAAAGCGTTCGTCTCCCGGCTCTAGATGAGCAACGTCCAAATCATAGACGATTTTTGCTCCGGAGGCTCTAATTTTTTTAATGATATCCATGGCATCCATCTCGCCGCAGCGTAATGGTCTTACTTCCACGATGGAGGAGTAGACATATTTAGCCTTGCACATGTCCTCCATGATTTCAGGCGTAATTTCAAAGTGTTTAATACCGAGCGTAGGAATAAATAAGGTATGGTCATCTTCCGTGAGAATAATGATGTTTTTGGCATCTGGCAATGTATCATCTGTCAGAATGTAACGAGTGTCGATACCACGTTTGCGAAGGTCTTCACACAGCATTTGCGTAATGTTGCCGCTATTAAGCAATGACAAAAAATAAACGGACTCATTATATCCGTTGTAAACACTGGCCGCATTTGCAATCATTCCACCGACGTGTTTTTCTAATGTTTCTACGAGTACTTTTTCTCTGATGTTGGGCCAGTACGGTGCCCTGTAATATTCGTCTAGGGCGATATCCCCAACAAAAAAAGAGTAGTTTCTGTCCATGTGAACCTCCATTATCAAGGGACGCCCTTATATTACCGTATTTTTTCAACGGCTCTCATGAATTCTTGAACGTGTTTCACACAAACATTGCCATCATCTTTATAGGTATCTTTCAAATAACTTCCGACGATGGCTGCGTCCCCAATGGAGAGCTGGGTGTCGACATTTTCAGAAGTTAGACCAGCTCCAACAATCAGAGGGAAGTCATCGCCTACGATGTTTCGAAACGATTTGATTTTATCCATGTCCGTTTCCATACCCGTTCCATCGCCTGTGACGACGATCCCATCGCATCGCTCCATCCCGACTTTCAAATCTTCTTCCAGGGATCTGCCTGACAGGTAAGGCTGATATTTGAATCGGACACCACCAAGCACAAATGCACCGGTTTTTTCGCGCATCCTGATCATAAATTCATGGAACTCTGTGTCTTCTTCAACTGGCAGATGACCTGCCACCGAATCAAGCTGAATAAACTTCGCGTCATATTTATTGGCCAATTCAAATGCCTTTTCATCGTGATCAAGGACGTTTACCCCATAAATAATCTCTTTACGTTTCGTATGTACATATTTCAGTACTTCTTCCACGTGCTCCGGACTGCCGAAATAGTTTTCGATAATGACAGCGTCAATCCCATTTTCGATTAATTGGTCAATTTCACGTTTGGCAATCTCCATTTTTTCCTCCGTACTTTCCCCTTTCAGATGAATCATTGCCATGACCGGTTTTTTCTCATTAAACAGACTTAAAAAATGTCGCTTGCTTTCCTTCATTTTTTCCACCCCGAACTTATTTATTTTTGTCAAAGGCTAGTACATTGACTAGTTCATTTCTATACAGGATCGATCCATCGATTCCCAGTTCTTTTGCAAGCTCGCTGATCTGCGGCTTCTTGATTCTGGCTTCGGTGATCCACTCTTCATTCCAGAAAATTTCTCTGGCTGATTCATCCGCGACGATTCGTTTGTTAGCCATGACCACTACTCTGCTAAAATAATCAGCTACGAACTCCATATCATGGGTGATCGTAATAACGCTCTTACCTTCCTCCCGCAACACATCCATGAGTCTTGCGAGTGTGAAAATTCCATCCATATCCTGGCCTGCCGTAGGCTCGTCCAGAATGAGATAAGGTGTCTCCATGGCGAGAACGACTGCAATCGTCACAAATTTTCGCATGGAATACGGAACATCATACGGATTCATGTTCAGATATCTTTTGATCCCTGTAAGCTCAACTGCACGTTCTACCCGGCGATCGATTTCTGTTTGATCCAGTTTCATATAGTGCAGCATATATTCAATTTCCGTCTTGACTGAAGTGTTGAAAATTTGTTCATCAGGATTCTGAAACACATATCCAACAAACGCTGAGATTTGGGCAGCAGTCTTCTCTTTCGTATTGATTCCATTTACAAGCACATCGCCCTGTGTAGGTTTGTTCAAACCATTCATCAGCTTGACTGCCGTTGTTTTTCCTGCTCCATTCTGGCCCACTATCGCTACTCTTTCGCCGCTTTTGATTTCGAGGTTCAAATGTTCATTGGCGGTATGGCCGTTGGGGTAAGCGAACGAAACATTTCTTAATTCAATTGCTCCCATATGCCTTTCCCATCCTTTTCATAATCTGCTCTTTGGCCTGCGATTTGGTTATCGGGACCGACTCGAACGGTTTATTCGCCTCCTTCATTTCATGTCCCAACAAAGCCACCTGTGGTATGGAAGCACCTTTGTTCAAGAGATCCTTATTCGACAGAACTTCTCCTGTCGGACCGCTAAAAACAATCTGCCCTTTTTGCATAACCAATACGTCATCGGAATACTCCGCGATCAGATCGACCTTATGTTCTACCAGCAAGATGGTTTTCCCCTGTTGCTTCAACATATGGATAATCTCAAATACATCATGTGTGCTTTGTGGATCAAGTTGTGAAGTAGGCTCGTCAATTACGAGAAGGTCATTGTTCATCACAATGATCGAAGCGAAGGCAACCCTTTGGCGTTGACCTCCTGAGAGGTTGTTGGGATTCTTTTTGATCAATTCTTCCAGCTTCAACAACTTCACCACTTCGATGATCCTGTCGATCATCTCATCCTTTTCGATACCCAGATTCTCCAGTCCCAGTGCGATTTCTTCAAATACGGTCTCTTTCACACCGCTGATCTGAGAAAATGGATTTTGAAAAATGTAGCCGATCTTCGCGGATAGCTCACTGCTTTCCCAATCTCGCACATCTTTTCCATCGATCAAAACTTCACCAGTAAGTTCGCCTTGATAGAAATGTGGGATGAGTCCCCTAACTAGATTGCATAATGTTGTTTTTCCTGCACCGTTTGAACCGATTATTCCATAGAGCTTCCCTGGCTCAAACTGAAAATGAATATCCTTCAGTGCGAATTCTTGCGTTAGTGGATATTGGTAGGAGACATTTTTCAGCTCGATACGGTTCATGACATAACCCTCCAAACGATAAACCCTAGTAACGCTACATTCACAACCACCACGAAGATTACTTCCCATACAGGTACAGGTCGGAGGTGGCATAAATGGGTATTTTTCGTTTTTATTGAAAATGCTCTAGCATCCAAAGCAATGGCTTTTTCTTCCGTACTCGAAATGGCACCTAAAAATAGTGGCCCTAATATAGGAATGAAGGCTTTGATACGCGTCCGAATATTGCCCTCTGTCTCAATTCCTCTCGCTTTCTGCGATTCCATAATCACCTTTGACATATTGCCGAGATCAATGATCGCCTGAAAAGAAGAGAGAATGATATAGGATGTGGTGTGCGGTGCACCTACTTTTTCCAATGCATACATGAAATCCTTAGCTCGCGTCACGACGCTGTACAGCATGACTGCACCACAAATGGCTACAACCATGGTGGAAAATGCGATCCCTTTGTTAATGCTTTCTTGAGTAATTGTTATAAACCAGAACTTGAATATAGGGGTTTCACCCGGAATAAAAAGAGCCCTCATGATGAACAGTAAAAAGCCGATCATTACTCCAAATCGTATATACATTTTGGAAAATCGCTTGAAACACCCTGCTGCTCCTGCTAACAAAAAATAAAAAGCAATCATACTTACATTTACCTGCCACGATTGGGCAATCATTGGCACAATGGCCAACACGATCAAGATGTTTAACTTACTCAGAGGATTTAAGTCCAGAAACCAATTACCGGTAAGCTGTGGTTTTTTAAACGAATGGGCAAACTCAAGATCCATAAGACCTCTCCTTCCGCTAAGGACCGCGCATGTTGAGTTTTCTTTTACGCTAATTGGTGTATGGGGAAAAGAGCCACCAAGCATCTTTGCACCAAGCAAAAGCTTTCCAATGGTTGGCGGCTCAGTCATTACAACGAAAACTCGAAGATTTTTTTAGACCTCTTTTTGTTCACCATTCTTTTTGATAAACAGGCTACCCTGCGGAAGCTTAACTAAGGTTCTTGCCGGAATGCTTTTCAGAATGAAATAAACGATAATCAAGGTCGGAATCTTGTCCAAGATATCAGCAAAAAGCTCAGAAATTAGTGCACCGGTACTTGCAGAGAACCCCATTTGCATAAGGACACCTGTAATCGCACCTGTTGTTCCAGCACCGAGACCACCAAACAGCCAGACGGTAATCCTGGAGCCTAATCCACCACCGATAATCCCGAATCCAATTCCTGCAACCGCGGTCTTCCAAAGACTATGGAACACGCCTCTTTTTGCCAAGAAACCAGCAAGCAAACCAAAAATGATATTAAGAATCATATATGCCATCGTAGTCGGATTGGAAACGGATATGAGCAAGTTGGTAATCGTCCCAACAAGAGCTCCTGGGATTCCACCGCATAATGCACCTACTGTAATGGTTCCAATTGAATCCAAATAGATCGGGAGCTTTAGCAACAAAACAATTTGACCACAAATAAAATTGACAGCAATCCCGATGGGGATTAAAAAGATCGTTAGTTTATTTTTCAAAAAAACCCCTCCTTTGAATAGGATAAGAACATGAGACTACTTCACGGGCCAAGCTACGGAACTAGAAGATCGGCGATTACACCTCCTCTCCATAAAAGTCATAATATTCAGTATATTTTAGTCCTACCCATCCGATTAAAATGATAACAAGTCGGTGGGTATAACTGTGAAACCGGGATCTAATCACTGTCATTGATTGCTCGAAAGCTAGTCCTTACTCCGCAAAATTTGACTCGCCATTGATATTTGTCATGATTTTTATTTCAACATTCGGCCCGCAAATAATCTTGACCTTTTCTATCTCAACATCGTTCTGATCAAAAATGCTACCTTCTGACTTCAATAATGCCACTTCCGTTTTATCTACCTGCAGGATTTCTCGCGTTTGTGCATTGATTTTCTCAGGCGATAGATTGATTTCTGCACGTTTCGGATAAATCTGGTATTTTTCTCTGAAGACTTGATACAGAGACTCACGTTCAAAATCGTACTGATCGAGACCAGGAAACAAGTGGAGAGGGATCAAGGAAGTATCGATCATCAAGTACTTGATTCTATCTTCCTTTTTCACACCTCGCGCTCTAACCAGCTTGTAATATTCCTTTCCGTCCACAATGACCCTACAATGCTCCAATACTTTGGATACGGCTATTTCTTTTCTACTCTTCAAATAATCCGTAAACCCGCCAAAATTGGTCAAGGTGTAGCTTAACGGTCTTAAGAGGACGAAGGTTCCTTTTCCTTGTACCTGATGGACTAACCCCTCGCTCACTAATAAGGCAATCGCTTTTCGAACGGTTCCTCGTGTGGATTGAAACGTTTTCATAATTTCTGTTTCGGAAGGGATAGCTTCTCCTTCCTTGAATTCTCCGTTTAAAATCTGAGTTCTCAGCTTGCGTTGCAATTGGATATATAGAGGAACGAAGTCGTCTTTATTCAGCAACCGATAGCACCTCAATTTTTATGATTTAGTTATGTGGTTGTTCACTCGTGTGTACAAGTTGATTGTAGCAGAGCGTTTTTCATTTCGTCAATATTGTTTTCATTAAAATAGTGAATCAACTGATTTTTTTAAAAAAATAACCAATTGAAATAAACAGGTGGTTGGATGCAAAGAATGGCTTGAGGAGCTACATTCATCGGGTTCCCAACGCAGGCTTGACGGGGTGCTGCTCGAAATTGTTCCCAATATCAATGGGGACGCTTACTCTTTTATTAGTTCTTCGTACAACGTATCGATCAGCGCTTCCTCCACGTTGTTGAACGAACCACGAGTGCCCTCATCGGCGTTGGAGCCATTTGTCAAAAAGACAATGCCGAAATCTTCTTCACGGCTAAAATACAAGCCAGAGTATAGTCCATACGCGCTGCCGCCGTGGCCAAACATCTTTTTATTCGGAATGAATTGATTGGTAATATGGAATTGCAAGCCGATTTCGTTAAAGCCGGGATCTACTCCCTCAAACGTCCACTGTGAAGTGAGCATCATCTCAACGGTTTTTGGCTGCAGGATTCGTGCTCCTTCGTTGGCTCCTCCTTGTAGGAAAGCCATCATGAATTTACTCAGTTCTCGCGCATTCGTACGCAAACCACCTTGTGGTCCAAAGAGAGAGCCATTTGTCCCCGGCACATAGCCTGACCAGTCGATCGGCTCAGGCTTCACACATTTGAAATCATCGACTCCACTGACATATTGACCGTCTACCCAGCTATAGATTACACCGAGCTTATTGATGTCTTTCATCGCTTGTACATTAAAATCGGAGCCTGTCATTCCAAGTGGTCGTAATATATGTTCACGGCAGTATTGATCGAACGGTACACTAGACATCCGTTCTACTAAAGCTGCCACAATCATGGATGCTAGGTTAGAATAGGAAAAACTGCTAGGATCACCTGGTCGATTGGAGCTCCATAAGCTGTCCGTATACAACGATCCTCCAGGTACTAACAAATCCTCCATGGTAGGTGGGTCTGATTTTCGTGATGCTTGTGAGAAGACGACATACAATTCTCCACCTGTCTCATCCTCATTCAAGCTTGTAGTGTGTGTCAACAAATGACGGAAAGTAATGGGATCATCAGGATGGTGCGGATTGCGGAAGGAAAAGCCCAAGAAGTCGCTGATGTCGTCATCCAGCTGAAATTTCCCTTGCTCAAATTGCTGCATCAAGGATGTTGCGACAAAAAGCTTGGAGATCGAAGCGATCCGAAAGACACTGTCCTCCGTTGCGGCAATTTCTCTATCCAGATCCGACCAACCGTACGCATTTGACCAGATCACTTGTTTTTCTTTTACGACGGCAGCCAAAACGCCAACGATTTTAAAGGATTCCATCAATGTCATTATTTTTTTGTCCACTTCCGTAGTCGGACCCGTTACTGGCGGTTGTATCCAAAGGCTCATTTCAAAAAACTCCCTTCCGTGTGTTTTTCTTTTGCCATGAATGATTTGACGTATTTACTTTCAGCAAAACCGAGGCGTTTCCCTTTTATGAAGACCACAAAATGGAGCGCAACTCCTTACTATCCTCATCCGTCAAAGAAACCTCTTTGAGCAATCCTTTTGGATAACGGACAACAACGAAAAAACAGGCCACCGAGTTGAACCCGACGACCTGCCCTGTGTTCTTTTTCTGTCAGCTGTTATTTATTTGACTCGATAAGGTTTTGGTGAATTCATCAGCACGGAGAATTCCATGACATCTATCGTTCTGAAGTACTGCGTCAATAAGAGGCGAATCAGAACAAGCGCCATAATGTTGTATTATAAATTGCGACTTGGCTTCGCATATATCAAACCATCTTCTCCACGCTCATACCCCTTGAACGGATGATTAAGAGGTCTGGGAATGTTCGGCTTTTTTATTTGGAAATCTTCGCATTTGCCAGCTCTTCCGTAACCGAGCATACAGCTGAGGAGTCCCACGCGCCCTTCCCTTGTGCTTTTGCCGCTTCGTACATTTGGGCGACGGTCCCTCCCACTAATACCGGGACCTGCTTTTCTTGTGCCGCTTTCGTGTATAAATGCAGGTCTTTATGCATGTGATCAAGGGAAAAAATCGTCTTTTCATAGGTCCCGTACAAGATGTTCGGACCGAAGACAGAAAGGACTCGATTATGGGCAGAACCTTTGTCCATTACCGCAGCCAATTTTTGCGGATCGACACCAGCTTTGGCTCCTACCGTGAATGCTTCTCCCAATGCTGCGGTGATAACGGCAACCACGGAATTATGACATAGCTTTGCTACCTGACCTGCTCCGGATTCACCTAAGTAAAAGACTTCTTTGCCGATCCCTTGTAAATAGGGAGTAATTTCAGGTAGCTTGGATTCATCTCCACCAACCATAATGGTTAAGGTACCGGCTGCAGCACCTGCTGGACCGCCGCTAACCGGACAATCAAAATAAGAGATTCCTTTTTCCAGACCTGCCTCATGGAGCCTTTTGGCTGTTGCCGGATCAATCGTGCTTGCATCCAAAACGTAGCTGCCCGGTGCGAGCGTCGAATATAGACCATCCATTCCCAGCAATACCTGTTCCACAATCGCCGGGCCGGGCAGAGAGGTAATCACTACATGTGCCATTCTTCCCACTTCCGCTGGTGAATCGGCTACTTGGGCTCCTACTTCCTTCGCCCAGTCCTGGGCCGCAGGTATGGGATCATAAGCAAATACCCGGTATCCTTTTTGCAGCAAACTACCAATCATTCCCTTGCCCATAGCCCCGACGCCAATTACACCTACCGCATCCATCACGAATCCCCCTTCCTGAGTTAAGGTCGAATATAGACGGTCTTCGTCTCTACATAAAAGTCGAGCGCAGATTCTCCCTGCTCTCTTGGGCCCAATCCAGAAATCTTCTTGCCGCCAAACGGGTACTGCGATTCGAAGTGGGTCGATGGCATATTTACATGAGTCACACCGGATTGGATGCCTTTGACAAATTCGAATGCTCTGCGTAAATCGTTGGTGAAAATGGTAGAGGATAACCCAAATTCTACTTGATTCGCCACTTCCATTGCGTGCTCAAAGGATTCCACATCGATTACGGCGATGACAGGTGCAAAAATTTCCTCTTTTGCGATCGTCATCTCTTGTGTCACTCCAGTAAAGACGGTAGGTGCAACAAAGTATCCGTTCCCCAAGTCTCCGTCGGTGAGCCGTTGTCCTCCACAAGCAAGAACAGCACCTTCTTCGACACCTTTTTGGACGTAATGCAAATACAGGTTTAATTGATGCTCGTCCACAACAGGGCCATTATGGCTTTCTGGGTCAAAACCGTCGCCCACTTTCATGCCTTTTGCGCGCTCGATCAATTTCGCCTTCACTTGATCGGCTATTTCCGGTACCACCAGTACGCGGCTTGTTCCCGTGCAACGCTGGCCGTTGTCAAAAAATCCGCTGGTCACGATGCAATCAATCGCCAAATCAATATCGGCATCGCCTAGAATGATAGCCGGGTTTTTGCCACCCATCTCTGCCTGAATTTTACCGCCTCGCGAGCCGACTGCTTCGCCCAATGACAGTCCTACTTCGGAAGAACCGGTAAAGGATATCCCTTTGATCGTCGGGTTGCTTGCGAGCTCATTGCCAATGACTGCGCCCGGGCCAGTCACCAAGTTGACGACCCCAGCAGGCACTCCACTTTCGATGAGGAGCTCCATCAGCTTGACGCTGATCAGCGACGTGTTGCTTGCTGGTTTAAATACGACCGTGTTGCCGGCGACGATGGCGGGGACGATTTTCCAAAGCCCGATCCCCAATGGGAAGTTCCAAGGTGCGATGATGGCGAACACGCCAATCGGTTCGCGAACGGTATAACCGACCACCCGTTCATCAAAGGAAGGCACGGTCTGACCCGTCATACGTGTAGCTTCCCCCGTCAGCTGTTTCATGGAGGTGATGGTTTTGTTCACTTCCCCGCGCGCTTCCCGCAAGGTTTTCCCCACTTCACGTGTTATGGTTTCTGCCAATTCTTCTTTTCGTTGCTCCAATAAGTGGATCAGGGTAAACAAGAACTCTCCTCGAACCGGTGCAGGCGTTTTCGACCATTGAGGAAATGCCTTTGCTGCAGACTCGATCGCCTCGCGCGCATCCTCTCCATCTGATTTTTGAAAATAGCCCAATACTTCATTGACCTGAGCTGGATTCGTGCTAGGGAATAGCTTTCCGGTATGGCTTGTTACCCATTCACCATTGATATAGTTGTGATAGGTTTTCGGCATCTCGTCTGCCACCTTTCCTTTGCTTTTACAAGGATTGTATAAATTCAAAACATTTCGTACAATGTTGATGCGCACATAATCTCATATGTTTTTGTGTGTGATTCTCTATAGGAGGATGACTGGAATGGAAGCTACTCAACATCTGATCAATCGATTACGCCAGACGTTCTCTGAACAATCTTTCATCCTCTGGCTCCTCGCCTCACATGATCGGCAGTTTCGACTCCTTCACCAGGAGGATCATCATGTAGGGGCTACACCATCCGTAAGTACACCCCGAGAAGCCTTCCAGGTCGAGGGCGAGATGTATCGATGGGAAGAATCAGCTGAGATGGTCTTGCTGCGATTTTTCTTTCCTGAAGAGGGACAAGCGGTCGTCGAGCTGGCTTCCGAAGCCATTGTCGTACCTTCTTCCGAAAAAATAGAGTTGCTCTGGTTGTCTTTCCAGCTCGTACTGGCGGAAGAAACGATCCGAACCAAAACAGAAGAGTGGGCAAAGCTGTTGCAAGGCATCCGTGCTATCTCATCCATGCTGGATATCAACAGCATCGTCCGCGAAATTATCGGCAATGCCCTGGCTGTTATTCCTGCTGCGGATGCTGGTCTGCTGCATCTCTATGACCCTGCCATCGATCGGTTAGTCCCAAAGGCGACTGTCGGCTTTCACGATCGGGTGTTCCAGTATTTCAAACTACGAATTGGCGAATCGATTGCGGGGAAAGTCTATCAGGACGGTACAGCACGAATCTATCGCACTCATCCGGAGACCAAACAGGCCATGATGGACATCTCGTCAGAAAACTATCGCATTTTAAACGATGCGAAAGAGCTTGGGGACTTGAATGGTCTCTTGTGTGTTCCGATCTCTATCGCGAACAAGCGGATCGGCGTTCTCGTGCTTCACCAGTTCCATCAGGACAAGGTGTTTACCGATTATGATTTGTCCGTTCTGCAAGGCTTTGCGGATCAGACCGCTATTGCTTTGCATAACGCCAAATTATACGCCGATGCACGAACAAAACATGACGATCTCGTTAAAAGAAACAGAATCCATGAAGCACTCAAACAGTTGTCTTTGCAAAACAAAGGGACGGATTCGATCGTTCGCGCATTAGCCCGCATGAGCCTCAAGCCCGTCATCTTTGCCGACTGGCTGGAGCAACGTTATTATCCCGAAGACAGTCCAATCCCGTTTAGTTGGGAAGAACTGTCCTTATTGTTAGGGAACAGAAGGAACCCCGTCTCTGTTCGCCTTTCATCGCTAGGCATCGGCGATCAGCATGTTATGCTCTATCCCTTAGGAAATGGAAGCGTCTTATTAGGCTGCCTACTTATTCCGATGAAAGACGACAGACTTTCAGAGCTCCAACGCGTTACCATTGAGCAAGGAAGCGCGGTCTTGACATTGGATTTGGTAAAAAAGCAATCACTCAGCTCGATCATGTACAAACGAACTCACGACCTCTTTTTGGGGTTAGTGGACAGCAAAGGGGCAGATCTACAGGAACGTGCCCAAGTCCTCGGCTTACATCCTTACTATCCCTCCCTTGTTGTCTTTGCCTACTTCAGTCGATGTCATGACTTGACCATCCTCGAAGCGAACATACACCGGCTGGTAACAAGATGGAAATGGGAATTTTCCAGCTCCCAAATCCTCGTGTACGGCTTTCATAATCACGTGACGATATTGGCTCAACCTAAAGCTGCGACAGAAATCAAAGAAATGGTGGCACGATTGCAGGCAGCATCGGAAGAATGGGAACAGGGAGCAGAAGCATCCCTTTCCATCGGTGTTGGCAGTGTCTATACAGGCATCGAACGGATTGGCAAAAGCTTCGAGGAGGCAAAAAAGGCAGCGCACTATCTGATGAACCGAGGGCGTTATGGAGTGGCACGGTACGGGGATTTGGGCGTCAATCGATTGATCCTCAATCAATCTCAAGAGGAAATTGATGCATTCGTCCGTGATGTTTTCGGCCCGTTTTGGGAAGGACAAGAAAAACATCAAGAACTGGAACACACCCTGCTCACGTATATGGAATGCAGCCAGTCCCCTCAACAGACCGCACGCGAGCTGCACATTCACGTAAATACGCTTTATCAGCGGTTGCGAAAAATTGAAGAACTGTTGCTCATTGATCTGCGTCAGCCGGAGGACGTTCTCAAGGTGCAATTGGCTTGTCATCTCCGTCGGGAATCGTGAGCTTCTCGCCAAAGAAGGCCTGCCGTCCTTGAACTGCATCTTCGTAGGTCCCTTACCCGTAAATCTCCTATAGACAAAAAGCCAACTCTCCTGAGTCGGCTTTTTCGAAGTCCATCATACAATGTCAAGTGGCATTTTTCTCGAGGGTTTCTTTAACCACCGGGTGCGTAACGAGTCCATCTCTCAAGGAACCCGCCTGAGCCATGGTAACACCCAGCTTATAACCCAAGTTTGTGTTCCAATTCCCTCTGCTGACTCAAGTGGTGACGGAAATGCATATCGATAAGGTCGAACCATTCCCGCGCGTTCAGCCAGCCGAAGCCATCATGTTCGGCTTTATAGTTTGGATTCACGGTATCCACTTTCCATTCCCATTCCATCATCTTCTGCTGTACCTGATTGAGCCCGTCGATGGGGTCTTCCTTCCTTTCTGAATTGCTTGGTGTGTTTTCAGGCAAATCAGGCAACTTGATTTTTATCGGTGGAAATGCTCCGAGCTTGTACAGTCGCTCCCCAGCATTCGTCTTACCGAGCAACTGCTCTTCACTTGCTTTTGCACAGCTTTCCACATTGTCGAGGTATTCCAGAGCTACAAGGATCAAGTGGCTGTACATCTGGCCGAGCGACCAAACTCCTTGCTCGGTTATATGTCTCAACTGCTCCAGCGAATAATTTTGTAAGTTGTTTTTGTATGCCTCAATCAACTTCAAATCGCTCATTTGTAACCCTCCTTACGTTCCTTTCATATCATTATTTCCTCTAGCGGATATTCCCATAGTCCGAGTTTTCCTTTCGCTGGAATGGAGCGTCAGGAGACGGAAGCCAGTCAATAGTATCAAGCGGCTCACTATACCTGTTCCCTAATCCTAGCATGAAACTCATTCTTTCATTTCTTATCCATTGCTAAGTATAAAGTCTAATGGATGGGACTACTTCCCACTAATCTACCCGTACCTTTATGCCCCACCCTGATTAACATCCGATGTAGTGGTTTGCTCAATATGTGCTCTCTTCAAAAAGACATTCAATCTCTCGGAGAACAACAGCATAGCTGCAGCTGACACGACAATATAGAAAGGAAATATCTCGATCGTTGAGTAGGACGCCAGTAATCCGAGGAGAGGTGGCATCAACGTGCTGCCCGTATAAGCAACAGCCATTTGGAAGCCCATAATTGACTGGGCCTGCTTTCTGCCAAAACGAACGGGTGTTTCATGCAGCATACACGGATAGATCGGTGCTAGACCTAGCCCTACAATCGGTAATCCTGCAAGCGAGAAATTTGGTGGCAAAGGCAAGACCAGGAGTGTCGCACCGAAGAGAGCTGTGAGTTGACCTGCGCGTATAAGAACACGGTTACTGACTGAAAAAGTAATAAACCCCGTTAGGAATCTACCGACTGTAATGCCGGCGTAATAGAAGGAAACCCATTTTGCAGCGTCGGAAGCGGAGATTTGTTTAGCATCTACGAAAAAGCTGCTTCCCCACAAGCCTATGGTTGCTTCGACTCCGCAATACAATAAGAAAGAGATAAGGGCCAATTTAACTCCCTTTATTTGCATTGGTTTCGTAGATTCGGTCATGTTGCCATCAGAGTAGCCTTCGTTCTCTACTGGTTCAAGTTGTGCGACTCTTTTGTTGGTTTTTGCTACCCGCTCCCATAACGGGAGTGTGAAGATCAGGATCACCACTAATGCAAACTGAATGCAGGCTACAGTGAGGTAACCATGCTTCCAGGTGTTTTGCTCAGAAATAAATTGAGCCATAATGATGGGTCCAAGCGTAGCTCCGACTCCCCAAAAACAATGCAGCCAGCTCATGTGGTGAGCTTTGTAATGAGCGGCAACGTAATGGTTTAGTCCTGAGTCGACGGCTCCAGCTCCTAATCCAAGCGGAACTGCACACAATGCTAACCACACAAGTGAGGAAGAAAAAGGAATCCCTAACAGGGCACCTGCTGTCATGAGGCAACTTACCAGTGTGACTTTCCCTGTTCCGAACCGTCTCAGTATGGTTCCGCTGACCAAACTAGACACAATCGTGCCAGCCGCGATGATCATGAAAAGCCAGCCAGCCATCTCAAACGGCGCGTCATAATCCACTTGCATGACGGGCCATGCCGCACCTAGTAATGAATCCGGTAACCCCAAACTAATAAACGCTAAATAAATGATCAGTAAAAAGAGAGTTGCCATCCTTCACCTCCGTTGTTCATGCACTTTTAGCTGTTCGAAGACTTCTTGATGACCTCCGTCTTTTTCTTATACAACTAGGTATATACCCACTCCACTTCCAGGGCTATCGCATAGACTACATAGGCGCTATCACAGTGGAAAGGATGAAGTTGATTTCTATGATGCGAATGTTCCCTTATCATGTTCATGTACCTTATCCCCCTCTTATGAGCCAAAGGATGTATGCTCCTGTTTCTTTTCCTCCCTACCCCTACTCCATCCCTGTTTCCGATGCAAGAGCACTTCAAAATCATTGTATATGTATGAGCAAACAAGAAGATGAATTAAGAAAAACGTTCCGGACCCTTTGGGAGCAACATGTAGCTTGGACGAGGATGGTCATCATCAGCATCGCAGGTAGTTTACCGGATGAAGAACTGACGACCAAGCGACTACTCCGCAACCCTGGAGACATGGCAAATGTAATGAAACTCTATTACGGAAACGAAAATGCAGCACATTTTGAAAAACTGTTTACCGAGTATTTAGTGATTGCAGTTCAACTTGTGAAAGCAGCGAAAGCCGGCAATAATCGTGCCGCAACAGAAGCAGAACGTCGTTGGTATGCGAATGCAGATGAGATAGCGTCCTTTCTCCATAGCATAAACCCTTTCTGGCCAGAGGAAGTGTTGAGAGCCATGCTGCATGAGCACCTTGCGCTTACCAAAAATGAAGCAGTCTTTCGGCTGACGAAAGATTATGCATCTGATATCGCTACCTTTGACAAAATTGAGCAACAAGCTTTAGAAATGGCGGACGCGTTTTCGGATGGTATTGTTATGCAGTTTCCGACGTATTTCCAATGTTAGAAGCTGAAGAGTTTATCTAACGAAAAAACCCCACTTTGGGGAGTAGACCAAAGCGAGGCTCCTGTATTTCAACCTTTGTTCCGATTATTTCCTTTTGTTTATCATAATCGTTTTTGAATTGGTATACTCTGCAAGACCATCTAGTGAATGTTCGATACCTAATCCAGATTCTTTATGACCGCCGAATGGATAATGGGGAGAAAGCACACTCACCTCATTGATCCACACCGTACCCGTTTCCAATCGCTCAGCAATGCTCTTGGCCATCTCAATATCATTTCCCCAAATGGATCCTCCGAGTCCGTACTTCGTGTTGTTTACCCGTGCGATGACATCATCATAATCACGATATTTCAGCACAGGAAGGACGGGGCCAAATGCTTCTTCGACCACGACACGTGAGTCCTCAGGCGGATTATCCACGATGGTCACGGGAATAAAATATCCGGGTTGGTCCTCGATTTCGCCACCTAGGACGATATTCGCACCGATACGTTTGGTATCTTCAATCAGGTCGATTACTTTTTCATACTGCATTTTATTTTGAATGGGTCCGAGATCGGTGGCTGGATCACTGCCATTCCCGACTTTTACATCTTTCGCAAAGTTAACCAGCTCGGCTAGAAAGGCATCGTAAATGTCTTCATGGACGTACATGCGTTTCGTAGCAATACATACTTGCGCAGTGTTTCGAAAAGCGGCCCAGAACAACGGCTTGGCAATTTTCGCTGGATCCGCGTCTGGAAGCACGATCGCTGCATCGTTGCCCCCGAGCTCCAGTGTGACCCGCTTCAGGTGCGAGGCTGCGCTTTGCATGACCTTTTTCCCAGTTGCGGTAGAACCAGTAAAACTGATTTTATTCACGTCAGGATGCTCCGTAATCCATCTGCCTAAGTCGTCCCCTCCTGAGACAACATTCAATACGCCCGCAGGTAATATCTCACTCGCGATCTCACCAATTTTGAGTGCAGTGAGCGGTGTATAGGGGGAGGGTTTCACCACAACCGTATTCCCGGCTAACAAAGCAGGAGCGATTTTCCATATCGAGAGAGCAAAAGGGAAGTTCCATGGAACTATCGCACCAACGACTCCCAACGGGGTATAGTATCGTTCCACCAGGTGATTCTCGGTTTCCTCAATCACTTCCCGCTTCAGTCGTTGCTTTGCCACCTCTTTTAACCAGTAAGAAGCACCGTCAATTTCCCCTCTAGCGGCAGCACTAGGCCTACCCATCTCCAGTGTCAAAAGGGTAGCCAGTTCTTCTCTATTGGCCGAGATGGCATCTCCTAATTTGCAAAGGAACTCGCTGCGCTCATCGATAGAAGTAGAGGACCATCTAGAAAATGCTGCTCGTGCTGATTTGACAGCCGCATGTAAATCCTGCACCGTCGCATTTGGCACATGCGCAATCACTTCTTCCGTCGCCGGATTGATTACGGGAAGCGTCTCCTCGGTCGCTACAGGCTCGCCGTTGATCGTCATTTTCAATTCGTAGGCACTCTTCAAAACATTTCACCCCTTATTCTTTTGGGTTCAGTTGCTTGGTCGCTACTATTATTATGATCACAGTGCCTCGTGTATGAGTTATTGATTCTGCTTCTGAAAACGAAAAGGACGATCATGCGAAGAGTCAAATGACCACGGATAGTGTCCTTTGTTCGTGTTCGTTTACCCGTTTAATTCTAAATGAAGTAAAGGAAATGGACGTCCTGATCCGTCTAATTCGGATCTGTCTATTTGGACAAAACCATAATGTTTGTAGAAAGCATGCGCTCCGTCATTTTGCTCGTTGACATCGACTTTGAGATTGCGACCACGCAATTTTTCAGCATGTTTAATGAGACGACTACCTATCCCCTTTCCATGGTAAACAGGGTCAACGAACAGCATTTCTATTTTCGTTCCGTCTAGCCCGATGAATCCTGTCGGCTCATTCCTTGCGTTTACTTCTACCCAAATCTCATACGCGTTTAACGCTTCGTTTTGCACCAAGATCTTGTAAAATTGAATATCCTCTTCCGATAAAAAAGTGTGGGTAAGACATACTGCACGATACCAAATTTCTACCAGTTGGTCACGCTGATGATCTTGATAAAGTACAATCTCGCCGTTCATGATAACTCCTCCACATCTCGATTTATTTCATTATACATGTAAGAGGCCTTTTGGGAACTTAGTATAGCGAAGTGACAGAACCATTCGTATGCTGTTCACAGGTTTTCTATCCTACCATAATCCCCCGAATATTTCGTCTTTTCCCTTGTGATAGGAATAAGGAAGCCCAATTTCTGAGCTTCCTGATATGATTTTCTTGCTTCCCTATTTAAACAAGTACAGGAAGTTGCGTTTTGGCATCATATTCTTCCAATTCCTCACCATTTTTCAAACGATGAATAAAGTCCGGATTGGCAATCAGGGGGCGACCGAAAGCTGCCACATCGATCGTTCCTTCTGCGATTGCTCGTTCAGCTGTTTCCGGATCTAATGTGCCCACTCCTACAATGATGCCATCCCAGTATTTACGAACAATCTGGTGCATGGTTTTGCCATCCGCAAGCACTCGTGTAAATTGCATGATGGAAGGATGGATCATGGTAGCCCCTGCATCCTTGAATGCTTCGACAAACGTGCGGATTGCCACTTCTGGATCTTCCCACATGTAAGTCGGATTATCGGCTTTATGAGCAGAAAAGCGAATCAAGGTTCTCTCTGTACCGATCGCATCGATAACTGCCTTCAGTACCTCTTTCATCAAAGTCAATCTTTGTGCTAAGTCGCCGCCATATTGGTCGGTGCGATGATTGGATATATCCGAATTGAATTGATCAATTAAATAGCCGTGCGCGCCATGAATCTCTACGCCATCAAAGCCCGCTTCTATCGCATTTTTGGCTGCTTGGGCATACTGACCGACTAGTTCTTGAATGTCTGCAATCGTCATCGCTTCAGGGACGTCATAGGGCTGGCGATAGCGGGGAACCAACCCTTCTGCTGCAATAGCGGATGGGGCTTGTGGCGGCAAGTTCCCTGCAATTTCATGATGGGACAACCGACCGACATGCCATATTTGCGCGATAATCGTACCGCCTTCTTCGTGTACAGCCTGAGTTACCTTTTTCCATGCGTCCACTTGTTCTTGAGAGTAGAGGCCGGGAACTCCTGGATTCCCTTTTCCTCGTGGGCTAACCACGATTCCTTCTGTAATGATCAAACCAATCCCATCCGCAGCCCTTTTTCGGTAATACGCGACTACATCCTCTCCTACTACACCCGTTTGGTCATCCGCAAAACAACGAGTCATGGGAGCCATCGCGGTACGGGATTTAAGCTTCCAGGCTCCGATGGTTACCGGTTCAAACAGATTGCTCGCTGCCCCGTCCTTGAGTTTCCCCCAGGATTTCATTTCCGTTGCCTGATAGATTCCTTTGTTCGCTTGTGTCATTGATTTGCTCCTCCATCTTTATCGTTAGTTTTGTATTTATATAAATATCGAAATATATGCGTAAAAATTTCCGCTTTATTCTAGTCTTGAAGTAAAGCGGGAGCGTATTGATCGAGAATTTGACGTTGCAGGCTGTAATATCGGTAGGTTCCCTCTTTGCGAACAGCAAGCAGTCCACAATCCAGCAATGGTTTTAAATGATGGGTCAATGTTGAGTTGGCTGTGATCTCTAATTGGTTAGCCATTTCCAGACAAGCCATTTCCGAATTCTTGGCGAGCATTTTCACGATTTGGTATCTCGTCGTCTCACCAAGCGCTTTGTAGACTTTTACTGCGCAATCATCCGTCACCTTGGTAACCCTCCTTTCAAAGACGAGTATGTATTTCAGTATTTCTAGAAATACTATAGTGTAATGAGGATTTCTTTGTCAAGGAATGGAATGTTTGGTATGCTTGGGTGTATGCAGTAGTGCTGGCAAGTGAACATATGAAAACAAATGTTTCCTCTAGCTCTTCCATTTTCTGCTGAAACTTAGTATGATTCTAGTTATATTGATTGAAAGGATGTTGACCAGATGAATAAAACAGAATTGATTACCAAAGTAGCTGAATTGACAGAACTAACAAAAAAGGATTCCTCTAAAGCAGTAGATGCTATTTTAGAAGCGATTTCCAATTCCCTCCAAAATGGAGAAAAAGTATCCCTCATCGGCTTCGGTAACTTTGAGGTTCGCGAACGCGCTGCTCGCAAAGGACGTAATCCGCAAACGGGTGAAGAAATTGAAATTGCATCTAGCAAACTCCCTGCGTTTAAACCAGGAAAAGAATTGAAAGATCTCGTAAAGTAACTCTATCTCATACATACAAGGAAAACGCCCATCATAAGGGCGTTTTCTTTTTGTATGTAGGAAGCATGTAGAACAGGTCCAATGTATCCAGGAGTTTTTTCATATGCTACACTCCCTCCCTGCAACCATCTGATCAGGTAATGGAGATTACTTCTATAGTAAAATAGAAGGGTTGCTTCATAAGTACTTGGAAAGATATGGGGATTTTACCTATGAAAAGAATTCAATGCGCGGGTTCATTGGCGCTCCTGTTGAGCATGACTCCTATATTGCCGTCCCATGCTGCTACACAGGTCAATGTCGCCGTAAACGGGAACTATGTGTCCTTCCCGGATGAGTCACCCTATGTCGATATTCGATCGAATCGTACGATGGTTCCAGCAAGATTCGTAGCCGAACAACTCGGTCTCCGTGTACAGTGGAATGGACAGTTGGATCAAGTGACGTTCAGGAGCAAAGACGAAACGATCGTTTTAACGATTGGTCAAAATCGCGCGCAGGTAAATGGCAAGTATGTTACCTTTGATGCCCCGGCGTCGATTCAAAACGACCGCACGATGGTACCCCTTCGCTTTATTAGTGAAGTCTTTGACGCGCAAATCGATTGGATTGCCGAGCGAAATCTCGTAGTTGTGACAACGCCAGGGCATTCGAAAGTGGTACCTGGTTCACCGGCGCCCTCTTCCACAGATCAAACCACAACGTTGCAACGTGGTACTTGGATTTGGGATACGACAATCATCCAAACGGACCAAGATCAGATTTTAACGTTTGCGCAGGATAACCAATTGACTACCATCTATCTGCAGATTGATAGAGACATACCTGCAACCGTCTATCAACAATTTGTTCGCAAAGCAAGAGCAAAACAAGTAACAGTAGAAGCCCTAGCGGGACGCCCCCAATGGGCTTTCCCCGATAATCACAACCAAATCAAAGCTTTTATTTTATGGGTCAAATCGTACAATGCCAGGGTTGGGTCAGAAGAAAGGTTCGAAAGATTACACTTTGATATAGAGCCCTATCTTTTACCAGAATGGAAGACCGATAACAAACGAGTAGTTGGAAACTGGATGGACACGATACGACTTCTTGAGAAGGAAACAAAGGACAGCGGATTGAAAATGACGTTGGATGTTCCTTTTTGGCTCCATCTGGTAAAGGTCCCTGACTCTACTTATAGCATGAGCGCATGGGTATTGGAGAAGGTAGATTCAGTGGTCATTATGGATTATCGTAATGTTGCACTTGGGAATGATGGGATTGTGGCAAATGCAAACACGATTATGAAGGAAGCAAGCACACTCAAAAAGAAAGTGCTTATTGCGGTAGAAACAGCCCCTAATTCGGAGGGTAACTTTACTTCGTTTTATACTTCAAGCACTGGAAAAATGAACGCAGAATTACAAATTGCGAAGGAAAAGCTAGCTCATTTTCCTAGTTATGCCGGGTTTGCCATTCATGACTACAAGAGTTGGACGGAATTGGATGCAAAATCGAAGAAATGATTGCGGGTGGATTTTCATCAAAAAAGGTACTGCCGACATGACAGTACCTCTACGCAACTTATAGGAATTAGGAATGCTTGTTTCAATTGATGCGTTGATGTGTATGTTAGAATCCGATCAAGCTCTTCACCGATAGATAGACGACCGGAATGAAAAGCGCCGGGATCAGGTTCATCGTCCTGAACTTTTTCACGCCGAGAATGCTCAATCCAGAGCTAAGAATCAGTACCCCACCAATAATCGATATTTCTGTCAGGAGCTCTGGCGTAATATAGGCTGCGACCGCCCCTGCCGCTACATAGAAGAATCCTTGCCAACAAAATAACACAATCGCGGAAAGGGCAATCCCGATGCCAAAAGTAGCGGCCAACACAATCGATGTCACAAGATCCAAAATGGCATTTGTGAACAAATAGGTTTGGTTTCCGTTTAACGCACTTTCGATGGGACCTACGATAGAAAGAGTACCGATACAAAATAGCAGCACTGCCGTAGATAAGCCCTCGGCCAAATTCCCTTTTGAAAACTTGGAAACGATATTTTTGAACCGATTCTCCATATCCAGCTTTTCACCAATCACTCCTCCCAATGCAAGACTCACGATAAACAGGACAGGATAATGGCTGTTCGGCATATGCTTCGAAATCGAATATACGCCAAGCGCCGTTACAGCTAGTCCCATTCCCTGCATCAGGATGTCCTGGTAGGAGTCTTTCATTCCCCGCTTAAAAACACTGCCGATCAGGCTACCAACGATAATCAATACCACATTAACAATCGTTCCACTCACGTTTAAAATCCTCTCCCTATGTAATCATTGGAAAAAGAATAAACCCTCTAGTAGCTAGAGGGTCAACAGAGAAAATAGGGAAATCAACGGAAAGACGTCGTCGTAGACTCACTGTTGAAAGAACTGTGCAGAAGATTTCGGCCGAAGTAGCAGCAGTATGCTTGGTAATAGAGCGATCAGGAAACACACGATAGAAAGAAAGGAAAGGACGGACCACTCTAGAATGGGTGATCCAAGGAATGTCAGATACCCGACTCCAATAAGCCCGATCAAGTAGGCAATACCTGTAAGATGGATCATTCTTTTGCGCGCTACGACACGAAACGAACTGCGCTCAGACAGCCAGGCGATAAATGGCACGAATTGGAGGGCGTGAAAGCCGAGACCGTGAAACCAAATAATATTTCCATGTTGGCCAACGAAACGACCATTGTTGACAGAAATCCAGATACCAGCCGCAAACGAGAGCATGATGGCAATCATTGCATAACGAATGCCTAGTACCAGCTCAGGACGCAACTGATACGCTTTTGATCGAAAAAATTGAACGGCTGCGAACAGATAAAACAGCACTAAGAACAAAGCGACAAACGTAAATACATCGCCTACCAGTTCATCAAAGGGTGTACCACCTTTCACGAACCTCGGGTTTATCCCTCGAAAATTTTGCACGGTTTCTACTCCATAAGAATAAAGCGCGAGAAGAATATACGACCAGCGAAAAATGGCGCGACTGATTTTGCCCAGTGTGGTAAATGGCATGATCGCAGCTGTCGACAAAAGAAATATACCCAATGCGGCATTAAATGAGACGGCCTTCATGACATCCCCATCTGGAGAAACGGGACCTCCGTGCATCAACACCCAGACTCCGCATATGGCAGCCAAGAGAAATCCGAGCAAGCCAGTTCGAACCAGCCATTTCTCCCCTTCGAAAAACGTCACTGACGCTTTCTTTCCCATTCCTACATGATTCATTTCTTCTGTACCCCATTTAGAAAGATTTGTTACCCTTACGGTACACGAAATGTGGGAAAGGTTGGAAATGGCTCCGGATTGAAATCTAGTGCAACCTCTGGGAGGATTTGGATTCCGCCTAAAGTCTGAAATGTGCGTTAGTGCTCGATCCCCAAAAAATCGGCACCCTCAAGAGCCGGTTCTTGACAAGTTTGTTCAGGTTATGTCAAATAAGAAGCCGCTTATAGGTATAGGCTCAGTCGAACAGCCGGAAGATGCGGAAGCCGTTATTCATGGCGGCGCGGCTTTGGTAGCGATCGGACGGGAACTGATCCGCGAGCCGAAATGGGTGCTGAAAGTGGAAACGGGCGATCTGGACAGCATTCGCTACCGCCTTTCGGCATCAGAGATGGATGAGTTGCGTATTCCGCTGGCGATGCAAGCCTACCTCGAAGGGTCGTTTAGGAAGATTATGCACTTTACCACCGATGAACTCGAAGAGGATAACTACCGACATTCGCTCGCGCCGATGGAAGGCGTTGAGAAGAAGATGTAATGAACGTCACCGACTCAAAGCATAACAAGGATTAAGGTTCGATCTAGGATTTAGATAGCACATGTGTTCATTTAGATAAGCTGTTTGTTTTGTTGAAAAGACAGGAAAGAGTAATAATGTTGTTGTCTTTGAGAGCAGTATGTCTTTCTTTTGTGTTGTAGCTCTTCTGCACTGCGTCCAAATACTTTAGGTATTTTAATACTGCCACTTCTGGGCGACCTTCCTCATCCAGTAACATATATCTTTTCTTATTATTTTCGGAGATCACTTCTTGTACCCGCATAAAACCTCTCCTTGATTAACCGAGTCATTTATTAACCATAGGAACGAAAGTAATAATCGGCATTCACATCCCCATATTCTACATAATAGACATTCTGTACTAATAATCTCAAATTTGTTTAATATTTCGCTTATGTATTAAAAAAGAGGATGTACGCTATAAATTAGACATACTATCCTCTATTTATAATAGTCTAGTTAAAATCACTTTGATCCAATCGTTAGAGCGCATGCCAACGTACCGACTATCTTTACGTTTGGCAACGGTTCCCTCCAGGTTGTTGGCCACAATCATGTTATGCAAAGCAGTTCCCGCCGTCTCGATATACCGGATCTTGTTTATCTGACTCGTTTCTGGTAGCACGTCGTGTAGGATCGATTTTCGTTCCATCAGCGGAAGCTTACGTAAGTCTTTTCCGGCGTAGTGCAAAATATCCCATACCATAAACGCCCTTTTCTTGAATAAACCAGAATCTTTTAGCTGGTAATACTGAAGAATAGAACGGATTACTTTTTCTGTCTAAAGTTCATTTCGGAGCTAATAAGCAAACTTTGAGGCTTAGTAAAGTTTGGAGGAGTCTTTTTCCCCATGTATCATATCCGTAATGGCAATATAAATGTTAAAAACCATGTACTTCCTTTAGCTACTAATCCTAATGGGTTACAACTTTTTCAAGATATTCCCCGTCTGACCATTTATATTCAATTTGTAGTTTTCTTCATCCCAAATCGCTTCTTGCAAAACGGGAATGGGTCGTATTTGACTCCGTTATGAGTTGTCCTTTGGAATAGGATACGTTTTTTTCAATGGCTCAAATAAAATTAAAACCACTGCCAAAATTGTTCTATACAATGATTTATTGGCATTTTCACGTATTAATAAAGGATGACTTTGATTTTTTGAGCATAATCTTGATTGATTGTGTAAAATTTTGTTTTATTCGCTCAAAATAATTGAGAACATTTCGTTCAACTTTTTTAGTTTAACTTTGTGTTTTTATAAACTGTTCCAATTCCTGTACACTTGGATAGGAGGTTTGAGTTCCTTGCTTTACGACACTTAATGCGGCAAAAGCAGTCGCCATTTTGATTGCAAGAAGTACATCGCCGCTTTGCACTAAAAAATGAGCAAAACAGCCAATGAAAGCATCGCCAGCTCCAGTTGTGTCGATAGCATCAACCTTATATGAATCTACTGTAAAGATCTTCTCACTCTTTACCCACATAACCCCGCGACTACCCATCGTTACAATCACATTTTTTAATCCCTTTTCAAGTAAAGTTGATGCTGCTGTCCTAATTTGATCTTTACTCTCTACAGGCATACCTGTTAATAGCTCTAGTTCGCTTTCATTGGGGATAAAATAATCACATTTACGGACATAATCAAAATCCAATTTCTTTGCTGCTGGTGCCGGATTTAAAATAATAGGAATGCCATTCTCCTTACCGAACTCAATAGCACGATAAGTCGTCTGTATTGGAATTTCAAGCTGCAGAACAATCAATGAACTTTTCTTAAGCTTCTTAGCTGCGTGATCAATATCTTCTGGCAAGAGGTATTGATTTGCGCCCTTGATAATAAGGATCCGGTTCTTTGATTCCCGGTCTACAAAAATCGGTGCAACACCACTTGAAGTTCCAGGGATCTTACTTGTAAATTCCGTGTCAATCCCATAGCTTTCGAGATTTTCAATCGTGCGATCTGCAAAAAGATCATCGCCAACCTTGGTTACCATCATTACCTTCGAGCCCATTTTGGCAGCTGCCACTGCCTGATTTGCGCCTTTTCCGCCACAACCGATTTTGAAGTCTGCTGCCTCCAATGTCTCCCCTTCATTAGGTATTTTATCAATATATGAAACGAGATCCACCATATTAGATCCAATTACTGCGATATCCATTTTCATTTCCTCCCTATATCTTACCTGTTTACGCCTATGAATGATTTCCATCCCTCCTGACCCAAGCCTAATTACTTTTCCAGACTTATCAGCAGGAAGAAAACCTCCTAGCTGGTATATAACCGGTTAAAAACCACTCGTGCCCCGCCGATCGCTGTTATGCAAAATCCACTATGTTGCATTCTTTAATCTTCTGTTGAAAATTTGGTAAAGAAGGCATAACCTTTTTTAGGAAAAATGCAATAAAAAGGGAAAACCGAAAATAGATGGTTATCTATTTCGGCCTCCTGTAAAATCATCGTTCACTCTTCTCATACATTCTTCAAAAGAAAGGAAAAACCGAAAATAGATGGTTATCTATTTCAGCCTGCTGTAAAATCTTCGTTCACTCTTCTCATACATTCTTCAAAAGATCCGTATACCATTTGACACGGAACAGAAAGCATTAAATTCACGCTGTTGCCAAAGTTCTCAACCTTCATTCCATTCTTATCTACAATCTTTCCATCTTCCAGTTGCTCGATTTCTCCAAAATGAAGTTGTACTTTTTCTGGTATTGTTAATGAATCATCGATATAGGCATAAAGTTTTTTCCCTAAAGCCTCTGCATAGCCGACTTCAAATGCCGTTCCTGAATCGGGTTCAGCCCCTCTAAACACATTCAAATTGGCAACGACGATATCCGCTTTTTCAATAAGCTCAATATTCTTCTTGTAAATCGCTGTGGCTTGTTCAGATTTGCTCCATTCCTTATTAAATGGAAGAGAATTATCGGCGGGAAAAATCCCAAGAAAACCATATTTCTCACAAATCCTTTTCTTCTCTTCACTAACCTCTATCGAATTTTTATAAAAGACATCTGGGCCTGCTAAATAAATACTCTTCACTAGATTACCTCCCGTTTTACAAGTCTCAAGTGTCTTTGTTAGTAATGGGTCTGTTGCTCCCAAAACTGTTCATGCTCAATGTCATGAATAATCGATACTTGTTGCACAACCGTAAAATATATCTTCTATAAAGTTTGATGTTTCTTAGCACCTCCTTTCAAAATAATTGATGAATAAACTTCGCTTGATTTTAGGAGGCGAAGACCATCGCCTTCAACCTAAGTGAGTAACAAAAAAAGGTAAAATTTCGTATTTCAACTCTTCTTTCTTGCAACTTAAGAGACGGTTCCAGTAAGAATTTATCAATTATTTTTCAGCCTTACCATATTTATACCTGAACCAAAATGATAAAGAACTGCTATGAATGGCCTACAGTTTCATTCTTCATTGCATTACGTTCATGTTTATATTTAAAACTTACTGCAAAAACAATTGCGAGAATGAGAGGATACGCACCAAAAACTAACCAGATACTTTGCCAGTCCTTTACACCGTCTACAGTGAAATAATCCACGATTTTTCCACTTACAATAGCGCCTACATAGGAACCAAGTCCGGTAACTGTATAGAATAAGCCTTGTGCGCTCGCACGAATTCGATGATCTACTTCTTTTTCTACGAAAATAGCTCCCGAAATATTATAGAAATCAAAGGCACAACCGTACACAATCATTGATAATAGTAATAAGATAAACCCTTCACTAGATGGGTTTCCATAAGCGAAGAATACATAACGTAATGTCCATGCTACCATACTGATTAACATGATCTTTTTTATTCCAAATTTGCTCAAGAAAAATGGAATGGTAAAGATAAATAATACTTCTGAAATTTGTGATATTGATAATAAAATAGATGGATATTTAACAACAAAACTATCTTTATAGTCAGGATTCAACGCAAAGTCATGTAGAAACGGGTTCCCAAATGTAAGGCTAATCTGTAATGAAGCTCCTAACAGCATCGCAAAAAGGAAAAAGATAGCCATTTTCTTTTGTTTAAATAGTACGAAAGCATCAAGCCCTAAAAGACTCACTAACGACTTATCATTCTTCGCCTTTGATGTTGGACATTCAGGAAGTGTGAATGAATATAGAGCAAGCAAGATAGAAATGCCAGAAGCAACGTATAACTGGATGCTACTAATTTCAAGTTTGAAAAGGCTAATCGCCCACATTGCGGCAATAAAACCAACTGTTCCAAAAACACGAATAGGCGGGAAGTCTTTTACTGTCTCGAGTCCTGCTTTTTCTAAAGAAAAGTAAGAAATTACGTTAGATAAAGCAATCGTTGGCATGTAAAACATTGCATTAAAAAACATTGCCCAAAACATGATAGTAGGGTCTGTAGTCTGTGCGGCTGCAAAGAATGTGATAGCTCCAAGAAAATGAAAGATTCCATATAATCTATTTGCTTTTATCCAGCGATCTGCAATAATACCTGTAATACTTGTCATAAGAATCGTAGCAATTCCTTTTGAGCTATAAACGAGCCCGACTTGTGCTCCAGTAAAGTGCAAAGTGTTAAACATATAAGAACCGAGTGTAACAAGCCAGGACCCCCAAATGAAATACTGGAGAAAAACCATGATTTTAAGACGTGATTTTATTTCCATTTCTTCTTCCTCCTAAGATTTCTAAATAAATCCCTCGTAATAATGGAATCGTCCTTTCATAGCTACTATTGTCTTTCCCTTTAATTCTCCAATTACTAATTCGTTTGTATGCTCCAGACTTTGCAAAGTAGGAAACTAACTATAAGGATTTTTGAAAGGGTTTTCAATTTCATCAGCAAGGTTTCCTAAGCCTGAGCCTAAAATCATTCCAATCATAGGACGATCTGTCTTACTCATAATGAAATTTCTAGCTTCTAAAATATCTTGTAATTTGTGTATGCTCATTGGCTATAACCGAAATTGTCATTGCCCACCTTTGTTACTAAAACAACTCTCGAACTCAGTTTGACAGTGGCCGTAGCTTGGTTTCGCCTTTCCCCCTCCCCTCATACGAAAGGACCTCCGAGTACGGTTTCCCCAACATAGCTTCCTATAATCATTAAACGAATCTGCTTCACAACATCACCTCCTTCTTGGAATCGATAACCTGGTACTTCTAGCAAAATTCATGATGTAGCAAAAGATTAAAAATCAGAATAATAAATGTAAACGTTTAGATTTTTGAATAATAAAATAATAACATCTTAAGCTGCAAGATTGGCGAAAAGAGAATTTATAAAGGTACTGACTTACCTTCATTCTCGTCAATCAATCCTAAGTTCAAGCGCCACTCTACTAAAACCATTTTTTCTATTAGGAATTACAAGATTTTTATCGAACTTTCACTAGCGTTTTGCAAACACTTATGAAAATTCATGATGTAGCAAAAGATTAAAAACCAGAACTATAAATGTAAACGTTTAGATTTTTGAATAATAAAAAGAATATCATCTTAAGCTGCAGAATTGGCGAATATTCAAATCAAGCGATAAAACGCAATGTCGTTTACCCTGGACACTGCTTCTCGCCATGCGTTCATACAGCAATTCAAAGGTTGTTTCTCCCAACTTCCGCATTGGAACTTGATACAACATTTAAAAGAGGATTTATAAAGGTACTGACTTACCTTCATTCTCGTCAATCAATCCTAAGTTCAAGCGCCACTCTACTAAAACCATTTTTTCTATTAGGAATCACAAGATTTTTATCGAACTTTCACTAGCGTTATGCAAACACTTATGAAAATTCATGATGTAGCAAAAGATTAGAACTATATATGTAAACGTTTAAATTTTTGAATAATAAAATTAAAACAATATCATCTTAAGCGGCAAGATTGGCGAATATTCAAATCAGGCGATAAAACGTAATGTCGTTTACCCTGGACACTGCTTCTCGTCATGCGTTCATACAGCAAATCAAAGGCTATTTCTCCCAACTTCCGCATTGGTCTTGAAACAACAGTTAAAGGAGGATTAATAAAGGTAGCAATATCCACGTCGTCAAAGCCAATAAACGAAACCTCTTCCCCTAGTTTCCAACCAAGCTCACTTAACGCCTTCAAGCAACCCATCGTCATTAGATTGTTAGATGATAAGATGGCAGTCGGGCGATCTGGCAAATGATACAGAGCTCTCGTCAGTCGATTCCCACTTTCTTCTTTGAAATCACCTTCAAGAATGTGTTCATCTACTAGTGGGATACCGTAATCCTCCATCGCTTGTTTGTATCCTACGAACCGCTCATAACCCGGTGTAGTATTTTGGGATCCACAGATAATCGCAATCTTTTGATGCCCTTGCAAGATTAAATGTCTGGTTGCTTGATAAGCCCCGTCTATATTGCCAACCAGCACCGTATCCACCTCGAACTTCTTTATAGCTCGATCTACGGCAACTATTGGTATTTTGGCATCAATGACCGTTTGCAATTGATCTCCCCTTTCGTCAGCAGTGGTTATAATAAGACCATCTACACTTCTCTCCATGAAGATCCTTAAGAGTTCTCGCTCCGTATCGGCAGATTCATTGGTATTGCACAACAAAGTAAAGTAACCCTTTTCCCGCGCCTTCTGTTCAATTCCTGATACAACAGCAGGAAAAAACGGGTTATTTACATCTGGGATTATGATACCTATAGTTTTTGTCGATTTCTTCACCATACTCCTCGCAACTGCGTTAGGAATATAATTTAGTTCCTCAATAGCTTGTAAAATGCGACCTTCTGTGTTCTTTCTCACGCCGCCCAGTTGATTAATCACTCGTGAGACGGTTGCGATAGAAACATTTGCGTGTTTGGCAACATCTACGATAGTAGCTTTGGACAATCTGATCACCTTTCAAAATGTAAACGTTTAGATTTCTCATTCAAAAAAAAGACTCAACATAGTAATTCTCTACCAAAAAACATTCAATAAAGCGATTAAAGTTATTATAGCATTTATTGTATCCGAAATTTTAGAATAGTCAATATAAACGTTTACTTTTTTTCTCTTGAGAATCTAGATAATGAAGCTACGGCACGCAAATTGATTGCCAAAAATATCGACTATTAGGGGTCCTAAGCAAAAAACGCGGATGAAGCCGCTTTGATTTCTCAGCAAGCCCTCAAGCCGGTTTGAAGGTAAAGCTGTTTTCTCCGGCTGACGGCGTCGATTCCATGTAACTGGTCACCATTGGTGGTAAGGATGTGGGAGGGTATATTTTTGCAACCATGGTGGACTTGAACACAGAGACAAAGGAAATTACAGAGTTCAAGAAGCGCTCGCCGAGCTGGCCTGGCTCGTACAAGCCTTTTTATGGCTTCATCTACTTTCAGAGCCGTATTAGTTTTACGGCTCTGATGGATCTGTTTCGAGCGGCGCCCATGTACAGAAGAAACAAATGATTGGCGGTTTGAAGATCATTGGCCAGCGAAAACAACATTTCACCGGAAACCTATACGTCAATTGCGTATGATGCCGCCATGGTGTTGGCAAAAGTTTGTGAAAGTGCAAGATTCTGAATAAGGTGATCTTCGAAATTGCAAGCGAGCTTAATACGACGACGCCGATTCTTCGCCTTCCATGATCTTCACGCCCGAGCTCGTGCCGATTCTAGTAGCGCCGGCTTCCATCATGTTTTTCATATCTTCAAGTGAACGAACCCCTCCGGATGCTTTAACCCCCATCTGGGCTCCAACCGTTTGGCGCATCAGGGCTACAGCAGCGACCGTCGCTCCGCCACTGGAGAAACCGGTCGAGGTTTTGACGTAATCTGCTCCGGCTTTTTGCGAGATTTGGCAAGCCCGGACGATTTCTTCTTCCGTTAAGAGACTCGTTTCCAGGATGACTTTCACAAGCGCCTTGCCTTCCGCTGCCGATACGACCGCTTGAATGTCTTTTTCCACAACCTCATTCTCTTCTGCTTTCAAAGCCCCGATATTGATTACCATGTCAACCTCTGCTGCCCCATTGTCGATCGCATTTCTCGTTTCGAATGCTTTGGTTTCAGCAGTGGAGGCTCCGAGCGGAAAACCGATTACCGTGCAGACTTTGACCTTGCTGCCTGCCAACTGCTCGGCCGCATACGAAACATGGGCCGGATTGACACAAACAGTCGCGAACTCGTATGTTTTCGCTTCTTCCGTTAATGCTGCAATTTCAGCCTTTGTTGCATCTGCGCGCAATAGCGTGTGGTCAATCATGCCGTTCAAACGTTCCATGTTACCATTCACCTTCTCTTCATGAGTTTACTTTGTAGACTCATCGTAACACGCCTATGAACATATGTAAACACAGTTATGAAATTATGTTCAATCATAGTCTTCCAACAAACCACCGCACATGGCCCATAGAAAAAGGGCATCCCGCAAGTCATCGGACTCTTTGGAATACCCCTTTTGTGCTACTGCAACAGTGCCTGTGCGCTGAACTGATCGGTAATCATTATATTCGCGTACCCCCCCGCCAGCGCCGCACGGATCGCCTCGATTTTACGCTGCCCACCCGCGACTAGGATCGCTTTCTCCTTCTTGCGCAATTCGGGCAGATCGATCCCGACGGTCCGGTTATTGATTTCTTCGCTGCATATGTTTCCTTTTTCATCGAAGAACCGGGAGCATATATCCCCTGCACCTGTACGCCGCAGCTGTTCCTGCTCCTCTTGGTTAAAATAACCCAGACGGAAAAGCAGCGAGTCTTCCTTGACAGACCCCACGGTAAAAACAGCGATGTTCGCTTGCTTGCCCAGTTCGATAATGCGCCCAATGTGGCGATCTTTATCTACCATTTCCTTGACCGCCAGATTGTCAAAAATAACGGGCAACGGCAAATACCGAGCCACGGTATGAAACGCATCGGCAAACAAGTTCACGATCTCCATCGCATTCGTGTTAACTTGGGAATGGCTGACGCCTCCTTTTAACTGCACCACTTCCACGCCCCGCACCGGTTTGGGCTCTAGCTGCAGCGCGATCTCGTGCATGGTTGTTCCCCAGGTCACCCCGATGATGTCCCCGTCCTTCACGACCTCTTGTATAAACGAAGCCGCTTTCTTGCTGATGCTCTTTTTGATTTCTTCATACTCGTTGAGAGGCGAATAACAGACAAGAACCGTATCCAAACGATACTGATCTTGCAACGCCTTCGCGAGCGCGTTGACGTCTTCGCGCGGATCAATAATCTCAATCCGGACATATCCCTGTTCCTTCGCATGCTGCAGTAAGCGGGAAACCGTAGGCCGGGACACGCCTAATCGGTCCGCAATCTCCTGCTGGCTGTAATCGAATTGATAATATAGCTTTGCCGCTTCAATGCTTAAGCGTTGCTTCTCGCTGTCCACTTTTGCACAGCTCCCTTCCGGAAAGTTGCTTACGCTTCGCTTGCAAAAATGCCTACAATTCCGTCCTGTTTCGACTGCGACGCAATAGGCAACGTTACAGCGACAAGCTTGAAATTGGTCAACTGCAAGTTTTCCTGCACCTTCTCCGTCGTATGTAATCAAGTATAACAAACCTGTCATTGCATTTTAACAAATCGCCCAATGGTTAGTTTTCTATTTCGACCGCTACAGGCGCATGGCTCCAGGCTGAAAGCTGCGGATTGAATGTTGCAGTAATCGTTGTCCGCCATAATTCCCATGAAGTTGGGCCGAGGATTATACAGGCCGAAATATCGCGGGTGTGGCGTATGCACCTGGTATTGCCTTAATCCCTCCAGGATATGATAAATCGCCTCGCGCGCGCTGACGGGATGCTCAAAAGATAATCTACGTACGTGTTCTGCAACAGCATCCACGCTGAGTTCAGGTGAGACACGAACCCCGCGTATGTGCGTCATATAGTCATTGATTTGTTCCAACAGATAGGTTCCAATGTCCATGCGTTCATCCGTATCAAGATTAAGAATTGAATTATGCTTGATCATGTGGAAAATGCATCCCCCTTCATCTTGTGAAATTCCATTGCTGATTCAGAGTATACACTCGCAGAACTCGGGTGTACGCATTTTCGAATCGAACCGCAATATTTCGAAACAATCTCTTTCGGATGGCTTGGGCGGCGCACGCCAGTGACGGCAGCCCGACTAACTATAAGAAGTTGCCAAAATCAAAGGATTACTGCACTAAACTGTCAATAAACGGCAAAAACAACGTGTGAAAAAGGGTATCTACCACATTCAGCACGTTAATAACTTTCATAATCGCCTAAAAGGTTGGATGGAACGCTTTCAAGGTGTAGGAACTCGCTATTTGGTTAATTACCTTTATTGGTTCCTTTGGCTGGAATTAGGGAAAAATTTTGCATTTGATAAACGTGTAGAACAGATGCTTATTTCTGCCTGCCAAAAGTCCAATCCAAATCTGTGAAACAATGTATCGCGTACTTCTAATGAGGAGCATCATGAAACTGCTTTGAAACTATCGAAATCATTGCTCGGAGAGTGACCTTCGTATCCTAGCAAGTACACCCCTTGTCGATTATTTTGCCAGCAGTTGAATTTCCGTTACAAATTTGGTTGGATCGTGCGTCAGTCCGTAATCGATCAACGTAATTTCTGTCGCGTCCTCTACAATCTCATATCCCTTTTCATCCACGTAATCCATCAGCTTCTCATAGTAAGGGGAAGCGTCCGCATGCGTTCCTGCGAAACGAATCGTGACGTATTTGTCACTCGGAAGTATTTTTTCGTTCCCCTCACTGATGTGAAAGCTTTCATTTTCCACAATGACAAATAAGGAATCATACGACTCAAAGTTTCTTTGTCTTACATTTTCAAGCGAGATCGATAGTCCGACTTTGCCTAAAAATATTGTGGATTTCATATTCGTACGATTCTCCAATAGCCGTATGGACATCTCCAGGCTGTCCGTTTTTTGTATTTTTTGCTTCAGCCACACAATCGTCCGTTCGGGCAGCTCGACTTCACGGATCTTGCCCAGCTCTTGCTCATTGGTCGCATCCACAATTTGATGAATGCGACTCGTAATTTTTTTCTGTATCTGTGTAAATTCTTGGATTCGCTTTTCCGTTTCCTGCTGTTGCTCTTCTAAGAGCTGTAGAATACGGTCGATATCCCGATTTTCCAAAAACAGCTTCACATTTTTCAACGGAATATTCAACGCTTTGAGATAGAGGATCGTATTCAACTGCTCGAATTGCTCAATCGAGTAATACCGATAGCCCGACCGGTCATCCACTTGAGCAGGTTTGAACAATTCAATGTCATCATAGTAACGGAGCGTACGGATATCGATTTGGAATAGCTTGGATATTTCACCAATCAAAAACATGGATCCATTCCACTTCCTCTGCTAGGGTTTGGGGGTGGAAAGCTCCAAGTCCCATCGTTCTTCTAGTAGTGTACTCCCCGTCCATTCTTTATTTGATTTCTCTTCCGTTAAGGTAAAGTTGTATTTTTGATAGAGATAGCGTGCCGTCTCCAGAATACTTACCGTCCACAGAAAAACGTGGTGATACTCCTGTTCGTTGCAAAAAGCAATGGCCGTATCCATTAGCTTTTTCCCGATGCCCATCCCTTGATAACTCTCGTCGATCACAAACCATCGAAGCTGCGCTACTCTTTCGCTCGATCGAGTAATCGCGATGGATCCGACGATTTGACCATTCACTTCCGCCAGCCATAGATTGCCTCCCTCGTTATCGAGCAGAAAGTCGGTTAAGCCCTTCATTACATAATACTCAAATATACTTCCAAACTGGTACGTTTGGCTGTACAGCGTTCCATGCAGGTGAGCAACATAGCCAACATCTCCAGGTTGAAACGAACGAATCGTCACTTCTGTTCGCGAAGCAGGGTCATTCGCAAATATCGATTCGATCGTTTCCATAGAGGAAACAAGCTTGGATTGATTTTGTTTGGAGATCGGCTGAATCATTTTCCCAACTTCCCTGTCCGCGTCATCTACTAATTGATGATAGATATCCTTGCCACTCTCTGTTAGATAGAGTAAGAATTGGCGTTGGTCCTCTGAAGATCGCTCTTTTCTGATGACGTTTTCTTCTTCAAACCGTTGAAGGATCCGGCTCATATAGCCTTTGTCTATTCCGAGGACTTCTCTCACTTCAGTAGCCGTGGAGCCATTTCTGCTATTGATCTCCGTAATGACGCGTGCCTCGGTCAAAGGAAACGGCTTATGATAGATTTCTTGATCGATTTTCCCTAAGAGATTGGCATAAAAACGGTTGAATTTGCGGATTTTTTCTACATGCTGCACGGATTCCATCAACATATCCCCCTACCCATAAAAAATGGATGTTGAGGACATTATATGATTTGTAGTTGACTGAGTCAACTAATCAAAAAACTCAATATTCCCACTTCCGTCGATCTTCTTTACTTTCTGGATCCCTTCCATTATGACCAGTTGGATACACCCCAGCGCGATCTCCACAGTAGTTCAGATTCCCGCGTCTCTTGTATTGGGTGCTGTTGATGTCTCCCCCCTTAGCTGCAAATCTTTCCATTCATCAGGATTCAGACATGCAAAACAAAGTAAGCGCTTTCGAAAAACGCAGAGACATAGGAGCGGGAATATTCAGACGACAAAAACGTTACTGGTTGATTCCCTCCAGCCGTTTCACTAGCGGGTCGGTAAACACATCAAATTCATCCCGGCTCGTGCTGGAGAATTCGGATACGATCGCCCCCTCATCACTCGCTTGAAACCAATGCTTGGTATTGGGTGGAATCGTATATTGTTGTCCCGGCGTGAGAATGATTTCATGTTTGGCAGTGTAAACGGCTTCTTTGCCAGCGGGTGGAATTCCCTGGATGCTGGCGGTCTCCTCTCCCTCCACGTAAAGGTAGACGGTTCCCCATCTGCAGCGGAAGGTCTCCTGTTTCCCCGGTTCCCCGTGCACAGACGGATGCAAATGCTCTGGGCAAGTCTGGCGTGGGAAGAGAACCAATTCTTTTGCGCAGTAGCGATCTGTGTTGATGTAGGTGAACAGCTGCAGACCTTCTGTTTCCAGATGACCCAATCCCATATCAGCGATCTCGATGTTTTTTTGCTCTTCTTCAGTCAGCAAGAGACCAGCTTTATGCAAGATTTCTACCGTGCGCTGCTTTACCTCATTACGGTTTCCCATAGACAATACCTCCCTTATTTAGACGAGAATGAGTCTCGGATGCCCTTTGGCTTCGAATTCTCGTTGGTACTCTTCCTTCACCTGTATGGAGGAGATCACTGCATCGACATGATCCCAGCCAGCAAAGGTATTGAAAGCGGTTTGTTCAAATTTCGTATGGTCTGCCACCACATAAACATGCCGCGTAACGGTCATCATCGTCCGCTTTACTTCGCCCTCCACCATGTTGGAATTCATGAGGCCACGCCCCAGAGAGAGCCCGCTGCAGCCAATAAAAGCATGATCTACCTGTATTCGTCGCAAAAATTGAACGGCGGTAGGGCCAACTAATGACTGTGTGGAATGTCGTACATCGCCTCCTGTCATGATGACTTGTAGATTTACATTTTGTGAGAGCAGTGAAGCCACATTGATCGCATTTGTGATGATGGTGATGTTTGAAAGAGAAAGGAGCTTCCTAGCCACTTCCAGCGTGGTCGATCCAGCATCGAGCAATACAGATTGACCTTCCTGTACAAGGGAAGCGGCTTTCTCGGCAATCCGTTCTTTCTCCTGCTTGTGCGAATCTTCCCGAATGGATAACAGGATATCCTCCTCCATATCCTCCGTAAAGACAACGCCACCATGAACACGCTTGAATGACCCCAGCTTCTCCAGCTGTATCAAGTCACGGCGAACGGTCATATCAGACACGTGGAAATGTTCAATTAGTTGTTGAACGGTTACGTTTTTCTTTTTCTCGATATATTCTTTCATTTGTATTTGTCTGGTGCTGTTCAGCATTGTTCTCCCCCTCAAGACACGAGCACGAGCCATTTTTGCGTCGATTTGTTAGCATCATCATAACACAATCAAACAAAATAGAACATTTTTAAACAGTTCTCTTATCGTTTGGTCCTATCCACAAGTCATGCTGATCCTGCAACTGCCAACCGACCGGAATTTGTCGCAGAGGAAGCCTCTTACCCTTTTCTCGCACACGCTTTTCTACCTGCCCCCAAGGCACGACTCCACTAGTCGCATCAATGCCTTCCACGCAGTAAGCTCCTACTGCGACCGCATGCATCATCGTGGTCTCTGGTACAAGTCCTTTTAGCATCCCTGCTAGGAATCCCGCAATGGTGCAATCCCCTGCGCCCGTTGTCCCTTTCACGACCGTTTCGTAGCAAGGTACCCACAATTGCCGGTCTGCCCATTGTTCAACGTCGCTTACGAGATGATTCCCTATGTCCTGCACTCTTTGTCTCGTACCAGTCCGCAAATACAGGCCAGATTCCCCAAGCTTAAGAACAACCATCCCACAGCCCATTCCTAGCAGCTGTTCCGCCACTTCGCTAATCACAGATTCTTGGACAAAAGGCAATATTTCGCCATCGCCTGCCTGTCGTTGCAGCTCTTCATAGTACGGGCGCCGGAGCATGAAAAGCGTTTCTTCCAAGCTGGGCAGATACATGTCCACGTGCGGTAAAGTCAGCTGCAAAAGCTCTTTCCAGTCGATTTGGCCTGACTCCGTGTCAGGATCAGGCATCGCCATATCCAGGGATGTGGCTACCCCAAGGCTTTTTATAAGCGACATTAATTCCGCCAGATTTTGCCCGCCATTTCGATACATCTGACGAATGTGCGGCGGATAGCCAAAATGAAAAAGTCGTGCGCCAGCCACCCTTGCTGTATCGATGTTCGAAGCCTGATACGTTGCATTTGCTCCAGGGCAGTGAAGGAAAATCCGATCCACACCCGGAATGCTGAGTACGATCGAATAGGACGTCTGTTCGCCCTCGGAGATGATCATCTCTTCTGTCAAAGCAGTGTCCACTCGATTCAATGCGTCAAGAATGATCCTTCCGAAATCGTCATTACCGACTTTCCCCATCAAGCAGGTGGAAATCCCGAGTCGATGCAAGGCTAACCCCGTGTTGGATACAGCTCCACCTGTGGCAATAGTAGCACCGCCTACTTCAATCAGCTTTCCCGGGATGAAAAATTGATTCATTGATTTGCCTTCTCGAACAGCCGGGATTATATCCAGACAAACGAGTCCAGCGACCACCACATCTATTTTCCTGGAGGTCATATCCCTCTCACTCCTTATTCCAGTCTGATGGTTTCACCCGTTTTGTGTGATTCCAAGGCTGCGGTAAATAGCCGATGAGTATCCTCTGCCTCTTGTGGTGTCGCGCAGGTAAACGGCTGATTAATCGCTGCGCCCTGTACGATTTCCTCACTAAATGCAGCCCTCCCGCATGATACCTCATCGTCCGCAGCTCTTTTGGGTTTTTGGTGGAGAACTCTACGGAGCCTTCCATCCCCTGAACTCGAATGAACCACGTATTGTTGTGTCCGGGAGCTATCCGTTTCATGGAAAGGGGCATCGACATGTATCACCACTATATTATCTGAATATTTTCATTTCCGAGATATATGCCTATCATAAACAAGCGAATATTGGAAATCAACACAATTATCAAATATAAACACTTTCAATCATACACGTCATTTCTGTATGTGTTTCACGTGTTTCGTGTATTGTTTTTTGATAAAGTAATAAAAGCAATAGATTAACGAGCAAACAACCAATCCGAGTGGAGATTCTCAATCAAGAACAACGTTGTTCTACCTCGTTGAAAAAGCACCAAATGCCTCTGTTCACTCAAAACATAATCACGAGACTCTTCTCTTAAGTTGATCATTGATCTGCCTAATAAAAATTACGTCTTAGAGGGACCCAAAATGCAAACGGCAGCCTCTGCATAGAACAAGAAGTGAAACCCAACGACCTCCTCTACAACTTTCAATAATCCACTCCCTTCAAAAACATTGCTTACGGCTTTGCAGGGGTGTACGTTGTGTGTAGATTCCATTTTTTCAGCTCAAAACACTTCTCTCGAATATTTGTTGTCGCCAGAATTATATGCCTGCGCAAATAAATAGTAATAAGCATATTTATTAAGTAACTGATTACGAGTATGATAATAGTTAAAAAAAGAAAGAGGCTATCATATGGATTCAACATTCTCTCCGAGAAAAACAACGAAAACTAAAACCATTGTCATCAATGCACTTTTCATCGCATTTACCCTCGCAGCCACAATGTTCATCAACATAAGGCTCCCAATAATGGGGAACGGAGGACTAATCCACCTGGGTAACGTACCTCTTTTTATAGCAGCCTTTGTGTTCGGTAAAAGAACTGGAGCCATAGCAGGTGCCTTTGGAATGGGCCTCTTCGATCTTATCTCTGGTTGGACAGCATGGGCACCGTTTACATTCATCATCGTAGGTACAATGGGCTATTTAGCAGGCCTCATATCCGAAAAGATACCTGGCAAAAGAGTACTTGTATACACACTGGCAATTGCCGTTGCACTGATTATCAAAATCGTAGGCTACTACTTTGTTGAAGTTATCCTTTACAGTAACTGGATACAGCCACTCGGCTCCATCCCCGGAAACGTTCTTCAGGTCGTAGTAGCGGGTATCATTGTATTGCCACTTGCAGAACGCTTAAAGAAAATTGCTAATCAAATATAGTGCCCCCCCGAAAGACACCCATTGTCTGAGTTTTAGACTGGATTGAGTAGGAGACCGGCTCCAAAAAAGAAGCAGCGGCAGACTAAGGACTTGAAAATAAAGTCATAGACTGCCGCTGCTGTTATTAAGCTGTCGTTCTCCGTTAGTTTCGTAACGTTTTAGATTTTTACAAAGGTATTCGTTTCTTCAATTAGATCACTCAGCTCACACAAAGACTTCTCCAAATGCTCCCGATCCTCTGTGATTAGACTGATTATATTATTTACTCTCTTGGCGTATTGCCTTGGAGCCATTCGAAATGAATCTGCAATTGCAACAGCCCCTTTTTCGTTCATCAAGTAGCATTCGTTAAGTGCGAACAAAACCTGATTCAAACAAGATAACGACCGAAAACAACATCCTGCGATGTACGCTACATCTATTTTATACATTCCCTTTCTCCCTGTCTCAAGTGCAAAAGTTGCTTCCCAAAAAAACTTTAGAATCGTTGCCTTTTTCAATTCAGCTGGATACGGATTCGTTCTTGTCTTCATTTCTCTGATAATACCAGAAGGATCCCATAACACTTTGCATAACGCGATCTCCGAGAAATAAATGGAGTTGATAAATCCATGCGGATGCCCAGGCTGGTAGTCAACGGTAATTTCCCCCGAGTGACATTGCTGCATCACAGTAGATACTTTATTCAGATCGCGATATAGAAAATCAACAGGATAATGATTAACAACAAGCCAGCCACCACCATTAATCCATGGCCCCCAGCCACCGATTTCCGTTACTACGTTAAGTCTACCAGTATCATCCATATCGGTAGCAACCTTTTGAAGCCCCTGAATATCTAATCCATATCTGGAATCATAATAAATCCCAATATCAATATCTGAATTCTCATTATGACTCCCTCTGGCTCTTGAACCGCCAAGAACGATAGCTCTTACGCCGTTTATTTGCTTTAGACTGTTAACAAGTTTGGAAATAGTATTTTCAAGTTCCATAAACCCTCCGCGGTTGACTAATATATTTCCCATATTAACGGAAGCCTGTTAACTTACAAAGAGAAAGTATTCTTTAATCTATCCTGCCGACTCCCCATACAAATTAGAATATCGTATTGTTGCCTTTCTGCGTTTCGCAATTAGCCTTTCGCTCGACAAATAAAGTGGATAAATTAGGGAGGTTGCTATACAAATGAACCAATCAAACGAAATAAAGCTCGATTTGTCTCTCGTGAAACGATTGATCGCCGGGCAATTTCCACAATGGGTAGACCTTCCCATAAAGCCAGTAGAATCTGCCGGGACTGACAACGTAATTTATCGGCTTGGTGAGGATATGACTGTGCGATTACCCCGCGTCGAATGGGCTATTGGACAGGTGGAGAAGGAACAACGGTGGCTACCGAAACTCGCCTCGCTTTTACCGCTTCCCATCCCTTCCCCGCTCGCGATGGGGATGCCCGCTGATGGCTACCCCTGGCACTGGTCTGTCTATCGTTGGGTCGAGGGCAAGAACGCAACAATTGGTCGTATTGACGATCCTGGCCAAACAGCGACAGCACTGGCTCAATTCATATCAGCCCTGCAGCGGATTGATCCTACTGGCGGACCGCCCCCTGGGCCGCACAATTCTCACCGCGGCGTGCCACTAGCAATGCGTGACGCCCCTGTTCGCGCCGCGATTGCGAACCTGCACAACACGATCGATACCCAAGCGGCAACCTTAGCGTGGGAAGCAGCCCTCCAAGCACCTGAGTGGCACGGCTCAGCCGTCTGGCTCCACGGTGATCTGCATCCAGGGAACCTGCTGGTCAAACAAGGTCGGCTTTGCGCCGTCATCGATTTCGGTACTCTAGGCGTTGGCGATCCTGCATGCGATTTGATGGTGGCGTGGACACTCCTCTCCACTGATACCCGTAATGCATTTCGCTTGGCGCTGCCAGTCGACGAAGCAACCTGGGAGCGAGGCCGTGGCTGGGCACTTTCCTTCGGGCTCATCGCCTTTGCCTACTACCTATCCACCAACCCTGTACTAGCCAGAATATCCCGACACGCAATCGATGAAGTTCTCGCCGATTACAAGACCAGCACTTGACGATCAACCCCCCCTCCAATGGAGCGGGGCTTTTAGACTGTTGCATGCATTTCCATTCCAATTCCTCAGTTCACTCGCGGGAAAGTCAACGTATATTCAGTCCCTACTCCCAGCTCGCTCGTAATCTCAATTTTGCCACTCATCTTTTTAATAATTCCAAAAGAAACCATGGTACCGAGGCCAGTTCCTTTTTCCTTCGTAGAGTAATAAGGGGTGCCCAATCTTTTGATTTGCTCAGGCGTCATCCCGATTCCGTTATCTCGGATGATGATGACTGCCTGACCGTTCTTACAAGCAGCCTGCATCTCCAAAACCCCTCCATCAGGCAAGGCTTCGATGGCGTTTTTGCCGATGTTAATTAAGGCTTGCCGGAATTTATACCGATCTCCCACCACTCGCAGCTGCTGATGATCTTCCGGTAGGATTCTGTTGATTTGAATATTGTTGTAATTGGCATACGTCATGAGGACATTTGATAAGTAGTTGATCTCGTCATTAATGGTGATCGTTTCAATGATCTCTGGGTCAGGCTTTGCGAGTGAGAGATAGTCCGTAATAATGAGCTGTGCTCGGTCCAATTCTTCCAGACAAATTTTTTGATAAAACTCTCTCTTTTGTTTGTCTAGATCGTCGGTACCAAACAGTTGAATGAAGCCTCTTACGGTCGTTAGCGGATTGCGGATCTCATGGGCTACAGCAGCAGCCATCTCACTCACGATCTTTGATTTCTCGCTCTTGATCATCTCTTCTTGCATGTGGAAATAGGTATTGAGAAATTCAATCAGATACACCCATACACCAATAATCAACGCTTGTAACAAGTAAGTCTCTATCATAGTAACCGGTTGATAAAATAATATCTCAAGCTGATGTGTCAGGGAGAGATACACGCCAAATATGATCAATTTAATCGAGGTACACAAAAGAATGGCCATCAAAATCTTTTGATACAGCTTTCGTGAATGATATCCCCTCTGCAGAAAGAGAACGAAGGCAAAGCTCGGTATGACAGAAAGCAGATAAATCAGCGGATAAGGACTTTCCATTGCAAAACGATAAAGTGCAACTGTCACATACAAGAACAGCGAAACGATCGGTCCCCCGTAGAGCGAACCGAGTACCAGGGGAATCGAACGAAAGTCATAAACGAGTCCATGCAAATTGACAGGAAAGGACATCGCCAGGACAAGCGCGATTGCAAAGAGGATATACAGTAAGAATTTGTACAGTACGTCTCTGTTTTGAGCTTTGTATTTATAAATATAGGGATAAAAGAGTAACGGGGAAAAGATGATGAAGATGTTTAGTAGAAAATCTTTGAAGTAGCTAAACATAGATGCCCCCCTGAATAAATACGCACAAGAGTCAGTATCGACCTACTCAGGCATATTTTAACACTTTTAAAAAAATGAGGACAACGATAAAAAATTGTTTCAACCCCCAAAATGGTAAAGACCCGACAAGTTGATCATCGGTTCCATACCTTGTTTACCGACGCAATTGCAAACATCCAGGTCGTGCTGGGAACAACGAGTTCCTACATGATTGAAAGACGCCTGCAAAGATGCGGAAATGGCATTGACCAGGGAAGAATGGTTCCACATCTACAATGCGGCTGCCAAACTGATTCCGTAGTCCAAGGTACATACGAGCCATTGCAGCAAAAAAACGAAGGTCGCCTTTTAGGACCTTCGTTTTTGGTGTTTTTGTCTTTAGATTTTCCGTTTGTATTTAAACATGTCTTTGATTTCCTTGTAGGTACGAAAAGGCTTGCTCATCACACGATAAGGTAGTGAAAACAGGAAATGAGGTAAGTTGTCCCCTGCCTCATTTTTGAAGCGTTTGGGTTTGCTAAAAACGCGTTCCATATAATTCAAGTACAGCTCTCTTTGTATTTCTGATCCGCGCGAATGCGATTTTTCACATTCCACACAACGAATCTGATACAGGATGTTATCTACGTAAGTCACTTCATGGACAGTATCATCCATGCATGTGTCACAGAACAGGGTAGCTCTCATTCTATCCTCTTTCACTTATACTCACCTCCTTCGCCTTTTCCAACAGAACTTCAGCCAGATATTCGTCTATGATCAACTTATCGAAATAGTTGCCTTGCAAACTGGCCCAGACCGCGTCCAGCTTATTGCTCCCGGAAACGACACCCACGACCGTTGGAATGTGCCTCAGTTCGTCCAGCTCAATTCCGATTACGCGATTATTCAGATCGTTATGGATGGGTTTACCCGTTTTATCGATAAATCGAGAACTGATATCCCCAACCGCTTTGCCTTCCTCCAATTGACGCAAATCCTCTTCCTTCAGATATCCCATCTCTGTCATGGTCGATTCATATGGATTGCCGATCCCGACGATGGCGAGCTCTACGTGCCGCGCTTCCTCCAGAATCGAGCGAATGTCCGGTGAGTCTATCAACTGTCTTTTTAGTTCCATGGAATCCGCGATAGCGGGAGCATAAAGAAACTCACAACTTCCGCCGAGTTTTTTCGAAAATTCATAGGCGAGCTGGTTGGAGTGAATTTCGATCCGGTGACGGCCGATCCCGCCTACCAGTGGGTATACTTTCATCTTATGATGTCTCTCAAATGGGTATTCATTAACGAGATGGTATAGTGTTGTCCCCCATGAGATTCCGATCTTCCGTTTATTGCGAATCCACTTGGGCAGGTACTGGGCAGCTGCTTTGGCCACTTGTTGTTTGATCAGTTCTTCATTTTTGTTCCCGTATGATGGGACCACAATGACCTCATCCAGACGTAGTGCCGCTTCTAGTTGCTGCTCCAGCTCCACCATGCTCACCGTCTCATCACGGATGTAAATCTCCACGATGCCTGTATCCTTGGCGCGCTGCAGCATCTTTGAAATCACCGGTCGGGAAACCCCGAGCTTTTTGGCGATCTCTGCCTGTGTGAGTCCATTCAAGTAGTATAATTTTGCGACTCGTACCAATTCGCGTTTTTCTGTCCAGTTATCCATATGTATCCCTCATTAAAAACGTTACTATACTCTTCTACTTACATATTATAACAGATTTTCTCCTCTTTTTAGAAAGGAAAGAGGAAGACAAATTCATGCCTTCCTCCCGACCTATTTACTTCCAGTTGTCCATGTGCTCACGTAAGCGCACGATAGTGGTTTGTTCCGTAAATTCAACGTCCTCTAAGGTAATGATGGCACCTTGCTCCACATCTTTTATCAAGCGGATGTGCGGTCCAATCAAGCCGATAGGCAGTGCATTGAACTTTCGTTTTTCTGTCGCTGACACAATTTTGCCATAAGCAGAGAATCCACCGATGCCGTCCATTGCTTCTCCGGCTTTCAACTGCTTCTTCGCTACCGCTACTGTCTCGGCTACCATTCCGTAGTAAGGTGCGATCGTGGCCTCCTGTTGTAAATAAGCTCGTGCAATCGACAAGGGCGTCTCCAAACTAGTCAGATGATACGGACGATACAGGACATAATGAGGACCCTGACCCATCTTGAGATATTTCATGGTGTCGTGTACTTCTTGCATCGAGGATGAAATGATCGCGAAAACACCTGGTGCAACACCGTCCACATAATCTACAATCTGTGTGCGATTCAACATGCCGCCCTTTTCTGTAAGCGAGAATAGGCCAGGCAGCTCTGCCAATTGTGCTTTTCGCCCATGCATTCCGGGTATATCTGGGACAAATCCGGTAGCATTGGCGACTGCCGTCATTTCCACCATCGTTTTGGTGCCATCCTGAAACGATGCGAGCATTTTAGGGCTCGCTCCTTTCAGTGCAGCTTCCGCGCGTGCTGTGTCTGGATTGGCATGTACGTTCAGGGCATTGTTTTTCCCTTTTCCCAGTGCGATGATCTCAAAGCCCAATGCGTCTGCAAAGTCGTGAAGCTCCATAATGGCTCCGGGTTCATCCCCTGCCGATCCCGTATAGACGACACCTGCTTCATCTGCCTGCTGTTTCAGTAGTGGCCCGATCGTTACATCTGCTTCGACATTCAACATGACGATATGCTTTTTATGGCGAATCGCTTCCCAAGCAACCTTGGCACCGATTTCTGGCATGCCAGTCGCATCGACGATAACATCGACATTCGTTAGTTGAGGTATCAACTCGGCATCAGTCGTCACGACGGAATGACCGGACGCGATTGCTTTATCCGCTTTGTCGAGGTCTTGCGTCTCCGTGATCCGGTTGTCAGGCACCCCTGCCTTGCGATAAGCAGCTTTGACATTCTCAGGGAACAAATCAGCCGTGATCACCACGGACATCCCTTTCATTCCTTCGATTTGTGAGATCAGTCCCCGACCCATTTGGCCAGCGCCGACCAGACCCACACGAATGCAGCCTCCCTCTTTCTCTAAAGCTGCCAGTCGTCTATTGAATCCCAACATGGTGTCTCTCCCTCTCTTTTGTATAGTAGGTGTTGTGATTTACGGACGGAAGAAGGCGACTTTGACCCCAATCTCCAAGGAAGGGAGAGTAGCGTCTTCGACATGGATCATGCCAGGTAGCTGCGGGGCAGCACATCCATCCGCTTTCACAGTGCAATGACCAATGGTTTGTAGAGTTTCGTTCGCTTTTTCTCCTACAGATGTGACCCGTAATTGCAAGTCGCCTATCTGGAGGATATCGCCTGGCTCAATGCTCTGGGATTGCTCGGATTTGGTGTGCAGAACGGCAATGTCATGTAGTTCTTCCGGAGCGTCTTCATTGAATAGGATCAACGTATTTTCTTTGAGAAAGTCTGGAACCATATCTCCGATGGAAACAATCGTGCTGTTAAACAAGGTGTTCATGTGTACCCTCCTGATTTTGAATTACTCCGTGTAAAGTCCGATGCTTGCCACGTATGCGATGATGACCGCGATCGGTCCTGTGATCTGGCGAGACATGAGAACGGCAGGTACGCCCACTTCAATCGTCTCTGGTTTGGCTTCTCCGAGTGTCAGTCCCACTGGAACGAAGTCGCACCCTACCTGAGGGTTGATGGCGAATAGAGCAGGCAAAGCAAGTTGCGGCGGGATCGTACCACGGCCGATTTCCACACCTACCAGCACACCTACGACCTGGGCAATGACAGCGCCCGGACCCAGCAACGGGGACAAGAATGGAAGTGCGCAGACGATGGAGATGATCAGAAGACCGATCACATTCCCTGCCAGCGGCTTGATGACGTTTGCCAAGATATCGCCAATCCCCGTGAACAGGATGATCCCGATCAGCGTGCTGACGAAAGCCATAAATGGCAGAATATTGCGCAGTACTTGATCAACCGTGTCGCGACCTGCTTGATAGAAGGTTCCGACTACGCCTCCCATCAAACGACCGATTTTTTCAATGAAGCTGGCTTTTCTAGGGGGTTGATTTCCCTGCATGCTCGCTACTTTGGCGCGTGCTTCTGCTTTAAGCTCTTGTGCCGATTTTTTTTGTTGATCACCCGCTGTGTTTACGGCGGCCGACGCTACTTCATTCATCAGATCGACATTGTTCACTTTTACGCCAGAAACAAAATTGGTTTCTTTAATAAAGTTGATCAACGGTCCGGAAGGCGACGCTGCCATTACGTCTACTGTCAAAACTCCGAGCTTGGGATAAACGCCGCAGCGAGCCGTTCCGCCGCAGTCAATGATGACGCATGCCATTTCGTCAGGCTCCACTTTGTTGGTAAAGCCATCTACTGCGATCCCGCCTGTCAGCTCAGCAATCCGCGCTGCTACAGGGTGGATGCCTCCGCCTGTAATCGAGGCGATATATGGTTTGTCATCAGTGGGCAGGATCGTAAGTGGTCCTCCCCAGCCACTGGACGATTTTGTTACTTGCACCGCACGATAGTTGCTCATCCTATGTCTCCCCTTTTCGCTTCCTTATGCCGCAGCTTGCGCTTCGCGGCGTTTCATCATCATTTTGGTGATGTATTCCGTAACGATGCCGCGAATCAAGATGACGACGATCGCGACCAAGAAGTAACGAATAGCGAGTGGACCGAGAGACAGACCAAGCTGTGTGATTCCGGTGGCAATACCCATGTACACGAAGAGTTCAGAAGCATTCGCGTGTGGGAATAACCCGGTAATCGGATGACAAAATGATACTGCCGAATCGTAGAAGGCAGGTTTTTGGTGCTCAGGCAAGAATTTACCGAAAGTATAAGCCATTGGATTGGTCAGGAAAAACATGGATAAGATCGGGAAGATAGTATAGCGCAAAATGATATTGCCCGTGCATTTGGCTGCGAAGCGCTCGATGCGTTCTTCTCCGACGAATTTAATGAAGGCGTTTACAGCAGTGATCAAGCAAATCAACGTAGGAATAATACCCGTCACCAAACCTACAAAGGTCTTACCCCCCTCTTGAAACATGCCAATGAAGCCTTCTGCAAGATGAACAAAAAAGTCCATTTACTCTTACCTCCCCTATAAAATGATACAAAAAAAACCAGATGGTCATCCATCTGGCCCGCGGCCCAACATTGTTTTATCCAATTTGTTCTTGATCGTTCTGATGTTGTTTGGCCTGCGCGGCCCGAATCTGATCAATCGCCATCCGCAAGGCAGTCTGGACCGGATGCTTCAGATGCTGCGACGCGCTTTCATACAAGCTGTCGATCGTCTTTCCAATCGGCTCATCGTATGGACGAAAGCGAGAAAATACACTAATCCCAGACATTCGCGCACATTGCGTCACGTTCCCTTGCACATTCGTTACCAGAATGATAACGGCACCGACTCCAAAACGACGTTTGTTCACTCCGACTCCCAGGTATCCGTTTGGTTGCCGCTGCATCTCTCGCAACTTCTGGTAGTAGTGGCGGGATTGCAGTTGAGTGAAGACAACCTGTAGTACCCAAAGCCCCGCAAACAGCAGAACAACGTACCCCCAAGAAGCCAAGTGATCACCTCCTTTTACAAATGTTCTTACTACTTACAATTGTAAATTGAAAACGTTTTCATGTCAAACGGAATCTTATATTAGGAGTGGATCCCTTTCCCTAACCATTTCGCCGCAGCCTCCATCAGACTCTCAGAAACGGTTGGGTGTGGATAAATCATGTCCGCCACATCGTCAACGGTTGCCTCCAAGCTCAAAAATGCCGTGCCAGCTGCAATCATTTCCGTGACATGAGGTCCTACCATCACGATCCCCAACACTTCGCCGTAGGTCTCTTCCGCAATGAGCTTGGTAAATCCGCCACTTTCATCAGAGGTCAACGCCTTGCCATTTCCGCTGTGTTGGTAGACGCTGGTTTTCACAGCATAGCCACGTGCTTTCGCCTCTTCTTCACTCAAGCCTACACTCGATATTTCTGGATGCGTATAGATGCAGCGAGGTACCGCTCTGTCATTCACTTTTTGTCGACCCCCGGCTGCATTGATGGCTGCCGTCAGTCCTTCTGCACTTGCAGCATGAGCGAGCTGCCATCCCCCGATTACATCGCCAGCAGCAAAAATTCCTTGGACGCTAGTCTCAAGAAACTCATCTACTTTGACAAAGGGACCGTTCATCTCCAAAGGTAACTGGGTAAATGCTGATCCATTCGGCCTGCGCCCCACTGCAACGAGTAAGGCTTCACACGAAACTGTTTGGGTGCTTCCTTTCGAATCCTCTGCGTGAACCTTGATGCCCTCGCTGTTTTTGCTTACCGAAGTGACTTTTAAGCCGGTACCCAAGGAGACGCCTTTACTGCGCAGTGATTTGGTCAATGCGTTTGATGCATCCCCATCTTCCAGTGGAATGAGTCGATCAGCCATCTCGACGATACTCACCTTCGTACCCAAGCTTGCAAAAATGCAGGCGAATTCCACACCAATGAAGCCTCCGCCGAGAATCGCGATGGATTCCGGCACCTGTTCGATATCAAATATCGTATCACTTGTATAAAAAGGCACATCCGCTAAACCCGGAATGGGAGGAACTGCAGGAGTAGACCCAGTGGCCAGAATGATAGACTTGGCCTGTATGGTTTGATATTCTGCTCCGAGTCGAACGCGAATACTTTTGTCCGCGTTCACTTCACCATAGCCTTGGAGTAAATCAATCTTTCCTGCCTTCAATAAGGATGTGATGCCCGTACGTAGACGTGTGATGACTTGATTTTTACGGGCCATCATCTTCTCCAGAGAAAAAGAGACTTCGCCTGTCTCTATCCCCCAGCTGGATGCCTTCCGAATTTGATCGAGGACACCTGCACTTTGGAGTAATGCTTTGGACGGAATGCAGCCCCGGTTCAGGCAGGTTCCTCCCACATGGTCTGCTTCGATCAGGGCAACTCGCTTCCCTTCCTTGGAAGCGCGGATAGCTGCCACATACCCTGCCGGCCCCCCGCCAATAACCGCTATATCGTATGTTTGCATGGTTGTTTGCTCCTCCTTTTACGCCAGCAGATGGTAGGGTGATTCCAGCAATTCTTTGATCTCCTGTAAGAATGCTGCCGCAGGTGCCCCGTCCATGACACGATGGTCAAATGACAAGGAAAGTGACATCATTGGTCTTAGAACGATCTGTCCATTTACACCTACTGGCTTTTCATGGATTCTTCCCACTCCAAGAATGGCGCTCTCTGGCTGATTGATAATGGGCGTGAACACATCGATCGCATACATACCGAGATTGCTGATCGTAAACGTGCCACCGCGCATATCATCCGGAAGCAAACGTCCATCACGAGCCAGGCCAGCCACTCGCTTTGTCTCGGTAGTCAAATCAGCGAGCCCTTTTCGATCCGCTTGTTTTATGACTGGTACGAGCAATCCGTCCGTCACAGCAACTGCCAAGCCAACATTTATGGTTTCGTGAAGCTCAATCACATCATCTTTGAGCGACGCGTTTACTTTCGGATGGCGAGATAATGCCGTTGCAACTGCCTTCATGATAATTTCCGTGTAGGATAGACGATGTCCGGTCATTTTCTCAATGGTAGGCAGAAGAGTTGATCGCACTTCCATTACTTGACTCATATCTGCTTCTGTTGAGAGAGTCACGTGTGGAGCGGTGTTAGCACTCACTGCCATTCGCTCTGCAATAACCTTGCGCATGCCTTCTACCTTCACTTTTCGGCTACGCGGTTCTGTCGTAGTTTCAGGTTGGGTGGAAATTGGCTTGGCAGAACGTGCTGCAACTGCCTGCTCAATATCTACCTTCTGGACGCGACCGTTAGGGCCAGTACCGTTCACTAGACTTAGATCAATTTCGTTATCTTTGGCGATTCGGCGAGCGACAGGGGTGGCTCTTATTTTTTGGCCTACAGACTCCCTTTCTCGCGTCTCGTGATTCTCTTTTTGTTCGTTTTGTACCTCTGTTGCTTCCGTACTCGAATGAGGCTCTGCTGAAGGAGCGATATCGGGTACAACCTCGCTCGCTTCCCCTACGTATCCAATCACTTGATTGACTGGTACCACTTGATCCGGGCCATAGTAAATTTTCAGGAGAGTTCCCGTTGAGTACGATTCTACTTCGATGTTGATCTTATCTGTCAGCACTTCCAGCAGGACGTCACCTTCTCGGACGAGGTCCCCTTCCTGCTTGAACCATTGGATGACTGTCCCCGTTTCCATGGTCATACTAAGTTTTGGCATAAATACGGCGGTTGCCATGATGTTCGACCCCTCCTATGTCAGCGGCGGAAAACCGTATCTTTTACCGCTTGGATGATATCTTGTTCTTGTGGAATGGCAGCTTTTTCAAGGACGGGATTGTAAGGAATCGGCACCGATTTGCCACCTAAGCGCTTGATGGGGGCATCCAAATAGTCAAAGGCTTCGCTCTCTGCGATCAGGCTTGCGATTTCCCCACCGAACCCTCCACGCTTTACCGCCTCGTGAACGACGACGACTCGTCCTGTCTTTTTCACAGATTCGACGATCGTCTCAATGTCCAGAGGAACCAACGTGCGCGGATCAATAATTTCGACGCTGATCCCTTCCTTCTCCAATTCGACAGCAGCTTGTAACGCCTTGTGTACCATGATCGCTGTGGCCACGATCGTGACATCCGTACCTGCACGCTTGATATCTGCTTTCCCGATCGGCAAGCTGTACGACTCCTCAGGTACATGACCTTTTGTCCGATAAAGTAGCTTGTGTTCATAAAAGATCACGGGATTATCATCGTCTATCGCTGCTTTCAGCAATCCTTTTGCATCATAAGCGGTGGACGGCTGGATGACTTTCAGACCCGGAATGTGCGCCATCCATGCTTCCAAGCTCTGCGAATGCTGTGCGGCTGCTCCGGTACCTGACCCAGATGGTGTGCGCAGTACGAGTGGCACTTTACCTTTTCCACCAAACATATATCGGTTTTTAGCCGCCTGGTTTACGATCTGATCCGTCGCAATCGTGATGAAATCGGAAAATTGCAGTTCCACAATGGGCCGCATACCCGTCATAGCTGCCCCAACCGCAGCGCCCGCGATTGCTGCTTCCGAGATTGGCGTATTTCGTACGCGTTCTTTTCCGAATTCCTCTAGCATCCCGCGAGTAACCCCAAACGCCCCTCCGTACAAACCAATATCCTCACCCATGATGAACACGTCTTCATTGACGCGCATTTCCTGGCTCATGCATTCTCGGACCGCTTCCAAATAAGTAAGCTCTCGTGGCGTTGACACGTAACTTCCCTCCCTCTCCTATGCGTAGACGTCTTCTTCTAGAATTTCGAGCGGTGGCATCGGGCTTTCCTCAGCAAACTTGACCGCGTTTTCAATTTCTTGCCGTGCATCTGCTTCTAGCTGTGCTGCTTCCTGCTCGCTAACAATCCCTTCGCTGATCAGGACTCGTCTCATCCGCTCGATTGGGTCGCGATTGTTGCGCCATTCCATTTCTTCATCACGTGTGCGGTATTTCTTCGCATCACTCTTGGAGTGCCCTTTCCAGCGATAGGTTTTCGCTTCGATGAGCGTTGGGCCTTCTCCACGTCGTGCGCGTTCCACCGCTTCATGGGTCACGTTCATCATGGCAAAAATATCATTACCGTCTACCACGTTTCCAGGTATGCCATACGCCCCTGCGCGATCCGCGATGTTGGCTACTTTCACCATGTCTTTGACTGGGCCTGACATGCCATATTGGTTATTTTCGCAAATGAAAACGACAGGAAGATTCCAAATCGCCGCCATATTGACTGCTTCGTGAAAGCTGCCTTCATTGGAGGCTCCATCGCCGAAAAAGCACAAGGTCACGTAGCCTAGCTTTTTCATCTGAGAAGTAAGGGCTGATCCGACAGCGATCGGAATCCCCCCGCCAACAATGCCATTCGCACCCAGGTTGCCTTTTTCCACATCGGCAATATGCATCGATCCGCCTTTACCGCGGCAATATCCGGTTTCACGGCCGAATAGCTCTGCCATCATGCGGTTGGCTTCTGCACCCTTGGCGATGCAATGACCATGCCCGCGATGGGTGCTCGTGATCTTGTCACGGTCTTCCAGAACCGCAATGGCACCTGCTGCGGACGCTTCCTGTCCCACACACAGGTGGGTCGTACCGTGGATCAGTCCTTTGGCAAAAAACTCATCTACTTTCTCATCGAAAAAACGAATCAACCACATTTGATGAAACAGCTCCACCAGCTTTTTCTCTGTGATCATGGGCGGAACTTTTACGTTGGTAATCAAAGTCCTCTCCTCCTCGGATGTCAAGAATCAAAAGGCTTGTATCATGCAAAAACGGATCAGATGGAGGGATCATTCCCCCACCTGACCCGTGGTCCAAGCGTCGGTAAATCGTATCGATGTTATTGGTTAGCAGCTGTTTGCTTTTGATCCCGCTCGTATTCTTCACGCGACATCTTGGTAACCGAGATGATGAAAACCTCGTCTTTTCCTTCGCAAACCAGCTTTTCGTGTTCAAACAGTTTGTATACCTTCGCTCCGGGAGTTATCTTTTCCATGGGCTTCATGCAGGTCACCTCCGGATGATTTTACATTTGTTCTATATCGTTACATTTGTAATTCATTATAAATATTCTGATTACCGAGTCAAGGGGCAAATGTTTATTCTTCCCCAAACTTTCTTTCAATTAACGAGGATAAGGTATCGATTGCTTCGGCTTCATCCGGGCCAACTGCCTTCAGGGTGAGAACAGTCCCCATAGTTGCAGCCAACGATAAAACATTGATGATGCTCTTCGCATTCGCGACTTTTGTGCCTACCAAGATGGTGATTTCCGACTTGAAACGAGCAGCCAATTTGACAAACTCAGATGCGGGACGAGCGTGAAGTCCGGATTTATTTAGAATGGTCACTTGTTTTTCCATGGGAATCCTCCTCGATTACATTTCAAGTTCCATGAATGCCTGTAAATCAGGCGGTTCATTCGCCTCTTCATGTTCATGTAAAAAGTGGTAAAGCTCTTCGACTGCCGTCTGGCATGTCTCGGTAATGGCCAGCATGAACACATGACTAACAAAGTATCCAGCTTCCCATTCCATTGGCTGGGCTAGATTGGCAATCGCAATACCTGGTCGGATCGTTTGCGTGGTATCGGCATGAGGGATGGCAGCTCCAAACAGGCATGTGTTCCCCATTTTTTCGCGTTCCCATACTTTGTTTACGAAATCCGACTCAACAAAACCGTGTTCTCTCAGCCGCAGGGCAAGGCACTCAATGACTTCTTCCTTCGTCGATATTTCCAGGTTTTCGCAGACCAATTCCGGGTATAATAGATCGCGCAATCCATGCGAACGGGGCACCAACGATGGTTGGAGCGTCCCGTTGGCCACAAGTAACAGTCGTTTCATAAAACTAATGCCGGATTCGTCTACAATCTCTTTTATGGAAATAAAAGGGATGCCATCCAGCATGGGATTCACGGTACCGACAACTGCAAAAATATGGTACTTCTCCAACCATTCCTTGTACTGCTTCCGTATCGACAGTGAGCTTGCGGTCAAAATAGTGACTTGCTCAACGGTCGCCTCCAGCTTCTCTTGTAAAAGCTGATCCAAGCGTTTGGCTGCACCTTTACCCGTGATACAAATGGTGACGATCGCGACTGGTTTGGGTGCGAACGACTGGACGGAATGGAGTGCTTTTACAGGCAAGTGTCTCATCTGGTTCACAATCTGCTCCAATGATTCACTCGAATAGAGACATTTTCGCATGACTTCGATGACGAGAGTGGTCGTCACATTGGGCAGGACCTGCACACGTACACCGCTTCTTCTCTCCCATTCCTGTTCACTCAGCAGATTGCTCCCCATGTCGGCCAGCAAAATGACCCCTTCTCCTTGATCCACTTGCTGGATCATCGCGCAAATCCGCTCGACAGCCACATCCTGATCATCGTTCCAATACAGCTCGACAGCGAGCGCATGCTTTCGTTCAAACAAGCGGGTAGCGACGTCGACCATGCTTTTTGCTACCAGCCCGTAGGAGGTGACGACCACGCCAATCATTGGTTTTGGCTCAGTATAGATCGAGCACTGCTTTACGTACATGGCGAGAATAGACACTTCTTTTACTGGGAGCTCCACTCCATAACTGGTCTGGATCACCTTTGCCATTTCCAGTGCAACTTTGAATTCCATCGACTCGTGATCGGTCTCGATCATGCTATCCATTTCTTTCGTATCCGGCCAGCGATCCAACAATCCATGTAAATGAATGGCGAGTGCATAGGAAATTCGCTGATAATCCAACGTCATATGACGCTCCGCGATCCAGAGCATTTGTTCGACAGCTTGAACTACCTGATCCCCGACCAGCTTCACCAGCTGCTGCAATCGCAGCGAGCGCTTTTCATGCTCACCAGTAGACGGCTCCATCCGTGTATCTAGTTCTTTGTTTACGATCAGCTCTATCAATTCTTCGCTTTGGCCTTGATTTCTGAGATTTTGGTAACGTTCTACCACCCAGTCGTAGAGATGCTGTGGAGAGTCTTCTACTATTTCTGTCCCCCCCAGATCGGAGTGTTGGCCGGGGATAAACAGAAATTGGTTTTTCTTTAGCATCGGCAACTCTGGTGCCAGACCGGTTGATTGCTGATGACTGGCGATGTGAACAGGCAAATCATATCGATCGACTTGAACAGAGGTCTTCTCTTCCTGATGAATCGTTTTTAAAAAGGCTTTCGCCAACAGCACACGAATATCGCTGTGCAGCTGCCCCATGTTTGCTGGGCATTCGTACGTCAACAGGGAGGCGATCACTTCCTTTTGGACCACAACCTCTCTGCCAATTCGGTCGGTCTCTTCATTCAAAAAGTGAAAAATCAGAGATAATCTTTCCTGTTGCGTCCATTCGGAGAGGGAGGGCAGCTCAATGGTCATCGGAATCCGTCTACGCAATGTTAGCAGCAAGCTAGATTCCGGGCTTTCGGTCGTAGCACCGACGATCAGAATGGTCGCCTTCTGTTGGAATTGGACCTCTCCTAATCGCCGATACACGCCTTTGTCGATCAGATAAAAGAGATTTTCTTGTCCTTCCGGTGGCAAACGATGAATTTCGTCCAAAAACAAGATTCCCCCGTCTGCCTGATCCACTAAACCGAGCTTATCTTGCTGAGCGCCTGTAAAAGCTCCCTTTACATACCCAAACAGCTGGGAGAGCAACAGCTGTGGATTCTTGGCGTAATCGGCGCAGTTAAAAATAACAAAAGGTGCATTCTTCTTCATCACCTGCTGTTCAACTGCGAACTGGTACATCGCCTCTGCCATTCTGCTCTTGCCTACACCCGTAGCTCCAAAAAAGAGAGTATGCAGTCCATGCGGCGGATAGAGTACCGCTGCTTGCGCTTGTTGAATAGCCGCTTTCAGCGTACTCTTTGCTCCAATCAAGCTGGCGAACGTGACTGCTTGATTGACCTTGCGCGTTTTTTGGCGCGCACGATCATCCTTGTTTGGAGTAGCTGTGTCTGAGAACGCTTCCATTTTGCTTCGTAATTGATGAACCATAAAACGGGAGACGTCATAACCACGTTCATTCAAGCGACTCGTTAGCTCTCGGCTTGTCATGTTTGGTGTAGGCTGTAAAAGGCTCTCCATCTCCTTGAGCAAGAGAGGCTGCCGTCTTTTTCGTGAATCGGGAATCTGGAGTTTGTGCCGGAGCAGGGTTACCTCATCTCGTCGGATCCCCATTTGACGTGCGATCTGCTCATCGGTATACGGAACTTTTTTATCCTCTTGATCAATGATCTGCTTGATGTGTTCCTCCATAACATCCCCCCACAATCTATTACAAGCAAGTATCGTACCAATTTGGCTAGTCGACTGTTTGCCTTCTATATCAGTCTACATTTTCTACCGTATCACAAATTCGAATGCAAATCAGAATATTCTGTGGCAGATTTTGTGCAAGTCTTTCCACATTTTATTCCTTTTCATTGACGATCATTATCTGAAAATATATGATACAAGTATTCAAATCCTTTGGATCATGGGTCAGGGAGGCTTTTCCCTGGCCTTTTTTACATGCTTTTTTCCATATTTCACTGGAGGGATACGATGATAATAGGTATTGCAGCCTCACCCGGATATGCAGCAGAACGCGTTTTTGTACTCAAACAAACGGAGTTAGTCATTCCTCGCGAGAAGATTGCTGCCGACCTGGTAGAACAAGAACAACAAAAGCTGCGCGAAGCTCTTGCCCAAGTCAAAGAGGAAATCGCCGTCACCAGAGAGGATGTCAGGCAGCGATTAGGTGAACATGAGTGCGCGATCTTCGACTCCCACCTCATGATTCTGGAAGACCCTACTCTCGTACAGGAGATGGACAACGAAATCATCGAGGAGAACAAGAATGCCACATGGGCGGCACACCATGTCTTTTCAGGACATACTGCATTCTTCGAGCAACTGGACGACGAGTATCTACGGGAACGCGCCGCTGACTTCAAGGACCTGCGAGATAAAATAGCTAGACGCATGCTAGGCATCATAGATTCTTCACTCGATCAAATCAAACGACCCGTCATCATCGTTACACACGATTTGACACCTTCTCAGACGGCACGACTAAATCCAGAGTGGATCAAAGGAATTGTTACGGAGATTGGCGGTACTACCAGTCACTCCGCTATCTTGGCACGTACGCTGCAAATCCCTGCTGTCGTGGGTTGTGGCAAGATTCTGGGTGACATCACAGATGATACGACTCTTGCCTTGGATGGTAATACGGGTGAGCTGTATCTCCATCCAGATGCTGAACGAATCACTCGCTACCACCGTTTGCAACGGGAATATGTAGAAGAACTAGCAAATTTGCGAGATGCTGCGCACGCCCCTGCTCTCACGTCGGACGGTAAAAGAATTGAAGTAGCCGGCAACATCGGTACACCTGAGGATTGTAAATCCGTACTCGCAAACGGCGGAGATGGGATTGGACTATTTCGTTCGGAGTTTCTTTTCCTGGAACGGAAACAAATGCCAAGCGAGGACGAACAATTTGAAGCATACGCGGCGGTTGCGCGTGAAATGGCAGGACGTCCAGTCATTATTCGCACCATGGACATCGGGGGAGACAAACAGCTGCCTTACCTGCAGATGGAGCCGGAAGAGAATCCTTTTCTCGGGTTTCGCGCGATTCGCTTGTGTCTAGCTGAAAAAGAGATGTTTTTGACGCAGCTGCGGGCGATTCTTCGAGCCTCTACTTATGGCAATGTCAAAGTGATGTTCCCAATGATCGCAATTGTCGAAGAGCTTCTGGAGGCAAAAGCATTATGGGAGCTTGCCAAAGAGCAGCTCGCAGCCAGACAAACACCTTTCGCTGAACAAATAGAGACAGGAATTATGATTGAGGTCCCTTCTGCTGCGCTGATTGCCGATCAACTGGCTCCACATGTTGACTTTTTCAGCATCGGTTCTAATGACTTGATCCAATACACGTTTGCAGCTGACCGCATGAATCAAAAAGTAGGCTATCTTTACAACCCTGGTCATCCTGCTATCCTCCGTTTGATCGACAAAGTCGTGCAGGATGCGCATGCACATGGCAAATGGGTCGGGGTCTGCGGTGAAATGGCGGGTGATCCACTTTATGCCAAAGAGCTGGTAGCACTCGGTGTCGACGAATTAAGCATGACCCCTACTTCTATTCCAAAAATGAAGCAGGAGATTAAGGGGATGGTTGTTCACAGTAATTAAAGAGTTAAGAGCATAGATAAAGCTAGCGGCAGCATAGTGGTCTAACCCCTGTCAAGTAGACAGATATGAAAAAGGCATATTAAGCAACCTTAGTTCGGTAGTCGACCGGACTAAGGTTGTTTAATTTCTTTTGAAGACGTTTGTGGTTATAAAAATGAATGTAACGATGAATCCGTTCAAGCACTTGATGTACTTGTTCGAGCAACTCCCGCAGCTTCCCGATCCGAAAAATCCAGAAGCGCTGGACAGCTTGCTACCTTGGTCGTCGTCGCTACCACTGACTTGTCGCATGTTCAAATCCTGAGTACAGCATAGAACAGCCCTCAACTTGATGACAAGGTGGGGGCTGTTTGACTCTTATTACACAATCATAATAAGAGCAAAGCTAAGAACAAAGCTGACACTTTACCGTGTCGGCTTTTATTAATTCAAAGAATGTAACCACCAAAACATAATTGACTAGTTACTGGGATGAAATTACAATGTAACTATCCAAAAATAGATGGGTGGTTATAAGATGCGCGTTACAAATCAAAGGTTCGGCAGAGAATTTTGGGCGTTATGGATGGCCACGGCACTATCCAATCTGGGAGACGGGTTGTTCAAATTTGTTCTTCCTCTCTTGGCAGTGAGACTTACCGATTCCCCCGTTTTAGTCGCAGGCGTTTCGTCTGCGCTGACCCTACCTTGGTTACTCTTCGCTCTACCGGTTGGCGTGGTCGTCGATCGTCTGGATCGAAAGCGAATCATGGTCGTTGTTAATCTCATACGGACGGCTGCCGTTGGATCTCTGGCTTTTGCCCAACAGTTTGATTGGCTGACGGTATTTGTTTTGGGTTTTCTGGCGTTTTTGGTCGGGACATGCGAAACGGTATCCGATACTACGTCCGGGGCACTCGTGCCTTCCGTCGTTAACCATGACCGATTAGAGCAGGCAAATGCACGCATTATCAGCGCGGAAACAATCATGAACAGTTTTATTGGTGGGCCGCTGGGAGGGTATCTTCTAACGATTGGTCTTCTCCTGCCGGCGGTTGGCAGTGCCGCTTCTTTCCTCGCGGCAGCAGTTGCCCTGCTTCTAATGCGTGGACATTTTACAGTCGAACGGAAGCAACCGGCAGGATGTTTCGGAAGGCGTTCGCTTTTTATGGGCTAACCGTCTTCTCCGCACGCTTGCCGTTATGGTTGCGGTTATGGCGTCCTGCTGGAGCGCGTTTTTTTCTGTTCTGGTGCTCTATGCGGTAGCGCCGGGGCCGCTTGGTTTACAAGAGTTCCAGTACGGCTTGCTGTTAACCGCTTTGGCTGCGGGAAGTGTCGCCGGATCTTTGCTGGTGTCTCCTCTTCAGCGATTGTTTGGACGGGGGATATTGCTTGGGCTGGACATTATCGGTACCTTTGCAATGTTGTTCGTGCCAGGAGTCTGGGCAAATGTTTGGCTGGTGAGTGCCGCGATGTTTCTCGCAGGAATGGGCGGGACAACATGGGTGGTGGCTGTCAATTCGATTCGCCAACGGGTTGTACCCAATGAGTTGTTGGGGCGGGTCTATAGCGCCTACCGGCTGATTAGTTGGGGAACTTTACCTATAGGCGCGTTTATCGCAGGAATTGTAGCGGAGGTGGCAGGCCTGCAAGCTGTATTTATTGGAGGAGCAATCCTTAACTTATTTCTCGTTTTCCCCCTTATCAACGTTTTACGTGAAGAAAAACGGCAAACGGAGTCGGGAAGAAGTAATTCGTCGACGAATCTTGTACAATAAAAGCCAAATGAGAAGATAAAGTAATTTTTATTTTACATCGTCTATCGTTGGAAAATTATCTACAAATCCTTGGTCGATTGATTCCCACAGATATAAGGACACAATACTATAATATGGATGCCAATTTCCGGAAATATCCTCCATATATTTATTTTTTGGCCTATCTTCTAGTTGATATAACCATTTTGTTGCCCTTTGCAAACCGGCATCCCCTAGGGAAAGAACATTTAGTCGTCCTAACGAGAATATTAAGAACATTTCAGCTGTCCATCTTCCAATCCCTTTAACAGAAGTTAATAAATTTATTACTGCCTCGTTTTCAAGTAAATGAAAGCTTGTAAATGATATTTCGTTAGTATGGACTTTGTTACATAAATCAAAAATATACTCTATTTTTGCTCTGGACACCCCGGCATTTCTAAAATTTTCAATAGGTGTATGCAAGACTCTTTCTAGTGTTATCTCACCACAAAGCATTTTTACTCGTTGGCGGATTGTACTTGCTGCTTTTGCTGATAACTGTTGTCCAATAATAGACATGACCAGCGCTTCTAAATAATTTCCATTCGTCTTCAATGTAAGTGGGCCAATTTTGTTAATCAGTTTACAGATAGTACTATCTTGCGTACAAATTGATACTATAACTTTATGGGAGGGATGAAAGGTAATATGATTTTCCATGTGTCTAACTCCTTCTTTTTAAAAGTGATACGGATTCTCTGGAAACGGTATTCGACAACAAAAGAGCCATAACCTTCTACGACAAATGCCCGGTCCGGAGTGGGCCTCTACATCGGCGTCAATGTGGGCAATATGGTGGCCAAACGGTTATGCCACCTTCACATCCCTATCCATATTCGTGACCAGTTGCCCGAGATCATCGAAGTAACCGGCAAACGTTTTTCGACAACTGTTTTATCGGCTAAAGAGTATGCAGGTAATATCCATTCGGATAAAATGAAGATGTTTTATGACGATGAGGCGTTTGATTAAGTGTCTTTTCTGTTGTCACGTATATACTGTCACCAGAGCTAGGGCTCTCTGACAGTATTTTTTGCATAATGACGGAGACCAACAAGCTGATCGAACGTACGAACAGGTTAAACAGGTTGATTAAGCAGGAAAAACGAGCGATATAAAATGACCCCTATCCTTTCAAGGTGGGGACTATTTCACGCTTGCGGACATACAGTAGAAACAAATTTCAAACTAAAAAGCCTAATTTCTCATTTGAAGATCGATCTAATCTCATCACTGTTTAATAGCCTTTACAGCCGCGTAGTGTTAGCTTTTTTGTTCACAACAAAGGTTACAGGTATAATAATAAGAATGAACCCTACAAAATGATGGAGGTGTTTTGGATGAAAGCAAAGAGCTTTCTTGTTACCTTTTTATCCCTTGTGTTAACAACTGGAGTGCTTTATGCCATCGGTCATATGTTCACGATTCCCTTTTTCATGTTTCACCACGAGTTTACACATGACTCAAATGGATTCACCCTATCATCAGGCTCATTCGTACCTTTGCTCATCGGTTTGATTGTAAGTTTTTTTGCAGAAAAGATTTATGTGTATAAGTACCGACAAAAAATGGGTTGACGTGTTTCAGCGGTCTTCCCCAGTTTCGACCCTCCTCCGCTCCTTCCATGCAAGCACTCATATTTTCGGGACGAAACTCATTCAGACTTACGACGTACAAACTAGGAACCCCTTTGGCGAGGACTTGATTGTATGCTCATGATGACTGGACTGATATTCTCCATTTCCGCCCTGATCATAATCACGGTAGGAATGGCTGCCTACACTTTTTTGTAAAGAAAAAGACAATTGAACACTACTACACTCCGGTAGACCACATCTTCGGACAGACACCTGTCGTGCATCACGAAGAAAAAGTGGAGAAAAAAGAGAGGGAAGAGGGAGAAGGGGATGACAAAGATAAAAACTCGAAAAAAGGAAAAAACAGTAGTATGCAAATACGCAGAAACAGGTAAGCTCCTCTCCTCTTCCTCTTCTTAGCAGTGGCATGTATGTTCAAAAAGACACCCTGCACATGCTCTCGTAGCCACGTGCAGGGTGTCTGCCATATCATTTCACTATTTGCCTCTTTACACCGATTTGTCCATCAGGTTTGCCGATTGACGATGTTTACGCTGTACTAGATAAGCAACAGCCAAACCGATAATCGCGATTCCAATAATGCCGACATAGCCTAGCTTCGCACCGAATAGGAAGATCGCCGTCGTAGGAACAGCTCCGTCCACAAGCGATGAAATCGCGCTTGCACCATCCGGGAATTTGAAACCGGCGTTCTGTGCTGCTTGTGTGAACAACGGTGAAATGTAAGTCGCTAAAAGCAAACCAAATGCGAGTGAAATAGTCGCTCCAATAACCGTACGGATCACATTCCCTTTGAAAATGGGCACCATGAGGCAGACGATAAATGGAATCGTTGCTAGGTCTCCAAAAGGAAGAACCTTGTTTCCTGGCATCAAAACGGCCAAGCCAAGCACAATCGGAATCATTAGCAGCGATGCGGCGATGGTAGCTGGATGGCCAACTGCCAGTGCTGCATCCATCCCGATATTGACTTCACGCCCAGGAAAGCGCTTACGAACAAATTCGCTCGCAGCTTCTGAAATCGGAATCAGACCTTCCATCAAGATGCTCACCATCCGCGGGAGAATGAGCATAACTGCCGCTGTTTTTACACCCAAGTCCAGAACTTTCGGCAAATCCCAACCTGCCAACAGGGCGATGATAATACCTAAAATGAGTCCAAGAACGGTCGATTCCCCTAGAAGCCCGAGGCGTTTTTGAATGGTCTCAGGGTCTGCTTTCAGGTTACGGAAGCCCGGGATACGATCAAACAGTTTTTCCAGTGGCAATGCGATCAAATAGTATGGGGTAGCAGTACCATGCGGAAACGAAATGTTGGCATATCCATAATAGTTGGAGACGTGTTTGGACGTCAGATCGGCCAGGACAAGCAGAATGATTGCGTGTGCGATCGAAGTCAGGATACCAAGAGTTATGTTGTTGGACATGACCGCGACCAATGAACCGGTAAAAGCAATATGCCACAGGTTCCACAAATCAATATTGAGCGTTCGGGTCAGCCCTAGTACAAGCATCCCCAAATTGACTGCCAAGCCAATCGGAATCGCAAGCGCGCCTACGGCAGATCCGAAAGCAATCGCCGATGTAGCAGGCCAGCCTACATCAATAATCGTAAGCTGGATCCCCAGATTTTTCACCATGTCCTGTGCAGCAGGGCCAAGACTTCCCATCAGTAAGCCAATCACAAGGTTGATCCCAATGAATCCAATCCCTACCGTCAGGCCTGCACGGAAGGCTTCCCCTGGCTTCGTTTTCAGGATGATCCCAAATAAGAAGATGAGAACCGGCAAAACAACCGAAGGGCCAAGGTCAACGAGGTATTTGATAACGTCCATAGTGAACCTCCTTTGATAAGGCAGATAGTTACCTTACATCTTCAGTTTTGCTTCGATTTCGTCATACACTTGCTCTTTCCCGATTCCCGTCAGCAAAGGAACTGCATTGATCACTTTCTCTGCCAAGGAAGGGGGTACTGCTGTTGTGGAAATAATCAGATCATATTGACCTGCTTTGTTCAAAACGTCACTCACCTTTGATTGATCCAGTGATGCCTCGATCCCTTTATCCCGTAAAAACGCTTTCAACTTTTGCATCACGACGGTCGATGTAGCAACTCCTGTCCCACAAATCACAAGTACTTTTTTCTTGTTCATGATTTCTCCTCCACGTGCACAAGCTGGCCCAGAACGTTCCATACGTCCTCTATTCCTTGTGCATCCATAATTTTTCGCATATTTGCCTGATCTTGAATCAGATTCATGATCTGTTCCAGAATAACTAATTGGGTCTCTCCCCGTTCCGGTGCAAGTAAAAACACTAATTGAACCGAAATTTCAACTGTCGGGTCTGCCATGTTACGGAACGGTACCCCTTTTCGAACCACTCCGAGTGCAATCGTCGGTTTCATGACGTGGTGCTCCGGATCCGCATGCGGAATCGCGACATTGACTTCTCCAGTGTACAATCCCGTAGGAAAAGCTTGTTCCCGTTTACACACCGCTTCCATATACTCGATACGAACTGCACCCGTCCGAATCAGCATGTCTCCCAATTGATGCAACAACTCGGATTGGTCCACGGATTCTTCAAATATGCGGATATGGTCCTTACCAATATATTCTGACAAACTCACTATTTTATTGCACCTCCTTTCTTCTGTATTTAAGCAAATACTATGCCAACCCGGGAAAAACGCGGAACGCCTTGCGTAGAAGGCGTTCCGGTAATTACTTACACAATTTCTGACGGTACTTACACATTTTATCCAGCAGAGTTTGTGGGTGATTTTGTTCTCACCCGCTCATTCACGTTCACAAAGCCTGGATGTCCTCGATCAGGATTTCAACATTTTCTTTTTTCGTTGCCCAGCTGGTACAAAATCTCACCACGCTATGTGTTTCATCGACTTTTTCCCATAAAGAAAACGAATATTTTTTGCCCAATTCCTCTCGCACATCGTCCGGTAAAATCGGGAACTGCTGATTGGTGGCAGAATCGTAACGGAAGGAAAATCCTTTTTCGGCAAATGCCTTTCGAATCATCATTGCCATTTCCACGGCGTGATGCGAAATTTCAAAGTAGAGACCATCTTCAAACAAGGTTTCAAACTGAATTCCCAGCAATCTTCCCTTCGCCAGCAATCCACCCTTTTGCTTGATCATATAGCGGAAATCCTTTTTCAAGGCATCATTCATGATGACGACTGCTTCTCCGAACAGTGCCCCCACTTTCGTTCCCCCGATATAGAACGCATCGCATAGCCGAGCGATATCGGCCAAGGTCAAATCGCATTCCTCAGAAACCAGACCGTAACCTAGTCTGGCACCATCCAGAAACAATGGCAAACCACATTCGGTGCATTCTTTACTTAACGCTTCCAACTCGGATTTCGTATAAGTCGTTCCGTTTTCCGTAGGATGAGAAATGTATACCATGCCTGGCTGCACCATATGTTCATGTGTTGTGTCATTCCAATGGGCATCGTACAGTTCTTTTACTTGTTCTGCCTGAATTTTTCCATCTTCACTCGGCAATGTAAGAACTTTATGGCCAGTCGCTTCAATGGCTCCCGTCTCGTGTACGGCGATATGACCCGTGATGGCTGACACGACTCCTTGATGCGGGCGTAATAGGGAAGCGATCATGGTCGTATTTGTCTGTGTTCCTCCCACTAAAAAGTGGATATCTGCGTTTTCAACATCGCATGCTTTTCGAATGTAAGCTCTGGCTTTTTCACAATGTTCATCCGTTCCATAGCCGGATGTCTGTTCTTCGTTGGTCTCCCATAGCCGTTCCAAAATCCGCCTGTGAGCACCTTCTGTGTAATCATTTTCAAATCGAATCATCCTGCACCCTCTCCAACCTGTCCAATTTCTGTTGAATAAACAACATGGAAGCATGTATTTCCTTGATTTCTTTTCTGGTTAGCCCGCCTATTAATCTCATGATTTGTTCATCCGATCTTTCGTTCAGATGCTGAAACAGAGCTTTCCCTTTTGGTGTCAATCGAATCAGGCTTGTACGGTTATCCAACGTCGAGCTTTCCTTTACTAGCAACCCATCTTTACGAAGCTTAGCAATGATTCTGCTCATGTAGCTACGATCAATTTCCAGCTTATCGACCAATTGGTTTGCTATGCACTGCTCCATGAATCCAATCTCCAACAACACCCGAGCCTCTGTTAAAGAATATCCCGTATCCAGTACATGCTTATCTAAGACACCAAGCATGTTCGTATAGAATCGATTGAATTGTCGAATATCTGCGATGATAGGATCACTTAGATCCATGATAGGCCTCCCTTTTAGTGGACTATGTCCACAAACAACGTATCGCATATAGCGGACTTTGTCAACGACTGTACTCCTCCGTTTTTCACATCAGGTTCCATCTTATCCCCACTCTCAAAGTGACCCGCCAGAGAATTTTGCCTCGGAGCTCCACTGGCCAGAACGGAGGATAATGCTGATTGAGTGATGGATACGAACTACTTTCCTTTCGTAAAGCTTTCCTTGTGAAAACGCGTGATGTAAGAAAACAAAAGCGGTCCATTATCGCTCGCAAATGACCCTGGGATAAGTGGGAGATACATCGCTCGATAAGGCTCTGGAACCCAGATGTATTGATGGATATACGAAGTATCCTGGAACCCCGCATTGGTCCAAAAGTGTGCTCGCTTTTGATTGGTTTGGTTATCATCTGCTTCTACTTCTATGACGAGCAGCTTGTACGCTCCTTCTTTTATCGCCCAGCTCTTGATTGCTTCCAGAAAAAGGGTTCCTATTCCCTTTCCTCTCGAATCTTTCCGTACGGCAAAGTAATCAATGATCAAGGTATCGTTGGAATCGCTTTTTCCTGTAATCGACATCGCGACTGGTTGTCCATCGATTTTACCCAGATGCAAAAAACATAAGTGTTTACGAAACATGTTTTGGATAATTCCACGATTTTTTCTTCCATGTTCGGGAAATCCTGCGTAGTAAATAGGCTCCGCTTCGTTCCACAAGTTCTCCTCCCACCGATCAGTGGTAATGATTTCCATGCATTTCGCATCCTTTCAGGCACAAGCTCTGACAACTCACTATTAGGCTTTCCTTCCTCTGATAAAGGAAAACCCCCTTGTACTAGTGGCTCATGTCGAGAACAGATTCTAGTAAAAGGGGGAAAAGCTACGATACTGGAAAAACATCCTTATTCAGGCAACGGACAAAAAAAACTCCGTCCCACTGCGCAACGGAGTTTCACCTTATCATCTATGCTTGATGGGCACCCTGGCCAGCATCTACCACTTCGGAAAAGGCAGTCATGAAAACAGAAGTAAGGACGACAGCGACAAACGATGTACCTTTCTGCAGCTCCTGACGAACTCCATAGGGGCTAGCAGCTATCGTGCCGAGGGGTATGTTCTTTTGCAAAGCACGTTCACGCAGCTGCGCGATCACTTTTTGTACCTCTGGATGCTGAGCTCCCTCTTCTTTGTATCCCATGGAAATGGATAAGTCAGTCGGCCCGATAAACGCCATGTCGATGCCGGGGACGCTGATGATTTCATCAAAATTAGCCACCGCTTCTGGTGTTTCAATATGTACAATTACCAGAATGTTGTCATCCGCTGCATCCAAATATGCTTTCCCCTGATCTTTTCCATACCGTGAAGGTCGAGTGATAAAAGCAGCACCCCGTTGGCCAATGGGGGGGAACTTCGCTCTTTTTACGACCAACTCAGCATCTTCTCTCGTATTCACCATCGGGACTTGAATTCCTTTGGCCCCACGATCCAATGCTTTTTGGATGCAGGAGGGATCATAGGAGACCCGTACAATGGGGACGAGATCGACTCTTTCGGCAGCACGAATCATATTCTCCAGATCTCTGGGACTAAACGCGCCGTGTTCGTCATCGATGACGAGAAAGTCAAAGCCGGAATACCCGAGCATTTCTACGATCTCCGGGCTGTAAATGCCTATAAAAGCGCCAACTGCTTTCTCACCATTCTTCAATTTTTTCTTGACTACATTATTCATCATCTATAACCAGTCCTTTGCTATCAGCCTGTTGTCGATGCTATTCGAGAAATCTAGGACGTTTTCCTCTTCATGCTAGCTAAATCATTAATAAACGGGGGTCACCCAATCCAGATAACGCGCATCTCTGCCGCGAACGGCATGATCATATGCAGCCTGCAGTTGCTTCGTAATGAGACCCATGACTCCGTTGCCGACTGGGCGTCGATCTACGGAAGTGATCGCGGCGATTTGAGCACCTGTACCAGCTAGGAACATTTCATCGCAAATGTACAGCTCGGTTCGATCAATCTGGCGAACCTCGTACGACAGGTCCAAGTCCTCTGCTAGTTGCATAATAGCGCGTCTGGTGATGCCTTCAAGGATGTCCGATGTAATCGGGGTCGTGACTAGCACACCATTGCGCACAATGAACAAGTTTGCCGAGCTTGCCTCGGATACTTGGCCGTCACTAGAGAGCATAATCGCTTCATCGTAACCGTCTGCCGTTGCAGCGTCATTTGCCAAGGCAGGGTTAATATACGCGCCGGTTACCTTGGCACGTGAAGGAATCATGTTGTCGGAAATCCGCTGCCAACTGGAGACCGTAGCGGCAAGACCGGCCGTATCGACGTAGTTCCCCATTGGTACCGAAAAAATCGCCAACTCATCGCGAAGTCCCGTTAACGTGACTTTGATTACCTGTGAGGCTTTAAAGGCAAACGGGCGAATGTAAACGTCTTCCCGATATTCATTTTCCGCAAGCATTTTACATGTCCACTCAACCAGTTCTTCAGCCGTGTATGGCAGGGTGATTTTCAGAATGCGGCAAGAAAGTAATAATCGTTGGTAATGCTCCAACGCTTTCAACACGTACAGCTGTCCTTCTTGCTCATTCCAGTACGCACGGATGCCCTCGAAGCAGCCGGTTCCGTAATTCAATGCATGTGTTGAAATGTTGACGTTTGCCTCTGCTAAAGGCATGATTTGGCCTTTAAAAAAGCAAAAGCCTGACGTGATTTCCTTTTTGGGAGATGGACCTTTCGACGTTTCGATCATTTCCACTTTTTCTTCTCCTCCTCTTATTCAATCACAGGTAATGAAACAACCTGGAGGGCGACCGAATCCTCCAGGTTGTTTGGACATTATCTTGATGTGCGAAGCTTTTGAGTAGGCTTCATGTAAGTCAAACGACTTTGTTTCACCTTCATGGAAATTAGACTTTCCAACGTTTTCGCTGAAGCAAAAGAAGGATCGATAACAGGTACATCATAGCCGTGGTCTTTCAGCCTATTCTGGAGAGCCTCTGTGACCCCCATCATTCCTGTGCAGCCCAAGATCAACGCATGGGCTTTATCAATCTCAATCGCCCTGACCATTTCCTCAAACAAGGCATTTTCCATTTTCTCTTTATCCACGAGTTCCAGAACTGGGATGTCTACATAACGAATCGAAGCTAATTTACCGTTCACTCCTACCGATTTTGTCACATTTTCAATCATGGAAATCACGTTTGGGAGTACCGTCACGACGGAGTACGACTTTGCCAAGAGACTTGCAAAGAGCATGGAAGACTCACCTGCACCCACGACTGGAATATCGACTACTTCCCGTGCCGCCTTCACTCCTGGATCTGCAAAGCACAAGCTGATTACACCGTCGCAACCATCGTTTTGCGCTTCAATGGCTTTTTCCAGCATATTGGGTATAGCCAAAGCCTCGTCGTATTCTCCCTCCACGGAAGCTGGTCCATAGTCCAAGTGGCACACCTGTACCTCCGTCGTTTCGTCGAGGTAGTGGGCAAACTCCTGCTTTACCTCTTCGTTAAAAATATCCATGATCGTAGGCAATAAGACTCTGATTTTCATAAGAAATCCCCTCTTTATCTTCAAATTTTTAAGAGCTGCCTTTTCTTACTGACAAAATCGATATTTCGTTCCCCAAGTTCAATGAGATTAGACCTCTACCGCAGTAGCCAGCGTGCCTGCTGCCTTCACGCGAATGCGAGTGGCGTTGCCCAGATAGGACAACGGAATATCTTCAAATTCGACGATTTCAATGGTAGCTGGTTCTGCCCCTGCAGAGATTGCTTCGTCGATCGCCATTTGTTTTGCTGTTTCCAACGTCTTCTCGCGACCGACTTCATCGAGGGAGAAGACCCGATCGATCTGTCCGCTGATTTGTGCGATCGCAGCACCAATGGCATTGGCTACGCCGAAGTTTTCAGGTCGAATGATTTGGGACGCACCCTTTAATTCGTCTGGCAAAAGGATACTACCACCACCAACGAGAATGACCGGCACTGGATCTGCACTCGTCTTCATCTTGTCGATTGCTTCCTCAGCCATTTCGACAATGCGGTTGTAGACTCGATCCAAAAGGTCTTTATCTAAGTGAGCTACTTTCTCACGGTCGCCAATGTTCACTTTGCCCAATGCGATCACCACATCCGTCGTGGTCAATGTATCCCCGCCGAATGCCAGCCCTTTTTGCGGAAGCTGGTAGCCGACGCTATCCGGGCCGACTGTAATCTGGCCATCCTCTTGAATACGAACGATGGTTCCTCCACCCAATCCAATCGAAATCAGGTCGGGCATTCGGAAATTCGTACGAGCTCCACCGATTTCGACTGCCAAAGAGGACTCACGCGGGAACGAATTAACGAGGACACCGATATCGGTAGTGGTTCCCCCGACATCAACGACAAGTGCATTTGCAAGTCCGGACAAATAAGACGCTCCACGAATACTGTTCGTTGGACCGCAACCGATAGTGAGGATCGGATACTTAATGGCGTATTCAATACTCATTAACGTCCCGTCGTTTTGCCCGAAAAAGACTCTGGCATTGACGCCTTCTGCTTTCAGTGCGTCCATAAAGCCGTAAGCCGTCGTTTTTGCAACCGTGACGATCGCCGCATTCAAAATCGTTGCGTTTTCACGCTCTAGCAAGCCTACGCTACCAATTTCATAGGAGAGAGAAATCGGCGTTTCTACGCCTAATACTTCTCGCAAGATTTCGGCAGCTCTCAGCTCATGGTCTTTTGAGACAGGAGAGAACACAGAGGAAACCGCTACAGAATCCACTTTTCCTTTGATCTCTTGGGCGATGCGATACAATTCTTCCTCATCCAGCTTCACGATTTCACGACCATCAAACTCATGACCGCCTCGAATGACATACACACGTTTTCCGAGGTGCGCCCTCAGGTCCTCGGGGACACCGATTAATGGTTTGATGGCGAGTGTGGCTGGCGCGCCTATACGAATGACGGCAATTTCATTCAAACGTTTGCGTTCCACAATCGCATTGGTGCAGTGAGTCGTGCCCAACATCGCATACGTAATTTGTTCACGAGGAACCCCTGCTTGTGTGATCACTTCACGCATGGCCTCGTAAATGCCTGTACTTACATCCTGAGTCGTAGAAGACTTTGTTTGCGCCAGTACTCGATAGTCACGGTCCAATAACACTGCATCTGTATGTGTGCCGCCTACGTCAATCCCGATTCGATAGCTCATTTCGCAACGCTCCCTTTCCCAACCAATTCTTCAATAGGGATATAGTCCACATCATAACGGAAGTAGCGTGGTCCCACCGTCTCAATTCCTTTCGGTGTGCGCCATTTCGGATTGCATTGCATACCAATGACAACCACACGTGCTCCATAGCGCAGACCCTCCGTCGTAATCGGCAATCCCGTTTCTGCATCCAATACGGCAATCAAGTCAGGAGTTACGCAGAGAAGACTCTCTTTCGTTTTCGCCAGCAAATGCTCATTTTGGAATCGCAGCTCTAGAGTTTCGCCTTTATAATCCAACAGCCCTTCCATCGTTGCGGTTCCACGTGCCCATCCACCTTCTGTCTTGCGGTCAACGTCAACGACTTTTCCACGGAACAATTCGTATCCACTCGTCAATTTCAATACTTCATGGACGGGATCCAAATTCGCTTCCTTCGCCAAGCGGATTGCGCGGCCGATCTCTTCTTCCAGCTGCAAAATGCTGTGAATGCCGCTTTCCTTCAGGTTTTTACCCAGCATCGGGTAAATGGCGCATGTGGCCGCCCCTCCCTTTTGTACGGTAACACTGCGAGCAATCCGTTCGGTCCATGAATTATCGATGGTGTCCATGATTGTGACGTTCCCTTTTTCGTCTGCCAGAACCATCGGAGTAGCGGAAATTCCGTCGAGGTAGAAGGTCGTCATCTGTAGCTCTGGAAAAGCGCGGCCCATCCCATCCACGTCCACTACTGGCAGTCGGAGTTGGGCAGCAAGGGCAAGTGGGAGCATCGAGTTGATGCCGCCTGCTTCGATCGGGTACGTGGCAAAGACTTCTTTTCCCATGTACTTTTCGAGTGCTTGAAATGTCTGCGCAACTTCATGACCACTAGGGATTTTCTCGATCAGGACGGTCGGTGCTCCCATCCCCCCAGAAGCCACGACGAGTGCATCATCGGGAACTTCATCCACAGACAGTAAGGTAATCGGTCCGTATTCTTCAATAGCTTGGAGAGCCATCAATTTCCCGATGTAAGGATCCCCTCCGCCTCCCGTGCCCAATACTGCGGCACCTACTGCGATGTCTTCGATTTCTTGTTTACCTATCTGTCTCACGTGTATCTCTCCTCTGCTCTAAGATTTAACCTGCTTTGTCCATCTTTACATTGAGTTTGCTATCCAGAGTGGCTCCGAATACTTTCATACCAATAAAGTAGGCAATACCAGCGACAACGAGTGAATTAATCGATGGAATTCCCCATTGAAACAGGTAGCCGATCCCAAAACCGAGTGCCCAAGCGACGATCGAAACCGGATTCCAGGTTTCACATACTTCTGGCAGTTCTCCATGCTTTCGGCTTTCATCCAACACTTTTCTGCTTCTTTTTAAGATGAAATAATCAACTACCATGATTCCGGCAATAGGAGGGATCCATACCCCTAGAAAGACAAGAAAGTTAACAAACTGATCCAAGATTCCAATAACAGATAATACAGTTCCCGCAATTCCGACAATTAGTGTAATGAGACCGCGATTCACATTCTTGCCAAATAGAGCGTGGATGATATTGGTGAAGCCTAATGATGCGGAATACAAGTTGATATCGTTAATTTTCACGGTGGCGAAAATCACGGTCGCAGCTCCCAGCCAACCGGAAGTTTGGAGAGCAATCGTTACCACGTCACTCGTTTTCACCGCGTGTGCCATGAGTACGGCAATCAAGTTAATGATAATTTCCCCAATGACAACGGAGATCAAAGTCGACCAAAGCACGTCTTTGCTGCTGCGGCAATAGCGCGTCATATCTGGTGTTAGCACCGCTCCCACCATGAAGCTTCCGGCAACCATGGTTGCTGCAGCACCTAACGAAAGGGCTGGACCAGGTGCTGCAGAGCTGATTAACTCCGGAAGGGAATGACTTTCAAACACCTGATAGATTCCATAAGCAATGGCGAGTAAAAAACCAGGAACGGCGATCTTAGCTGTCACACCCAGCCATTTAAAGCCGAAAATGACGATAACCGTGACGAACAATCCCGTCAAGATCGCGGCTAGAGGAAATCCTAATGCTCCCCCTAAAGCGTTGTTTATCCCATTGGCGAATACGGAGTTTTGAACGCCGAACCATCCGATCGTCGAGACAGCAATGACAATTCCGATGATACTGGATCCATATTTCCCAAATCCTGTCCAGCGGCTCAGCATACTTGTGGAAAGTCCTTCACGTGCGCCTGCGATCCCGATGAGTAGAATGACCACTTCGAGAATAATGGCCCCTAGAAAACTTGCTAATGCTGCATCCCAAAAAGACATCCCATACCCAAGAAATGCACCTAAAATGAATTGGCTAAGAGATGTGAAAGCACCAATCCGAATGACGAGAATTTCCCACATGGGGACACGCGCTTCTTGCGGCACTCTGCTAAGTGAGTAATCGTCCGCCATGTTTGATTGACCAACCATGATTTCGCCCCTCCTTTACCTTCTATTTGTTTGTAAGCACGGAACTGAGAAAAATCGAAATATTCACCTCCGAAATGTTTGAATATTCTATTTTGCAAATGCCATGCCAAACGGAAGGTACCGCTTTTTCATCATAAATGGTCGGAACGGAATCCACTAATCAAACAAATCGACCAAATATTTGCAAATAAGGAACGACAAAGAAGCTCTAAATATAACGATTATCACATTGTTTTTTGTTTATTCTCTATATTTCTCGTTTTTTATCTTATTTTCTCATTTTTTAAGTATTTTCTCATATTGAGAATAAAGTGAGAAAAAGAAAGCTGGATTCTCGAGGATTTTCATCCTTTGAATCCAGCTTCATTTTTATCACGAAAGCCAAGCTTTCCTATCGCCTTCACCTTGATTCGTAATGCTTTCGTCGGCATATAAGACAAAGGAATCGTCTCCACAGTCTGTACAAAAACAGAGCGAGGAGCAGCTCCCCCATCAATTGCAGCTTGAATAGCCGCTGCTTTTGCCACCTGAATGATTTCTTCCCGTTCCCGTTCTTCTAACCAGTATATCCGATCGACTTTTCCACTAACGGGAGCAATGCAAGCTCCAATCGCGCTAACGTTCTGATAATCTTTTGGATGAAGGACATCTGCCCACGGATATGGAAAGGCGGAAGCTACCCGTTCACTACCTTCCCCCACAAAAACGATCGGAAGGGGTTCAAAACGTGGTTGAAATCGTTGGATGGCGTGATAGATCGCATCTAACGAATCATCGTCTATACAGTCAGGCATATCGAGTGATAAGTCTTTCTTTTCGAGTGACAGACTGATGATATCAGGCATCTGGAGGTTCACACGTACACCTGCAATGGCTTGGTTTCGCCGCTTTTCTCTGGGGAAGCCCCCCTCTAATGCCCCAATACTGACACGAGACTGACTTACATCTACGATTACACAATCGTTTAATTTTGTAAGAAGAGAGGCCCCACGAAAGCTATTCGAGATCCGAGAACCTAACGTTCGGATGGGGTGACGTAACACAGATTCGTATGACATGAGCGAACCATCATTTTGTGTAAAGTATATCCTTGCTTCGATATTATGCTTTTGTATTAAACCTTCGAGTCCTTGAAGGGAGAGGGTAATGAGCTTTGACAATGAAGCGTTGAGAATAGCTGAGTTTTCTCTTTCTAAAAAACCAATACTCCCGAGCTCATGGGAAGTCGTGATCGAGCAATCTTCCCCTACTATCTCCCGTATCCATCTAGCAACCTTGTTCTCATGGTCGTTGTTCACAGGAGAAAATGCACCCGTGATGGCAAACGCTTTAAAACCTTGATCCTTGATCGACCGCAAGCCTGATTCCAAGTCTTGCTTGGACGGCTCTAACCACGCCAGGCTTCCATCGATCTCGTGCCCACCCGTTATATGAATCGTTGTTTGGCCAATCGCCCTGCACAGGTAATCAGAACCCCCATATAAGGGAGGAATGGTGTTCCTTGTTTGTCCGATCCGGACGGAACAGACTTTGGAGAGGTTTTTCCCTCCGAGCAAAGCGTTTGCAAAATAGTCAGTTCCCATAATGACTTCACGAATGTTCATACATGCATCTTCGCGCTGCCTGCCAATCTTATTCAGGATTAGTGATATTCCACCTACCAAATCAGCAGAAGTATGGGTCTTGGCAAAACAAACAATCGAGCCATGACCGTCCATGAGAATGCCTGTAGTCGTTGCATTGTCTACATCAATTCCTAGCCGATACATGCGAGGTCTCCTCTTTTAACAGCTTTTCAACTGGAGTATACGAGTCCGCCATACCGAAATTCCATGGTCCCACTACATCCAGCATCTTTGGATGTCGTAGAAGAATCGGACAAGGGATTGCAATGACCCACACTTTCATATGCGTTTCCAACTCTTCGATCATCACGGGCAGCCCGCTATCTGCATCAAGCACACAAAGAATATCCGGTACCGTGGCCATGATTCGTTCCCCTTGTTTGGCCAATAGATACTCACTCAAAAACTGAACTTCCACATGCTCACTACGATGAAAACCGCTCCCCTCAACAAGCAGCTCTCCTTGCAGGAAGCCGTCCTTTAGATGTCGCTGTACATCTACAACTTTTCCCTCGATCAACTTGTGTGGTTTGCCGTATATTGAGTTTTGGAGTACATGCGAAAGGTTGGCAAAGATACGCTGAATATCGGAACCGGCAGCCAATACAGCTTCTCCGAGTCGTTTGCACACCAAAAGGGTATGAGGAATCGCTACTTCTTGCAAAATTTTTGCGCGCATAGGAAAGGACGCAGCCGCGACAGAACCACCCATTTTGGTCATCGTTACCCGTGCTATTTTTTCAATTTCAATATTGGAATCGTGGATGATTCGCTCGCATTTTCCATTGTCGGCACACATGATAAAAGGACTTGCTTGTGCGCCAAATGCATGGAAGGTCGTCATCTGAAACTCTGGAAAGGCTCGTCCCATCGCGTCACAATCCACGAGCGGCAAATTTGCTAAAGCTGATGCCAATATCGGGGTGATGGCATTGATGCCCCCTATTTCCAGGGGAGTAATGGCATTGGCTACACATTTGTGTTCATTTTCCAGTACGCGCAGCGCTGTCATTAATTCGTTACCGTTCATGATTTTCTCATAGTGAATGGCTTGTGAACCCATGAGAGACATGGTCACGGCCCAATCGTCATCTCGCAGTTCGAATGGGGAGAGCAGACGAACAGGACCATATTCATGAATAGCTTGCTTCGCCATGATATGCATGATTGCCGGATCACCACCGCCCCCTGAGCCCAAAAACATAGCCGCACAGGCAAGTGAATCTACATCTTTTTCATCCAAATAGCGAGCCATAACGAGCCTCCTTGGCATTTCTTAGCATGTTTCGAGAATTCTCATTAGGTGAAGGTATGCTTGCGATTGATCTTGCTCAGGCGTCTATATAGGGTCGCGACACTTATCCCCAAGAATTCTGCGGCTTTTCTCTTGCCTTCGGTACTCTTTCCAAATCGCTGAATCGCTTGGATGATCAGCTGCTCTTCCGTTTTTTCCAGGGAAAACTCTGAAAGTGTCGGGGGAGGAGGTACGATAGCAGGTTGCACTTCTTCATTGGTCTCGTTCGCCCGGATCGTAGTAGGCAAGCTGCTAATGGTAACCAGATCACCGATCTCCAGATTCACAATGTATTCCATTGTATTTTCTAGTTCGCGTATATTCCCAGGCCAATGATAGTCGAGCAAGCATTTCATCGCTTGTGTAGTAAAACGCTTCGGTTCTTTGCCCAGGCGGTCACCAAAAAATTTCATGTAAAACTGAATCAAGTCATACAGATCCTCCGTTCTCTCGCGCAATGGCGGGACGTATAACGGGATCACATGCAAACGATAGAACAAGTCTTCTCGGAATTGCCCACTGACAATCATGGCTTCCAAGTCTTTGTGTGTCGCAGCGATCAGTCGAGCATCGACCGGGATGCTCTCAGAGCCGCCGATTCTTTCAATGCGACGCTCTTGTAGAACCCGAAGCAGCTTGGCTTGCAAATAAGAAGGCATATCCCCTATTTCATCCAGAAACAAAGTGCCATGGAGCGCTAATTCAAAACGCCCTGGCTTCCCTCCCTTTTTCGCTCCTGTAAACGCCCCGTCTTCATAGCCGAAGAGCTCGCTCTCTAGTAATGCTTCTGGGATGGCTGCACAGTTGATGGCAACAAATGGCCCTGTGCTTCTCGTACTCGCGTGATGAATGGACTGCGCGAGCACTTCCTTTCCTGTCCCGCTTTCTCCTCGGATCAATACAGTCGAATCGCTCTTGGCAATCTTTCTAGCTTGCTCTTTTAAGGCCATGGTGCTCGGACTATGCCCGCGGATGTCCTCAAAGGAGTAGCGAGTGACATATTTTCTGTTTTTTTTGAATTCAGTCTCTACGACTTGTTCTGTAAATTGGAGAATGGCACCCTCTACTTGGCGGTTGACGAAAAGGGGGTGCAACCGACATAGATAAGGGTGTCGTCTTCCCGCTGCTTCCAGTACATCTACGGGAAAATCACGTAGTGGCTTCCCTTTCTCCACGAATTCTATGAGCTGGGGCGAATCTACTAGCTTTTGTAACGCTTGATTCAAGAGGACTACCTGCGACCGACGCCATACATGCTCGGCAGTCGGATTCACGTGTATGACCCGCCCACTACAATCGACTACCAAAATGGGAAAAGCAATGAACGACAGCAGCCCTTCTACTTCCTGTAGCAGCATTTTTCGTTCTTTGCTTGTTTGGTCCGTCATGTTCATCCCCCTCTTTACGAACGACTACCTTCTTTCAAATGATTATAGCTGATGATACCTCACTTCCCCAAAAGAAAAAGAGCCGCACGGAATATTCCCCGGCAGACTCTATTGTGGGAAGACCTAAGATTGCACGACCACTTTCGTTTTATTCACGATGTGAATGGCATGCCCGAGTGCGGCTTCAGCTGCTTCTAGCCATACTTCACTCAAGGTAGGATGTGGATGTACAGTGAGTGCCAAATCTTCGACACGCGCAGCCATTTCCAGAGCGAGAGCACCTTCCCCGATCAAATTAGAAGCATCTGCTCCGACAACATGCATTCCCAATAGCAAGTGGCTCTTTTCATCCACGATCACTTCCGCAAAGCCTTCCTTCTCATCGATAGACAAAGCTTTACCGTTGGCACGATACGGGAACGAGGCGACTGTCACTTGATAGCCCTGTTGCTCTGCCTCTTCTCTGGTCAAGCCAACACCTGCGATCTGTGGTTCGGTAAATATAACATAGGGAACATAGGGGGAGTCTACGCTGCTTGGCATTCCTGTGATTACTTCAGCAGCGACAATCCCTTGCTTCGAGGCTCGATGCGCCAAGGCTGGCCCCGGCGTCACGTCACCGATCGCATAAATATGCGGGATGCTCGTACGGCATGTAGGATCAACTGGGATGTAACCTCGTTCGTCGACCATGACTCCTGCTTGGGTCAACCCGATGTCTTTGGTATTAGGAACACGACCGATCGTGACGAGCGCTTTGTCTGTTGAGATTTGCTCACGAACATTGCTTGGGGTGAGTAACTCGAGGACAACCTGCCCATTTGCGACATTTGCCGTTTCCACTCTCGTTCCCGTCTTCACGGTTATTCCCAGTTTTTTCGCTTGCTTCCATACCTCCTGCGAAAGGTGCGAAGCCGTTTGCGGTAATATCCTATCAGCAGCCTCCAGTATTGTCACTTTGGTCCCGAGCTTGGCAAAAGCCATCCCCATTTCCATTCCGATATACCCACCCCCGATGATCGCAAGTGTGTTGGGGATTTCCTGGAGGTTCAACACATCTGTAGAATCCAGCAGATACTGATGGTCCGGAGTGAGAAATGGAGGGATATAAGGTCGAGAACCAGTAGCGACAATTGCTTGACGGAACTTGTAGGTTTCAAAGTCTCCCCCAGTCTCGACGCCAATCCGGTCATTAGACAAAAACGTAGCGGAGCCCTTCACTACCGTAACTCCATTTGCTTGGCAAAGATGAGCGACGCCACTGCTGAGCTGATTGACCACCGATGCTTTCCACGTCTGCCATTTCGGCATGTGAAACGATGCTTCTCCCTCTGGTAGCTGGATGCCCAGTTTGCCTAGACCTGCCAACTTATGATATTCTCCAGCGGCATGAATCAGCGCTTTTGATGGAATGCACCCCCGATTCAGGCAGACTCCGCCAAGCTCTTCCTTTTCAATCAGAACCACCGATTGGCCCAATTGACCCAACCGAATCGCGGCAGCGTAGCCACCAGGACCTCCTCCGATTACAACAACATCTGTTTCTACTGCGACTTCGCCGACTACCATCTAGACCATCTCCGCAAACAATAGAGTAGGATTTTCCAGTAATTCTTTGATTCGGTTCGTAAATCGTACGGCCGTGACTCCATCGATCAAGCGGTGATCAAACGAGAGCGAGAAATTCATCATCCAGCGAATCACACCTTCATCCTCGCGAACCACCCAGCGCTTCTCCATTTTGTGCAGGGCGATGATGGCGACCTCGGGGTGATTGATAATCGGAGTTGCTTGCAATCCACCGATCGGCCCTACATTGCTGATTGTAAACGTCCCACCTGTAATCTGCTCCATGGACAGTTTGCCGTCACGTGCCTGCTGAGCTAGAGTGGTGATCTCATCAGCCAGCTGAAAGATGGACTTGCGGTCCGCATCCTTGATGACAGGTACGATCAGACCATCCGGTGTATCCGCTGCGATGCCGATATGGTAAAAACGTTTGAGTAAAATCTCGTTGGTCGCTTCATCGATGGACGCGTTCATCACCGGGAATTCTTTGAGAGCAATCACGAGTGCCTTGATAAAGAACGGGAGGAACGTCAATTTGATATTTCGTTTGGTGGCAAGCGGCATCATTTGTTCACGCAATCCCCGGAGCTGATCCATCTCCAGCTCATCAACAGAAGTGACATGAGGAATGATCGTGACTGATTTCGTCATGTGCTCCGCAATCTTTTTTCGGATGCCTTTTATCGGGATGCGTTCGATCTGCGCATTTGCCGTCGTCGAGGATACTGTCAGAGTAGGAGCTTTCTCGCTGACAGAAGGGATCGTTTCCTTGATGATCGCTGGCGCAATTGTTCTCTTGGCAGCTTTGCTAGTGGTACCTGCTACATAATTCCGTACATCTTCTTCTGTCACACGTCCTGCTACCCCTGTGCCGCTTACTTTTTCAATATCTATTTTCAGTTCTCGCGCCAGTTGACGAACATATGGTGTCGCCAATGCACGAGGTGCCAGAGGAGTTACTGTTACTGGTCGAGACGTACTTGGTGCCTCGATTTTCTCTCCCGGCTTCCCTTCCGGAGCCACGACTGTCTTGGACTCGCTCGTTTCAGTTCCTGTATCTATGACTAATAGCGTGGTTCCCACTTCAACCGTGTCGCCCTCAGCTATTCGGATCTCTTTGATGACGCCGGTCACAGGCGCAGACAGCTCTGCGTTTACTTTGTCAGTTTGTACTTCAATCACTGGCTGATCTTGATGAACGGCTTCTCCCGGACTTACTAAAATCTTTAAAATTTCCCCTTCGTGCATGCCTTCTCCCACGTCGGGCAGCTTAAACTCCACCATGGCCCTCGCTCCTTCTTCTAGTACGTAAACGTTTCCATAATTCCGCTCATCACACGACCAGGTGTAGGCAAATAATCGTCCTCAATACTAAACTGTGGAACGGGTACGTCAAACCCGGTAATTCGTTTCACGGGAGCCTTCAGATAGATCAACGCTTCATCGTTAATGATGGAGATGATTTCCGCGCCCATTCCTGCGGTCTTATGCGCTTCATGGACCACGATCGCACGTCCGGTCTTTTTCACTGATTCTACAATGGCATCCCGATCCAGCGGATAGATCGTGCGCAGGTCAATGACCTCACAACTAACGCCCTGTTCCCGCTCGATCTGCTTCGCTGCTTCATCCGCCACACGGAGCATGGCCCCCCAGGCAAAGATGGATAAATCTGTTCCTTCTCGAACTACTTTTGCCTTTCCAATCGGGACGCGATACAGCTCTTCCGGAACCTCTTCTTTAAATGCACGATACAGTTTCGTTGGCTCCAGGAAAATGACAGGGTCAGGATCCTCCATCGCGGCGATCAGCAAGCCTTTCGCGTCATAAGGAGTGCTAGGAGCCACTACTTTTAAGCCGGGAACATGCGCAAAAAACGTTTCTACACTTTCTGAATGAAGCTCAGGCCCGCGAATCCCAGCACCATACGGCGTGCGAATGACCATGGGAACATGATATTGACCTCGGGTCCGATAGCGCATGCGGGCAGCGTGAGAGACGATCTGCTCAAAGCCCGGGTAAATAAAGGCGAGAAATTGAATTTCCACTACAGGGATCAAACCGTTCATCGCCAAACCAATGGCCGCACCGATAATTCCTGCCTCGGCTAACGGTGTATCCACCACACGGTCAGAGCCATATTTCTGAAGAAGATTTTCTGTCGCTCGGAACACCCCACCATTCACGCCAACATCCTCACCCAACAGCATGACGCGGGAATCTTCTGCCATCTTTTGATCCATTGCTTCTGTAATCGCTTGAATCATCGTCAGCTTGCGCTTCATGCTGGAATTCCCTCCTGTTTGGCAGGCTTCACAAGCTCGCTCTCCTGCTCGGTCGCCATCCATGTAGGCTCTGCATACACGTGCTTGAACATATCTTCTGGGCGTGATTTTGGATAGCTCTCTGCTTCCGCCAAGGCTGCATCAATTTTTGCTCCTGCAGTTGCGATGAATTCGCTTTCTTTTGTCTCGTCCCACAATCCTTGTTTTTCCAGATACATGCGGAGTCGTTGAAGCGGATCACGCTCTTGTCGCCATTCTTCTGAAAGCGTTTCCTGATCTCTGTATTTTTTCGGATCATCGGCAGTTGTATGGGCACCGTAACGGAACGTAATGGCCTCAATTAGAGTGGGACCTTCTCCGGCCAAAGCTCGCTCTACTGCTTTCTTCATCGTGAGCCAGACCGCAAAGATGTCATTTCCATCGACTCTCACGCCAGGAATGTCATACGCGGCTGCCCGCTGTGCGATCGTTTTGGAGGCAGATTGCTGCGAAAAAGGGACACTGATCGCAAAGCCATTATTTTGGCAGAAAAATACGGTGGGAGTTTTAAAGACGCCCGCAAAATTGAGCGCTTCATGGAAATCCCCTTCCGATGTCGCACCATCACCAAAATAAGCAAGGCTGACGTGCTTTTCGTTTTGAAGCTTGCTCGCCCAGGCTGTTCCTACGGCATGCACCATTTGCGTCGCGATCGGCACACACGGAGGCATGATATTCAGGTTTTTTGGACTGATGCTTCCTTCCATGTGGCCCATCCAGTACAGAAACACGCGTGCCATGGATTGTCCATGCACAATAGCTGCTGCGTGGTCACGATAGGTAGGGAATAACCAGTCACCGGGTGTAAGTGCCATTGCACTGCCGACTTGAGAGGCTTCCTGTCCTTCAAAAGGGGCGTACGTGCCCATGCGACCCTGCCGCTGCAGGTTAATGGATTTACGGTCAAATAGACGCACCAGCGCCATGTTTTCATACATTTTGATCATCGTTTCTTGATCCAGTTGTCCTTTGATGTCTTGTACCAGTTCGCCCTCTGGAGTCAATACCTGATATAATGGAGACATTCATACATCCCTCTCTTTCCGATTCATTCCAGCAATCTCATACAGCAAGTAGCATGCCAAGCGAATTTACGCTGGATTGATCTGCTTTTCGCATATCGATGATCAATTTTGCATATGCAATTTCGCGCAATCATGCTCAATTCTGATTATTTCGATTACAGAAACGGTCCAAGGGGGCTTCTATGTACCAAACCCATTTTTTTCAGGCGAGCGACAATGACGAGCTAGTCAAGCTGATTACGACCATCTTCCATACCTCACATGACGGCTTGGCGATATGCGACCGTAATGGGTTTGTCCTGCTTTATAACGAAGCGTATTTGCATATTACGGGCGTTCCCGCTGAGGTTTTGAATCAGTACAGTTTTATCGAACAGAAGGAAATGCACATGGTACCTGATTCTTCCGCCGCTCGTGCCATCCAGACGAAACAAATACACAGTGTGGTGATCGATTACGCGAATGGCAGAAAAGCAATCAATACGGCCACGCCCCTGCTCGATGAGAACCAGGAGTTGCTGTTTGTTGTCGGGAACGTCCGCGATATTACCGAGCTCAACCAGCTCCAGCAAGAGCTAGAGGAAACGCGTCAAATCAACTCTGCCTTCCAGCAGGCACTGGAACAGATTCAAAACGAGATCGATTACGAAGGACAGCTGATCTATCGGAGCAATCTCATGCATCGAATTGTCGCATTGGCCGAGCGCTTTGCCACTAATGACTCTCCCATCCTGCTTTTGGGGGAATCCGGTGTCGGCAAGGACGTCCTCGCAAACTACATCCACACGAAGAGCGGGAGGACTGGAGACTTCATCAAGATCAACTGTGGAGCCATCCCCGATCACCTGCTTGAGTCAGAGCTGTTTGGCTACGAAAAAGGGGCGTTTACCGGGGCAAGTCAATCCAAGGAAGGTCTTTTTGAGCTGGCACATAGCGGTACGATCTTCCTCGATGAAGTGGGCGATCTACCTTTCGCTTTACAAGTCAAACTGCTGAATGTTCTTCAGGATGGGAAAATTCGTAGGCTAGGTGGAAAAACATCACGTCAAGTCAATATGAGAATCATAGCTGCCACCAACAGCGACCTGGAAGCGATGGTCGAGCACAAACAGTTTCGGCAGGATCTCTTTTACCGACTGAATGTACTTTCTCTCACGATCCCACCTCTACGAGAACGGCGTGATGACATCCCTGCTCTGATCTTTTACTTTTTAAAAATGTTGGAGAAAAAGTATCAGCAGGAAATGCGCGTAGAGTCTGAGGCACTAGAAGCCTTCATGGAATATGACTGGCCGGGTAATACGCGTGAGCTGAAAAACGTCGTCGAACGATCCTTTCATATGTCTGAGCAAGGGAGAATTACAATAGACCAGCTCCCCACTTCCATTCGCACGATACAACAAGCCTCAGTCCCCCTTCGGCTGGCCAAATTGGAGCAATCCATGCCGTTGAAAGAAGCCGTCGACCGCTTTGAACGTGAGTACATTCAACGAATTCTTCATGAGACGAAAACCATGCAGGAATGTGCGGACAGGTTGGGAGTGAACATCTCGACGCTGGTGAGGAAAAAAAGGAGCTTGGGGATTAAGTAGTGTTCTAAAGAATAAGAAAGAGCCCGATAAGGACCATTATCGGGCTTTCCTCTCATAAAACTATGATTATTGCAGTGTGATTAAGCAAGCAGCTACAAATAGGAAGCTGTGGCGCAATTTACGTATTTTCACTCCACTCAGTAAATCGAAACCACCGCAAATATGGCGATACCAATCGCCAGAGCGTTGCCCAGGAATAAATACCATTTGAGCACGATTTTATTGCGGCGCTCGGATTTAAAGATACTCCAATCGGTATCCAGTAACCCCGGAATGACCAACGCTCCCATAACAATGAAATACACGATGATGCCTACCATCCATTTTTCTCCCATTCTCCCACTCCTTACACGCGTATACTTACAACAGTTGACAATACCAAATCAGACAAAACAAAATAACTAACGAAAGTTAGTTTTTGTGTGTGAATGTAGAAACTTGCCCTATTTTTATTCCAACAATTTCAATTCTTTCGCCCTTGCCACCGCTTGAACCCTGCGGTTTACCTGCAGCTTTCCATACAGATTGACGATATTTGACTTTACCGTCCCTACCGTTAAGATCATCTGTTCAGCAATTCCCTTATTGGACAAGCCACTTGCGATCCGTTGTAAAATCTCCTGTTCGCGATCGGCCCCCGAAAAGAGGATCGGCACGCATAGAATGGAGCGTGGATTGAATCCGTTCAGAAAGACATCCGGCTAATTTGGAGGTAAGGTTCTTACGTTTTCCTGCTCACAGTCTGTACTTTTTTACTAGCGGGACTCCAAACTGTTCCAGCAAGACAGACAATGCTGTCCAAATGCCTCTTCGGTACAGAGGAAGATGTCTGGCCCAGACAGCGGTATACTCCACTTCCCCTACCGCTCCTCTGTCTGCTTTGAATGCTCCGACTCCTGCACTTTGATGCAACAGCAGTCCTTGCCTTTCCGCCTCCTGTACCAGCAAGCTGGACAGCATCCGGTATAATCCGGTCTCTTTGGGCAGCGTGACATCGTATCCGAATAAAGGTGTCGTCATCACGCCGTTTCGTTGAAAGTACCCTAGGATGCCATCGAGACGTCCTTCTTTCTCCAATCCTATCAGCGTCAGTGTGCGCTTGTGCAGCCCCAGCTTGATAAAGTCGTAGGTAAACTGAGGATTTTGTTGAGAATATTTGTCCAAATACAGCGCGTTATACAAATCGATAATCCGCTCGATTTGCCCTTCCCGTATTTCCTCGTGCGATACGATCCGGTATCCCGACTTCTCCAGCATTTGCCGATCACGCTTGAGCGTATTGCGAACTCGCCATCCTCCCTGTGCCGGCCAGTCAGGATGAAACAGATAGACATACCGGCTTGGCACCATCAAGTATCCGGCGTTCTTCAGTCCCTGGTACATGACAGGATGCAATTTTGAACTCACTGATCGGAACGCAATCAGGTGACGAGGAAATCTGGTATGACAAAACCGGGTGATCCGTTGAACTTGCTCTGCAGTCAGATCATGATACAGATTGGTGGATAAGAGCCAGTTATTGACGAAGGCAATCTGATTGGTCCGGCTTGTTTTCATCATCCAACCAAGCATAGAGAGTGCTTGTGCCATCAGAGCTTCCCACATCGGCATTTGCAGCATACGCAGCTCGTCTTTCGCATACGTAATGTAGTGCGAATACGGAGAACACACGTACGAATTGCCGTATTCCGAATCATTCACCGTCACGGGCATGACGAGATCATCTACGGTTATCGCATAGAATTGGGTCCGTACATTTTTGACGTAATGGTCTGATTGTTCTTCCATGCATGCTGACAGGTACTTTCTTGCATACTCGCCGTCCCTCATGCTCTCCCAAGGCACTTCATTTACGTTGCTTTTATCATACAGCGATACATAGTTACTCTGTTTCACTTGGGGTAAACACCCTCTCCACTCGTCGCATTTTTTTGCCACCTGCTTCACGTTCATACGGTGTAAAGGTAATCTCTGGAAGCTTGCCGCCAAGCCGCATCACGATGTCCTGTAGTTGGCCGCGCACTTGCTCCTGCAAAAGTCTCTGTCTCTCATCAGCCTGTACGGATACCTCAAGCAACGCTGGATGAATCTGACGGACCTTGTATTCTTTGATCTCCCCGGATGCAGCCATAACCGCTCTGCGGATAAAATCAGGAAAAACGGATACCCAGCTATCTCCATTCACATGCTTGAACCAAAACACATCGTCAGCTCTTCCTTCAATTCTCTCTAGTGCCGTATAGACGGAGCCGCATAAACAGGGAGTCTTTTTTTCTGTCAAAATATCGTTCAGCCGATAGCGAATGATGGGTTGTGTCGTGCGGGAAAAGTCCGTGATGATCGGGTAAAAACGCTCCCGATCCTCATCCAGATACTCCTTTTCCATGACGATGATGTCTTCATTCACGTGAAGCGTTCCGTATGGGCAGGTCACCGCAAGAAACCCCTCTGTGCATTGATATATCTGGTGAACAGGCTGTCGAAATGCTTCGAGGATGTATGCTTCGTCCAACGGGTCTAACACTTCAGCGACAGAAATGATCTTGCCTGGTGACACCTGTAATATCCCTTGGCTTTTTGCTTCAGCCAGGAATCGCAGCATGGAAGGAGGAGCGACGAGAACCGTTGGGGAAAACTCGTTTAACCGAGTGAAATGCTCTGCGGCCGGGAGTAACAAATCAAAAAAAGAGAATCGGATTCGCCGTCGATTCACGGAGGTGTAGAGATTGCTATTAGCCCGCAGGAAAAAGGCGATCCGATGTTCGTTCCACAGCCGTCCGGGTAGAGCCTTTGCCAGGATCACACCCGCCCACCTCGCCCTTTCCTTTGACCCAACCAAAAATACGCCCCGATTCCCCGATGTTCCCGAAGACAAGCCTACGGTCACTTTTCCTATTTGAGGCGTAAAATCTCGCGAATCCTCTGCCCCAAAAGCTACCCGAAATGCCTCTTCCTTCTCGATTCCCAGCGTGTTGAGATCGCTGAAATGATCCATCATGAGTTTCTTGTCGATGGGCGCAAGATATCTCCAGTCATCAGGTCGAAGTGTCCCAAAGCGTTCCCGATAAAACGGTGACCGAGGTAGAACAAAGCGAAGCAGTTTTTGTACCTGGTGCTCTTGCCAGTGCTCGAGTTGGGCACGCGATGTAAACTGGCTAGCCAGCCGTCTAGTCTTTAGGTATTGCCACAATAACGTTACAGTCTCCATGCAAACGCTCCTTGGGTCATCTGCCACACCTCTGGACAGTGAGTGGGCAAAATTTTCAAGCTTGGCCAATGTGCAGACAGCTGGTGTAGCCGCGTCAGATTCTCTTTGTACGACGTGCCATCCGCCATAATCAGCTGTGCAATCGGATGCGGAAGCAAATTATTTCGATACGCTTCGCTCGACCATGCGGCGTCTGCACAAAGGAATACATCTCCTTGGTCCTGATCTCGCAAAAACAGACCCATTTGCCCGGTTGCATGTCCATTCAGTTCAACCAGCAGTATGCTCCCGTCCCCAAAGTAATCATAGGCTTCCGTAAACGGTTCATGAGCTTTTGATAAAGGGATCGGCATTGACCGGTCAATAAACGTCGTGCGTTCCGCAAAATCATGGGGCATCAAATCAGGCAGGAATCCCTCACGAAGCGCACGCAGCCCGAACTTCCCTCGAACGTGTTCATAGGCTGAGGATAAGCAGTACAGGTGGGAGTCTGGAAAATCTCGCAAGCCTCCAATATGATCAGCGTGGAAGTGGGAAAGGAAAATCCCTTTAATGTGTTCGACCTGGATGCCGCGTTCTTCCAGCTGTGCTTTTACACTTTGCTCCGGTCTTGTCACGACGGGTGTGATTTTGGCATACAGCGCATAAGGCAGCGAACGGGTCGCCTCAAAAAAGCGAGGAGAATACCCGGTATCAAACAGGAATAGCCCATGAACTGGATGCTCAATCAGCCCTGCAATGGCATGAAACGCAATGTTTCGCAGCCTCCCGCCTTTTATCGAAAACATCTCCCATTGTCGGCAGAATCCTGTGTCAAACAAAGTTAGCCTAACGTTCATCTTGCATTCGCCACCATTCTGTAAAGGCTTCTATTCCTTCGGCGATGCTCACCCTGGGATGATAGCCAAGCTCGTTTCTGGCTCTCGATATATCAAGCGTTTGGCTTTTTGCCAATACCCCGACTGAATATCTCGTCAACACAGGCTCTCTATAACCCTGCACCGTTTTGGAAGCAAGCTCTAGCATCCAAGCTGCCGCATATGCTTGCCAATACGATATATGCTTGGTTCGAAGCGGCATGTCTAAGCGACGAAATACCTCAGTCAACACGTCGATCATCGTCACAGGATCACCGTTTGTGATGTTGTATGCTTGCCCAAGTGTATACGGTGGCGACTCAATGCACAGGAGCAAGGCATCCACCACATTGTCTACATATGTCAGATCCACGATGGCTCGTCCACCGTTGACCAGTGGCACGAACTTTTCCTTATTGGCTCGGATCAAACGGGGAAGAATCGCATTATCCCCAGGTCCGAATAAGGCTCTCGGACGAATTGTGACCGTCCCCAGCCCTTCCTGGTAAGCCTTGCTCACTTCCAGCTCAGCCATATATTTTGTTTGTGCGTATATATTTGCAAAGCGTTTGGGCAATGGGTCCGTTTCCTTGATCGCCAGACGATCTTCAAAGTCAAAATAGATGCTGGGTGTTGATACGTGAATCAGCCTTTTCGCCCCATATGCCTTACAACCTTCGATAACATGAGCAGTTCCCCCTACATTTGTGGCGTACATATCCCGGTATCTGCCCCAAGGAGAGGAAAAGGCGCCCGCGTGAAAGACGATCTCCTGTCCGCGGCATGCCTCCCGAATCGCGGCTCTGTCTGTTAAATCTGCCTGTACAAATGAGATACCTCGCTCTGCTAATAGGCGACCAGAATGTCCATTGCGTCCCAATGCCGTTACCTCGTAACCGCTATCTTGCAGGCGTGCAGCAAGCTTTTTCCCCAGGAAGCCTGTCCCGCCCGTCACCAGTACACGTTTTTTCATTCTTCACCATTCCATTCGATATCACTGGTACTGCATTCCAGCATACTTTTGCCAGTCTGTAGACGCTGCTTGGCCAAATCTACCAGCATGCGAAGCTGTTGGAAATACGGCAGCGGATCTGAATTGCGCCACAACGCATCCCGCGACTCGAGATAATCCCGTAGCCAGCGCCAGCCCTCTGCCACATTTCGAACAGCAGGCAGTCCGTACGCCAACATGGCCATTCCCAACATGAATGCTTGGTTGCCACGGGGAACTAGTACCTCACCCTTTTTGCCAAAAAAAGCTTCGACTGCTTGCATCTGATCGGCAAATAAATGAATACCGCTGGTCAGACGAGGGTTGCACTCAATCACGTAAAGCTTGCCTTCCCGATCTTCAATGAAATCAAAGGCAATCTGACCAGAAAACTGTTGCACATCCACGAATCGACTGACAAACTCCCTGACTCCCGGGTGATTGGCATACGAAAAGTGGATGGACGCGCCTTGCCCGGCTGTATACGTGGTTTCATAATCCGCGTAGAGCGCAAGTTGCCCGTTATGAGCCACAGCGTAACTGCACAGCTGTCGCCCTTTGATGTATTCCTGAACGACCCACGGCTGTTGCTTTGAAATGGCTGGCAGATCGCCCGAGGATGCAGATACGGGATCGTGCACGATACGCACATTGGCGGCAAAACGAGAAAAGACTGGCTTTAACACGACCGATCCGCTCTCGCGCTTCAACGCTTCCCTCATCTGCTCTTCTGACTCTATTCGTTTTGTACTCGGTACTGTCGCACCAACCACTTTACTCGCTAACTGGCAAAAGCTCCATTTGTCATGAAGGGGCCGCAGCACGTCGATCTTCTCTGCCAATACGCGCCCGGCGGTCACTAATTGCTCAAGTCCACGCGATATGTAAAAGATTTCCTCACAGGTAGGGATAAGTAAATCCGCCTTCTCCTGTTCCATAATCTTCTTCAACGCTCGGATATACTCATCAGGCTGCTGACGGGGAGGAGGAACCTGATACGTACGCGAAACCGCCCGAGATGCTCGGCAGAGGTGGAAACGCGCACTTTCAGCCATAACGACCCGATGCCCTGCCTGATCCATCAAGCGAGCAAGCTCCAGTGTAGCCGGTGCCCTGCCCCCTGTCAGTACGACTGTTTTTCTAGTATTCAAGCAGGAGCCCTCCGAGTGAAAGACCTGCCGAGGTACCCAAGAGCAACAGGAGATCTCCTCGTCTGACTTTCTCTTGTACAATCGCTTCATGCAATGCCATCGGGATCGAAGCAGCAATCACGTTGCCGTGGTTTTCAATGATATTCATCATTTGACTATTCGCAAAGCCCAACTTATTTCCCATGATTCTCATAGCCATCCCACTCGCTTGATGGGGAACGACCAGCCCAATATCCTGTTTTTTTACGCTCGCCGTATCCAGCAACTCTTCTACAAAGCCGGTGATCAGTTGGGACGTCAGGCGAAAGATTTTTCGCCCATCCATGTCAAACTGGAAGTCTGCTTCTCTGCCATTTGCATACTCACTCGGGTGAATGAGTGTCCCGCCACCCCTGATTTCTGAGTAATGAGCCCCGTCACTGAACGTCTGCATACGTGAAGCCAGGATGCGGGATGTCTCATTTTGTGGAGTGCGGCTAATTACGACTGCGGCCGCTCCGTCACCAAACAACACACAGCTCTCTTTGTGACCCCAGTTCAGCCCAACGGAGGAAATCTCCGAAGAAACGATCAAAATACGCTGATAGCATTCCATCGCCAAGGAACAGGAAAGCACGTCAAGGGCAGTCACAAAGCTTAGGCACGTCGAATTTATATCAAAGCACGGAACGCCTGACTTAGACTGGTTCATCTCCTCTTGGATCAATGCTGCCGTGCAAGGAATTTCCTGCTGAGACGTCCCGCTGGCACAAACCAGGCAATCGATATCAGAAAAGACTAGCCCCGCTTCGTCAAGAGCACGCTGTGCTGCAATCGCTCCCATCTGGGCTGAGGTTTCGTTTGTCACGAAATGCCTCACTTGCACACCTGACTTTTTCACTACCCATCCTGCAGGAAGGCCGAGCTTACTCTCGAGCTCCTCTGCAGTCACCTGCCGATCAGGTAAGTATTTTCCTGTTCCCAGGATTTTGACTTTTCTCTCCATTTGATGTTTCTCCTCTACCTTGCTAAAAATGCTCATTCATCCCTTCATTTTACAAAATTTTTATCCGTTCTATCAGATTTTTTTAAGCTTGTTGGATTTACTAGAAGAAAATAGTAGCGCAACAAAAAAGGAACCAAGAAAAGCTTCTTGGCTCCTGCTACGATTATTGATTTTAGGAGGATTGCACCTGACCATTTTCGGTCACACCTTGCAGGGTAAAACCCTCATATCCTTTTGCTGCGATATCTGTGCAGATTTGACGATAGTTACCTACACCTCCCAGATAGATAGGAAAACCGACTGGCTTCTCTTTGATATTGGCTCCGGTGTACCACGATTCGGCCTTGGTAAAGAGCGTCGAATCGGCAACATCCCAGCAATGCTTGCTCCAGGCTTCTTCCGCATCAGACTTCGGCTCAATGCAATCCTTGCCATGATCGCGGAGATATTGGATGCAGTCTGCAATCCATTCCACATGTTGCTCGATGGATACGGGCATATTGCTCAGAACAGATGGACTCTCAGGGCCGGTAATCATAAACATATTGGGAAAACCTGCGGTAGTGATCCCCAAATACGTCTTCACCCTTGCTCCTTCCGCCCACTTTTCCTTGAGCGATAGCCCATTCTTTCCGCGTATGTCCATTTTCAGCAGCGGACCTGTCATCGCATCGTAGCCGGTAGCAAAAACGAGAATATCCAGTTCGTATTCTGCTTCCTCAGTCCGCAAGCCTTTTGGCGTGATCTCGATGATTGGCTCCTTCCGCACGTTCACCAATGTGACGTTATCCCGATTGAATGTCTCGAAGTAGTGCGTATCCAAAACCGGGCGTTTGGTAGCGAAATAATAGGAGGGCAGCAGCATTTCTGCGATCTTTTCGTCTTGAACCGTCTCCTTAATTTTCGTTCGGATGAATTCGCAAAGGGTATCATTCGCCTCGCCATTTACCATCAAATCTTGGAACGTGCTGGTAAATATCAACCCGCCCTTTTGCCAGGCAGATTCATATGCTTGCTGACGCTCTTCTTCTGTCACTTCGAGAGCGGATTGCTCAGATCGCTTTATGGGAAATCCTATGGCGGATTCGCGCATGGCTTGTTTGATCTCCTGGAAGCGTTGCTTGGCTGACTGTACATATTCCTCGTCCAAATCATGGTTTCTCGCTGGGGAGCTATATTGTGGTGTCCTTTGGAATACCATGAGATGCGCTGCTTCCTCAGCAATCACCGGAATTGATTGAATGCCGCTCGACCCTGTACCAATGACACCTACTCGCTTGCCAGTGAACTCCACTTTTTCATGCGGCCAATTCCCTGTGTGATACCATTCACCTTGGAAGCTCTCGATCCCTTTGAGTTTGGGAACGTTGGCTGCAGATAGACACCCAACAGCGGATATAAAGTACGTTGCCCACACACTTGCTCCATCGTCCGTCTGTATGCACCATTTGGTTTGAGTTTCGTCGTAATGAGCCGAAACAACGCGCGTCTCGAACTGAATATCGCGCCGCAGGTCAAATTTGTCTGCTACGAAGTTCAGATACTGGAGAATTTCCGGCTGCCCTGGATACCTAGAAGACCAGGTCCATTCCTGATACAGCTCTTCCGAAAAGGTGTAGTTATAGTAAATGCTTTCCGAATCGCAACGAGCACCTGGGTAGCGATTCCAGTACCAAACGCCACCTACTCCATCCCCCGCCTCGTAAACCAAGGTAGACAAACCTGCCTCCCGAAGACGATTGAGCATGTACAATCCTGCAAAACCAGCCCCAACAATAACAGCATCATATGTAACCAACTGATTGGCGTCCTTTTTTTGTAAAGTTGTCATGTTCCTTCCCCCTTCTTCATTCCGTATAGATGCCTGTCGTGCTCTTCGTTAAAAATCGGTCTATCTACATTTTATTATTTTTTGAAATGTGTGAATATTACCCGTTTTAGGGCATGTTGAATCCCCCTCAATCAGGGATAAAAAAAGATAGCCGCACTCGCACGGCTATCTGTATTCTTAATCTTTCCTTATTCTATTTAGGCTATTTCCACAAACCAGCTCGCAAGTTATTGATGCCATTTTCCAAATATCCCTTTAAGCAGGTTAACATATACACCCAGCCTTCTTTGTTGCCAATCAAGTCATGGATGAAATTCTCATCACCCTCATGAAACCCATCTTCGTTTACTTCCACGATGGTATTCGAAGAGTCTAGCTCATGCAGCGTGATCGTGACAGTATGAGGATCCTCGGCTGATCCCCACGTAAACTCGATTTTCTTGTCTACTTCGACAGCCACGATATTGATCGTGCCTTCCGCATTGTATTCCTCATATCGCAGCGTAATGGTCTTGCCAGGCTCCCATCTCTCTGAGCTCGATGAGAACCAAAAGTTGCCGATTCTTTCAGGGTCTACAAATGCTTCATAGACATAGTGGGCTGGCTTGGCTATCTTCATTTTAGTCACGTTAATCATCCCAAAATCGCTCCTTTACCATTTGATTATCTTCTGCTTGATTTATTCCAATACTAACAGCCACTCTTATAGGGCCACAGGTGCCAAGGTTTTCCCCGTTTCCAACAGACTTTTTAGGTTGCTCAAAATCGCTGGCCATCCATTATTGAGACCTTCAAAGGTATCATCCTTGTCTACGAAGTCCGCCGGTACCAGTTTCTCATGCTTTAGTGTTAGTTTGACCGTTGACTCCATTTGCTTTAACTCAAAGGTAACCTGTGATGGTTCCTCGCGAATCGCTTTATCGGCCACATACGTCCAAGTAAAAGAAAGGATACGATACGGCTCACACTTTAGAATCGTTCCGTAATCAGAGACTTGTCCATTTCGCGAGTACGTAATACGTGAGCCTTCCTGCCAATCAGACTCGATCGTGCTTCCAAAGAAATATTGTTTGGTGAATTCGCTGTTGGTTAAAGCCTCCCAGAGCTTTTCCGGAGTCGTTGCGATGTACGTCACATACACAAATGTCGTGTCAGCCATTGTTCTCCTCCTCCAGTTTCCTTTTCAGATCACGTAGAGCGTCCATTCGTTGCCGCTCGAACTTGCCAATCCAACGATCGTAAATATCCGCGATCGGAGCGGCATTTAGGTAATGCAGCTTGTTTCGTCCTTGCCATTCCACAACAATGAGATCGGCCTCCTCCAATATCACGAGGTGTTTGGTTACCGATTGTCGAGTCATATCGAGATGTTCGCACAGCTCGCCTAAGCTCTGACCGTTTATCTGAAATAACAAGTCCAGAAGTTGCCTTCGGGTTGAATCTGCAAGTGCTTTAAATACCTTGTCCATGACACTCATTATATGCAACCAAATGACTGCATGTCAAATCACACAGCGACAACAAAAAAGAGCCCCATCTTCTGGAGCTCATCTTCGCTACTGCGCTACTGCGCTATTCTTTTCCCATTAATGTGCAGCACCCACTTGGTCTACGTGCATCACATGGCGACGGTTGAGCGTAACAAACACGACGGACAAAAGCACGAAGCCCGCCCCTACAATAAACGGAACGTGCGGATTAAACCACTCTGCCAATTTTCCAGCAAGAACTGGTGCAATGGCACCACCAATAAAGCGCAGGAAGCTGTAAGCAGCAGAGGCGGTGGAGCGCTCGATTGGAGCGGCATTCATCACGCCAGTCGTAATCAATGTGTTGTTGTTTCCCAAAAGAGCTCCGGAGAAAATAACTGCCGCGATCACGACAGCCTGTGTATTCGTCCAAATGCCCATAGCTAACAACGTAAGTCCAAACAGGGCTAGCATGACAGACATGGACTTGACTGTTCCAAATTTTTGCTGAAGTTTGGGAGCCATGAACACGGAAGTAATCGCGAGCAAGATACCCCAACCAAGGAACACAAACCCCAGTCCGTGCTCATCTAGCCCCATGACAAAAGGTGCATACGCCATGAGGGTGAAAAAACCGAAGTTGTACAAGCATGCCGTCAAGCCAAATACAACCAGGGAACGGTGCTTCATGGCACGAAACGGATCCATTAAGGAAGTCTTGGCTTTTGCAGACGAATTGGTTTTGGCTTCTGCTGGCATCAGAAAAATAAGAGAGATAAAGGCAACAACCATCAACGATGCTACGCCAAAGAAAGGACCTCTCCAAGAAATCGCCCCAAGCTCGCCCCCCAGCAGCGGACCGACTGAGATTCCCAATCCGATTGCCGCCTCATACAAAATGATGGCTTTGGTGACGCCACTTCTAGACAAGGACACAATCGCGGTCAACGCGGTGGCAACGAAGAGAGCATTGCCGAGTCCCCAGCCTCCACGTAGTGCGCCAAGGACCCAAATATGATTCGATAAACCACCCAGAAACGAAAACAAAGCAATAATAATGATACCGGTGAGCAGTGTCTTTTTGACCCCGATTCGGGATGCAATCATTCCAGTGAACAGCATGGCGACAGCCATAACCGCGTTGTAGCTAGTAAACAGCATGCTCACTTCACTAGGTGTTGCCTTCATTTTATCCGCAATGGCAGGCAAAATTGGATCGACCAGTCCGATACCCATGAACGCAATAATTCCTGCAAAGAAAACAGCCCAGACTGAGCGAGGCTGCTGCAACAGACCCGCTTCATACGAGTCAGCGTTTGTTGCTTTCGCTACTGCATTACCTGAACGTGACATCTCCGCATTCACTCCTGAATGGCAATGTATTTGGTCTTGGCTATCTGGACTCGCTCCTGTAGATCTGTAAGTTCAGTTCTGAACAAGTTGAGCTTTTCTAGCTTTTGGTCAATCATCTGGAGTTGCTTTTCTAGTGTTTGCTCAAGCTCCGCGATTTTCTCCAATTTTAAAGGGATATCATCAGTCTGCTTGGCTTCCACGCGCTGGTTGTGGATGACATCACTCATCTGAATAAATTCTAAAAGTTCAGGCAAGGAAAAACCGAGGACATCTCGCGCGCTGTTGATTTTCTTGAGCTGCTCGATGTGTCGATCGGTATATAAGCGGTATCCCCCTTCACTTCTTTCCGGCGGGAACAGCAAGCCAATTTCCTCATAATACCGAATGGTGCGCTTGGTTAAACCGCATTCTTTTGCGACTTCTTCAAGGACCTACTTTTAACGAAGAGCTATTCGCCTATTGGTTGTGATACAACTAATAATAGTAAAAAGTGGTATATTTCCATTTAAGGTGGTGTTAGTCTTGTCCTTCCCCAAAAAACATGCCGTAGTAAAGCTACTATTGGACTCTTGCAGCCGAGGTGATTTCATAGTTTTGGATTTGCGCTTTCATAAAAAAGAACCCTCGCTCATTAGGGTTCTGAATGAATCTAAAGCAAGCAGTCTCATCTTGTTTTTTCGTCTATATCTTCACGCAATTCATCAGGAACGCGAATTTTTTCACCTGTCTCGACACTGATCGCGACAAAGGTCGCGTGCGCCTGCAGTACGTACTCCTCATTTTGATTTTTCATCGTATGTCTAAGAACAAGGCTCGTATTTCCCACCCGCTCAATCATCGTGTGGATCAGCAGGTGATCCCCGAGAAAGGCTTCTTTTTTATACTCCACATTCAGATGCGCCATAAACGAACGAAAGCCCAAAGTGGAAAAATATTGATACCACGGCTTGCGAGCCATCTCTAAAAACTCCAAATACTTCACGTTGTTCACATGGCCTCCATGCACGGCTTCTGCAGAGACCACTAGCTCCATATTGGCAAGTGGCGGCATGCGATTCCCTCTCTTTCTCTTTCCATCTAGCCGTATCAGGCTAGGATCAAAATATAACAGGTGTGGTAATCCCTAGTATTTTCGCTTCATGGTCGAGCGGATTCAGCCAGAAATGCGGCAGATTGGACGGATAGTGAATCGATTCGCCTGCTTTCACGATGTATTCCGTGCCATCCACGTTAAAAATGACGACGCCTTCCAGGACGTAAAAGAACTCTTCGCCAGGATGATTAAATACATTGTCCTGTTTTAAACCAGGCGGCATGACAACAAGGATCGGCTCGAGGGAACGTCCCGAAAATTCTCCAGCCAATCGCGTATAGAGCAAGCTCGAGCTTTCGATTTGAAACGGCTTTTGATCCGCTTTTTTCACATAGTAGTTTTGGTTTTTGTAGCTCTCAAAAAAATGTGTAATCGGAACATTGAAAGCGTCTGCGATTTTTTTCAAAGAAGTAATCGCCAAGGAAGAACCTCCTCTTTCCACTTGGGAAAGAAAACTAATCGACAATCCCGTTTTTTCGCTCAGTTCTTTCAAGGTCAGATTTTGCTGCAACCGAAAACTACGAATTTTGTTGCTGACTTCAACCATATAAGTTTCCACCATCTCCCTGTCAAACTTCTGATTCATATTTTATCACCTTTTTCACAGAAACTAATCCCTATCCTGTAGAGATAGAGATGATTGATGAAACGATACTGCAATATTCTGTTCGTATAACTCAAAATATCAAAAATCCCATCTATCGCTTCTCAACGAGAATAGAGAGGGTGTTAATGTTGCTAGAATTGGTGATTTTCATATACTCTTTTTCACTCAGATAGACCGCTTCTGCGTACGGCCGCAGTGATCCTTCCACTAATTATAAAGAGAGTGACCTCTGCTGGCATGACGTGCCCAGCTAATACGATCTTTTCGATTTCTTGGATGGAGTAAGTCGGATATCGCAGGCGGACCATACCTTCTTCCGGTAGAGTCATCATACCTTGAGGGACGCGTTGGACTGGATATTTGCTCTTGTACGAGCCGACGATTCGATGCCAAAGGCGTAGAGGGGAAGCTGACACCGGGACTAGAGCTTTCCGCTCGACTGGAATTTATAGTAAGATAAACCATACGGAAGGAGAGGAATTTATGGTCAAACAACTGATCGTTGGCGACGCAACGCATGAACTGGCCACTACGCGCCGCATTCTAGAACGCTTGCCCGAGGAGCATATGTCGTGGAAGCCGCACGAGAAATCCATGACGCTCGGCGGGCTGGCCACGCACCTGATCAACCTGCTGAACTGGCAAATCGCGATTTTTCAGTACCCGGAGTTCGATCTTTCGACCGTGCCGCTGCGGCGGGAGCCTTTGGAAAAACGCTCTGACGTTCTGGAGGAGTTCGACGCGAACGTCGGCAAGTTTGAAAACCTGCTCGCTGAATGTGACGAGAAAACGCTCGGCGAGGAATGGACGCTGCGCCACGGCAACCATATCATCCTCCGCGAGCCGCGGGCGATCGCGCTTCGCACCTTCGGATTAAGCCACATGATCCACCACCGGGCGCAGCTCGGGGTATATTTGCGGCTTCTCGATATTCCGGTGCCGGGCATCTATGGTCCCTCGGCCGACGAGGAAGCCCAATGAACTAAGTTTCTCGATCCGATACGCACCAAACAGTCGCAGGGCACCGGCATGACCGCCGGTACTCTGCTAAGCTGATTTCATTTCAGTAGATGGACATAAGCTCTATTTGCTGCATCCCCATTTCTCCTCGCCATTGATTGCTAGCTGCCACTCAATCTAATCGCATTCCTCTTTCTTCCCTACCCTTGAACAACTATTAAAAAGCCTCACCTTTTACACATTCTAAAAAAGAATGACTTGATTTTACTCTCAGGAAACTTAATAATATGGAACAGGTTTTCTTGACCGGCACTATGATTACGATTCAAGCGATATTTAATCCTACAGAAAGGTTGATTTTAACGTAATGGAGTTATCTCAACGCACTACCAAGGAACAAGTAATAAAAAAAGAACCGTTTTCAATTTCTATCCTTTCTCTTACAGTTGGCTCCTTTGCAATTGGAATGACTGAATTTGTCATCATGGGTCTTCTACCTAATGTTGCTGAAGATTTGCATGTCACCATCTCCGCGGCAGGACAACTCATTACCATGTATGCTCTTGGGGTAGCCGTCGGTGCGCCTATATTGACAGTCCTCACCCACCGAATCCCGCAAAAGAATTTACTATGTCTGCTCATGGTACTATTTATTCTCGGAAACGGGATCTCTGCTTTCGCTCCAAGCTACGCAATTTTGATGGGAGCACGCTTGATCACCGCTTTGACGCATGGGACTTTCTTTGGAGTTGGAGCTGTGATCGCCTCCAATCTTGTCCGTCCTGACAAGCGCGCCGGAGCCGTATCCATCATGATGGCTGGCCTTACCATAGCGAATATTATCGGTGTTCCTCTAGGGACATTTATTGGTCAGCACATGGGGTGGCGTTCTTCGTTTGGCGCCATTTCAATTATGGGAATGATCGCAATGATCGGCATAATTATCTTTGTACCGCACATCCGACAAGACAAACCAGGGAGTATCGCTACGCAAATTTCCGCTCTTGTCAAGCCCAAGCTCCTTCTATACCTCCTTATTGGAGCACTTGGCAACGCCGGCTTGTTCACCGTATTTACTTATATTACGCCACTGCTTACGCAAGTTACTGGTTTTGCCGAGCATAGTGTAACTTGGATTCTCGTCCTATTCGGATGTGGGGTGACGATCGGCAATATCATCGGCGGGAAGCTTGCGGACTGGAAGCTGATGCCCTCCATACTGGGACTTTACTTTACCATATGTGTCATCCTAACCCTCTTTACCTTTACGATGTATAGCCCTACAGCTGCCGTATTGACCATTTTCCTCTGGGGAGCTGCTTCCTTTGCTGTGTTTCCGGGGTTGCAAGTACGAGTGATGAACCTAGCACAAGCAGCACCAGCTCTTGCCTCTACCTCCAGTCATTCAGCTGGTAATCTAGGAAATGCAACAGGTGCTTTCATCGGGGGATGGGTCATTACTCATCTGTCTATCTCATCTCTTCCTTGGGTCGGAGCCGTGCTCGTTGGACTTGCTCTGATTTTAGGAATGGCTTGCTATATCGTAGAACGCAAGTCAGCTGTGGCGTAAACCCAATATTTTTACACACAAAAAAGACAGCCACAAGCTGTCTTTTTTGGTCTTTTCATTTGTCGATAGATTCGCAACCATCGCCTGCAAGTGGCTAGATCGGCTTCTTTTCTTACTTCCCTACGGAAGCGGCTACTTGTTCTTCTGTTTTTGCTTTCGGGGCTTTCTCTACATTTTTCTTTTGACTGATTTCAAATGCTGCCAAAATCGCGTCGCTGCGTTTCATGCCTGATTGCTGCAATTCTTCCATTGTCAAAATGATCTGCTTGTAGTCTTTTGGAATGACTTTCACGAACTTCGCTTTGGTCTGCTCCCATTGGTTGAGCAACGCATGGGCGTGCTGACTTCCAGTATTCGCTACGTGATTTTCCAACAGCTTTTTCACTTCTGCAGCTTCGCGCTCATCCTGCAGCGCTTCCAGTAGCACCATTTCCTGATTGCACAATGCTGTGAATACAGCTTTATCTTCGGCCAGCACATAGGCGGTACCGCCAGACATCCCCGCCGCGAAGTTTTTCCCAACCTGGCCGAGTACGACGACACGTCCTCCTGTCATATACTCGCACCCATGGTCGCCAACTCCTTCGACGACGGCGGTCATTCCGCTGTTTCTGACGCAGAAGCGCTCGCCTGCCATCCCGGAGATGTACGCTTCACCAGACGTCGCACCGTAGAAAGCAACGTTTCCGATGATCATGTTCTTCTCTGGCGCGTAGGTCACCTTTTTGGAAGGATATACAGCCAATCGTCCGCCAGAAAGCCCTTTTCCTACATAGTCGTTTGCATCACCCTCGAGCTTTAAGGTAATGCCGCGTGGTACGAATGCACCAAAGCTTTGTCCTGCAGACCCTTTGAAATTCAAGCGAATGGTGTCTTCCGGCAAGCCGTGTTCACCAAAACGTCTCGTGACCTCGCTACCCAGAATCGTACCAACGACACGATTGGTGTTGTTAATCGGCAGATTGATTTCAACTTGGCGCTGTTTTTCCAGTGCCGGTTTGGACAGGGCCAGTAGTTGTTGACGATCCAGTGTCGCATCCAGCTTGTGATCCTGCGAGCGTTGATGGAATCTGCCTACTTCTTCTGGCACTTCTGGTTGGAACAGGAGCAGCGACAGATCGATATGTTTTGCCTTCCAGTGTGATTTCGCTTTTTCATTCATCGTCAAAAGCTGACTGCGTCCGATCATATCCTCAAAGGAACGGAAGCCAAGCTCTGCCATGATCTCACGCACTTCACGCGCCACGAAGCGCACAAAGTTGACAGCGTGCTGTGGATCACCCTTGAACTTCTTGCGCAGATCCGGATTTTGAGTAGCGACTCCCACTGGACACGTATCCAGATGGCATACGCGCGCCATCACACAACCGATGGAGACGAGTGGAGCTGTCGCAAAGCCGAATTCTTCTGCACCGAGAAGAGCAGCGATGACAACATCACGTCCGGTCATCATCTTCCCGTCTGTCTCCACGACTACACGGTCGCGAAGCTGATTTAACAAGAGCGTCTGATGTGTCTCAGCTAGCCCCAATTCCCATGGCAAGCCCGCGTGTTTGATACTGCTTTTTGGAGAGGCACCTGTACCGCCATCATGTCCGCTGATTACGATCACATCCGCTAATCCTTTTGCTACCCCAGCGGCAATTGTACCGACTCCCGCTTTTGATACGAGCTTCACGCTGATTCGCGCCCGTGGATTGGCATTTTTCAAGTCGAAGATCAGCTGTGCCAAATCTTCAATGGAATAAATATCGTGATGCGGTGGCGGAGAAATCAGCCCTACACCTGGTGTCGATTTGCGTACTTCCGCAATCCATGGATACACCTTGTTACCTGGGAGTTGCCCCCCCTCGCCCGGTTTTGCTCCTTGCGCCATTTTAATTTGAATCTCGCTGGCATTTACCAGATAGTGGCTGGAGACACCAAATCGGCCAGAAGCCACTTGCTTGATTGCGCTGCGTCGCAGATCACCATTCTCGTCTATCATATAGCGCTGTGGATCTTCCCCACCTTCCCCACTATTGCTTTTCGCACCCAGTCGGTTCATAGCGATGGCGAGAGTCTCGTGCGCTTCTTTGCTCAGCGAACCGTAGGACATCGCCCCTGTTTTAAAGCGGTGAACGATAGAATCAACGGATTCGACCTCGTTCAGTGGCACAGGCATGCGGTCAGATTTGAAGTCCAGCAGGTGACGCAAGAACGCAAATTGCTGGTCATTGGCCATCTCCGAGTACAGCTTATATTGCTCGTAGCTGCCTTCGCGTACTGCTTTTTGCAGGGCGTGCACAGTTTTCGGATTGAACAGGTGGAACTCTCCATCTCGGCGGAATTGGAAATCACTTCCTGGATCCAGATTTTCTTCGGAATGTTCAGGCAAAAATGCTTTCGCATGACGAGCGAGTGTTTCTTTGGCAATCACTTCGAGAGTAATCCCGCCTATTTTGGAAGCCGTACGGGTGAAGTATCGATCAATAACAGAGGAATCGATCCCGATCGCTTCGAAAATCTGCGCGCCGCGGTAGCTTTGGACCGTGGAGATCCCCATCTTGGACATGACCTTCACGACGCCTTCTACGGCTGTGCGCATATAGATTTCCACTGCATCTTTGGCATTCACGCCGTTACCTTTTTCGGATGCTGCCAGCTCCAGCAATGAGTCGATCGCAACGTAAGGGTTGACAGCATCGACACCGTAGCCAATCAACATCGCAAACTGGTGAACATCGCGTGGTTCACCGGATTCAACGATCACGCTCACTTGCGTCCGCGTTCCTTTGCTCACCAAATAGTGATGAAGTCCACTACCTGCGAGCAATGCAGGAATGGCCGCCTGTTTTTCGTTCATACCACGGTCAGACAGGATCAGCAGGGTATGACCCGACTCCATCGCCTGATCAGCAGCTGCAAACAAATCGTCCAGCGCTATTTCCAGCCCAGTGGCACCACCGTCTGCTGGGAACAAGATCGGCAACGCTTTTGCCTGAAATTCCAGATGTGGGTTACTTGCCAGCTTAGCCAGCTCTTCATTGGACAAAAGTGGCGAGCTCAGACGAATCCGACGGCAATTGCTCTCGTCCGGCGCAAGCAGGTTTCCTTCTGCTCCCAAATAAGAGAGAGTGGAGGTCACGCATGCTTCACGCAGCGCATCGATTGGTGGATTGGTCACTTGTGCAAACGATTGTTTAAAGTAGTTGTACAGCAGCTGTGGACGATCAGACAGCACCGCGAGCGGCGTATCGATTCCCATGGACCCGATCGGATCTTTTTTCTCAGCGACCATCGGGGTCAGTACTTTCGTCAGTTCTTCTTGGGTATAGCCAAATGCTTTTTGACGCGCCAGAAGTGTATCTCCCGCAATCCTCGCAGGTGTATTCGCTTTCGGTAAAGCCGTGAGAGTGACGAGATTCTTTTGTACCCACTCCCCATACAGCTGCTCATTAGCGATCTGCTGTTTGATCTCTTCGTCGGACACAATTCTGCCTTCTTCGAGATCGACGAGAAGCATTTTCCCAGGGCTCAGTCTTCCTTTTTGCACGATCTTTTCATCCGGAACTTCGAGAACCCCTACCTCGGATGAGAAAATAATAGTATCATCAGAGGTAACGTAATAACGGGCTGGGCGCAAGCCGTTTCGGTCGAGGATCGCGCCGATCTGTTTTCCATCCGTAAAAGAAATCGCGGTTGGGCCATCCCATGGCTCCATCAAGCAGCTATGATACTCGTAAAAAGCTTTCTTGGAAGCTTCGATGTTCGCATCTTGATCCCATGGCTCAGGAATCATCATCATCGCCACGTGCGGCAACGAACGCCCGGCCAGCGAGAAGAATTCTACACAGTTGTCGAGAATCGCGGAGTCACTGCCTTCCAGATCAATGACAGGCACCACTTTTTGTAGATCAGAACCAAATGCCTCAGACTGGAACATTTGCTCTCGAGCTCGCATCCAGTTGATATTTCCTTGCAACGTGTTGATCTCACCATTGTGGATCAAATAGCGGTTTGGATGGGCACGCTCCCACGTTGGGAATGTATTCGTACTGAACCTGGAGTGAACCACGGAAAATGGGGAAGCGTAGGATTCATCCTGCAGATCCGTATAAAATTGATCCAGCTGTTCTGGAGTAACTAAGCCTTTATAAACAATCGTGCGGCTGGACATCGAGGCTGCGTAAAAGCCTTCTCTTGCTACCTGTTCCATTTGTTTTCGGATGATATATAATTTTCGTTCGAAACTGAGCTGATCTTTCACAGTAGAGCTCGCCCCGATAAACACTTGACGGACAAATGGCTGACTAGCCTTTGCTGTCTTCCCAATTTTATCCGTATTCGTCGGAACGGTTCTCCATCCGAGAAGCTTTTGCCCTTCCGCTTGAATGATCTCTTCTAATTGCTTTTCGTACGTATTTCGTAGAGTCTCGTCCATTGGGAGAAACAGCATGCCCACTCCGTATTTGCCTTGGGCGGGAAGCTTGAAGCCCAGTTCATCACAGGACTTTTTAAAGAAGGTGTGCGGAATGCCAGTCAAAATTCCTGCTCCGTCCCCTGTCTCCGGGTCGCTACCTTGACCGCCACGGTGTTCCAGATGACAGAGTATTTGCAAACCTTTGCTCACCATCTCGTGATTGGCCTTGTTTTTCAAATTGGCGATAAAACCAATCCCACAAGCATCATGTTCGAACATTGGATCATACAGACCCTGTTTTGTAGGCAATCCTCGCATGCTCATTTTTCTCCCACTCCTTACTCTCTCTGTTAGAACTTATTTTAGATTGAGTAAATTATTTGAACAATATATAATTAGTGCTAAATTGATCTCAAAATGAGATAAGTCATGTTTTGAGGAGAATAAAATGGATTTCAGACAGATCCAATACTTCATCGAAGTTGCCAAAAGGGAGCATTACACAGAGGCTGCCCATTCCCTTCACGTCGCTCAATCTGCGCTCAGTCGGCACATCGCCATTTTAGAAAAAGAACTGGGTGTTTCTCTTTTTATCCGGGAAGGACGGAACGTGAAGCTGACCAACATCGGGAAGATTTTTTTGCAGCATGCAGAGCTGTCGTTAGCCGAGATCGAAAAGGCAAAGAAAAAAATCAATGAGATTCTCGATCCTGAGCGCGGCACCATCCGAGTAGGGTTTACGAGCAGTCTCGCAGCCAATCCGTTGCCTGCGGTCATTTCTGCTTTTCGTTCGAGCTATCCGGACATCGGTTTTCAGCTGCGTCAGGGTGCTTACCTGCCACTCATCGATTCGGTTATCAAGGGGGAGCTCGATATTGCTTTTCTCGGTCCTGTTCCCACCCAGGAAAAGAATGTGCAAAGTCACATTTTCTTTGCCGAAGAAATTGTCGCCCTGCTACCAGCGAAGCATCCGCTCTCCAAGAATAAAACCTTGCGATTAAACGAACTCATGCAGGATACCTTTGTCTTGTTCCCCCCTGGTTTTGTTCTCCGTAACATCGTCGTCAACGCCTGTGCCCAGATGGGATTTGAGCCAAAGGTCGCTTTCGAAGGCGAGGACATCGATGCGATTAAAGGACTGGTAGCGGCGGGCTTGGGGGTTACCCTGCTACCTGAGCTAACGCTGGCCGATAACATCCCACGAGAGACTGTGAAAATGCGAATCACTGAACCGAATGTCACGAGGACTGTCGGCATTATCATCCCGAAAAACCGGGAGCTGCCTCCCTCGGAAAAGCTGTTTTATGATTTCCTCAAGGACTTCTTTCATCGATTGGGGAGATACAGCGGGTAAGAATTGGCAAAGCAAAAAGCACAGGCTACGCATTACGCGCGCTGTGCTTTTTCATTTTGCTCAAGATCCGGAACTTACTACACCTGTTTTGATAAAAAAGTGGAGTATAATGGTTAGACGAAAGTGGGAAACACCCCAAAAGCACTCGCGAGATATGAAATGACTAGCAAAGAGTAACGGAGGCATAAAATGAAGTACGAGATGATTCTATTCGATGTAGATGACACCTTATTCGATTTCGGTATGACGGAAAAAGAAGCCCTGCAAAAGACGTTCGAAGCTTACGGGATGTCCGATGCTTTGACCTATTATTTACCCAGCTATAAAGAGATCAGCTCCGTACTATGGAGAGATTTGGAACAAGGACGTACCAATTTAGCGGAATTGGGAGCGGAAAGGTTCAAGCGATTGTTTCTCGCCCATCATCTCGAGATAGATGCCACTGCGTTTAATCGAGATTACCTTCTGAACTTAGGCAGGGAAATCCATCTTACAGAAGGTGCAGTTGATCTGTGCGACCAACTCTCCGCTTATCGATTGGTCATCATAACAAACGGCTTTACCGAGGTACAAAAATCAAGAATTGGGGGTTCTCCCCTTTGTCACTCTTTTGAGTATCTCGTTACTTCTGAAGAAGCTGGGTTCCAGAAACCAGATACACGTATTTTTGATTATGTGTTTTCCAAATTGCAGATTACAGATAAAAAGAAAGTACTGATTGTGGGCGATTCTTTAACTTCAGATATTCAAGGTGGCATCAATTATGGGATTGATACTTGCTGGTTCAATCCCAATCGAAAAGAAAACAAGCTGGGAATCCATCCGACTTACGAAATTAGCAAGCTCATTGATCTTGTAAAGTATTTGTAGGAAGATCGAGTCGGTCACGATACCCGTCCCCTTCCTATATTACTTTCAAGTACCTATATGACTTCAAAGTGCGTACTTTTCACTCTCCTCTCCCTGACGCAAAATGACGATAAGACCAACAGCCAAGGGAGAGAATATCCATGCAAAAAGCCGTGCGTAAAACAGCACTTGTCGTCGGAGCAAATGGTGTCATTGGAAGTAATCTGATCAGCTATCTCGCCGAGCTACCTGATTGGGATATTATCGGCTTATCTCGGCGAGGTGGAGAATCATATGACCGTGTCCGATACGTCGCTGTCGATCTACTCGATGAAGCAGACACGTATGAGAAACTGAGCAGTCTGACAGAGGTCACCCATATTTTTTACGCTGCTTATCAAGACCGGCCTACTTGGGCGGAATTGGTTGCCCCTAACATGGCGATGCTCGTTCATGTTGTCAACACGATTGAGCCAGTCGCTCACGATCTGCAGCATATTAGCCTAATGCAAGGGTACAAAGTGTATGGAGCACACCTCGGACCGTTTAAGACTCCGGCGAAGGAGACGGACGCCTACCATATGCCACCGGAGTTCAATGTCGACCAGCAGACCTTCCTCGAACAACGTCAGCGTGGCAGCAGTTGGACGTGGTCGGCACTCCGCCCTTCTGTCGTTAGTGGCTTCGCATTAGGCAATCCGATGAATCTGGCGATGGTCATCGCGATCTACGCATCCCTATCAAAAGAACTCGGGATTCCCCTTCGCTTTCCAGGGAAACCTGGCGCCTACAACAGCCTGCTCGAAATGACAGACGCTGGATTATTAGCCAGGGCAACGGTTTGGGCAGCGACCGATGAACGCTGTGCAAATCAGGCGTTTAACATTACAAACGGAGACCTTTTCCGTTGGAACGAAATGTGGCCTACCATCGCCAAGTATTTCGATATGGAGACAGCACCACCACTGCAAATGTCCCTGGATGTGGTGATGGCTGATAAGGAACCGCTGTGGAACGCCATGGTAGAAAAACACGGCTTGGTTAAAACCCCCTACAAGGATGTTTCCTCCTGGCGATTCGGTGATTTCGTGTTTTCCTGGGATTACGATTTTTTTGCAGACGGATCAAAGGCACGTCGTTTTGGATTTCACGACTTTATTGATACGAAAGAAATGTTCCTGGGTATTTTTGGCGACTTCCGCAAACGTAAGATCATTCCTTGATTGATACGCTTAAAAACGCCATTTGGCACCGTTTGGCAGTAATATGTATGGTGATGGCAGTCTCTTCTTGCTTATGTTGGTTGTGTAAAATCAATCCTGAGAAGAGAGGTGCTTTTCATGAAACAGCAAGAAAAAAGTGGGGCAAATCTAATGGCGGAAGAAGCAGTGATCCGAAAGGTACTTCTGATGAACGCCGTTTCATCAGGGGCTTGCGGACTACTCCTCCTTTTATTCCCTGGGTTTATTGCCGATTGGACGGGGCTGGAAAATCGATTGTCTTTGATGGGGACGGGAGTTTTTCTGCTCGTGGTCGTCGCTTTTCTATCATGGGCTGCGACCAGAAGCGTTGTTTCTCCCCGTGTCGTTCTGGTTTTTTCAATATTGGACTTTCTATGGGTGATCGACAGCATGCTTTTGCTCGTGGGGAACGGTTCCGCCTATACAATAACGCTCTTCGGCATGTGGGCAATCATTTTGGTTGCTGCAGTCGTCGGTGTTTTTGCCATCTGTGAGGCGACCTACTGGTGGTACAACCGCCCTCTCGAATCACAAAAACAGCACAGATAGGATATTTCCTCGGGTCTTGCGTGGTTGGTTCTGACCCGATCATCCATAACATGAACCAAAAAGAGCACTCTTCCATAAGGAGTGCTCTTTCACATGAATCCGCCAACCCCATCTCGTTCTCTTACCCCTAAGTAGGATAGTAAATAACCATACTTAGCCGCGTTAGTGATTCACCTGAATTATGATAGGCATGCTCGCGGTCTGCTTTAAATTTAATGGACTCTCCCTCTTTTATGGTAAATTCCTCGTTATTGACTCGGATCGTCACTTCACCGTCAAACACGGAAATATATTCCTCTGTCCCCTCACCATGCGCGTCAGCACTTAGGTATGCCCCTTTATCCATCTCCACCGTGTACACTTCAAATCGCCTGTTCTCGTCAAAGGGAAAAAAGGGAAAGATCCGGTATTTCCCATGATCTTCTTGCATCGCTTGAATGTCATTTTGGGTAACGACAACCGTATCTGGCTGAGGCTGATGAATCAGTGCGGTAAAGGAAGTTTTCAATCCGTTCGCGATTTTCCATACCGTATTCAGCGTTGGATTCGATTCTCCCCGTTCAATTTGCCCGAGCATCGTCTTACTTACGCCAGTCATTTCAGCCACCTTATCCAGGCTTAGTCTTTTCGTTGCCCGCAACGTCTTTAAGTTTTCCGCGAGCACAGCACTAATATTTTCCATAAAATCCCCCTATTGTGCTATATAGCGACCAAATTGTATAATCATATTGCACATACGTTAAAACGCACATTTTAATCATCATAACACACAAAGGGGTTGATCATCTATGCAATGGATTCCGTTTTTGCTATATGTACTCGTCACCTCGTTTACACCCGGACCGAATAACATTATGTCTATGGCGTATGCAAGCAAGTCTGGCTACAGGAATACTCTCAGGTTTATTCTTGGTGTAGCGGTTGGCACTACTGTTATTGCTCTGTTAAGTAGCTTCTTCAATCTTCTTCTTTTTAGTTTCATCCCCAAAGTAAAGATGTGGATGAGCATTTTTGGTGGACTTTATATGGTGTATCTCGCGATGAAGATGTTGATGCACAAGCCTAGAGCGAACGAGGACCAGCACGAAAAGTTGAACTCCTTCATTTCCGGATTGATCTTGCAATTTATCAATCCAAAAGTGATCCTATACGCGATTACAGCGAACTCTACCTTCATCATCCCGTATTACCATTCAACTGTGAGCTTGATTCTCTTTTCTTGTTTCCTTGGTTTTATCGGTTATGCAAGTACCTCCAGTTGGGCCGTCTTTGGGGCGATCTTTCAATCGTTTTTGAGGAAATACGAAAGAGCCTTTCATCTTGTGATGGGACTTTTATTGCTTTACAGCGCGATCATCATCTTCCTTGGATAATGGGATTGATGGTTCCTGCGGAGGCACACGCAGTACTACTGCTTTGTCCCCGTAAGCCCTTTCGATATGCGTATCACCCCATCTACACATGAGATGGAGAATTTCCTTTAGGCTCCAACCGTACTCCGTCAGTTCGTATTCGACTTTTGGCGGGACCTGGTTATATGTGATTCGCATGACGATCCCTGCTTCTTCCAGCTCTCGAAGCTGTTGGGTCAGTACCTTTTGCGTAACGGCCGGCATCAAGCTCATCAGCTCGCCGTTGCGCTTCTTGCCAAATGTGAGATGGAACAAAATAACTGGCTTCCACTTGCCCCCGATTACTTCGAGTGTCGCTTCCACCGCGGTGTTGTAAATTTTCTCTGGCTCTTGCATAGGCTGTCCATCCGCCTCCTTGTTACGACGATCTCGCCTATTTTACAGCGGTCAAGGAAAAAGTCAAGATCAAAAGAATGTTTACATAATAAATATTACGTTAACTATCCATTACGTGAACGTTAAGTATTACTTCCTTTGCAGTTCCTCTACAAAAGCAACAAGTAACTGGACAGCTTGCTCCAAATCATCCATATGTACGATACCCGTCGCTGAGTGAATATAGCGTGATGGTAGAGAAATGCATCCTGACAACGCTCCTTTGCCTGCAAGGCTCATGGCCCAAGCGTCAGTACCACCATTGAGTACGACCTCGCGTTGATACGGAATAGCGTTCTTTTCCGCTGTCTGTATGAGTTTGCGAGTCAGTTTCTTCGGAACGTTGTTTCCATGCCCATTACTCGGTGTCCAGTCATACATCATAATAGCTGGCCCAGCACCCAAAATGACAGGCGATATTCTCTCGTCCATCCCAGGCGTGCCTCCTGCGAAAATGACATCGATAGCCAAGCAGATATCAGGTTGAACCGCGTACGCCGCCGGTCCTGCTCCGCGCAGTCCGACCTCTTCCTGCACAGAGGCAACTCCATATACAGTAGGAGTGATCTGCTTGTCCGCGAGCCGCTTCATGACCTCGATCAATACCGCACACCCTGAGCGATTATCCACGGATTTCCCGCTGAACACCTTGGTACCGTTCAACAGCTGACCGACGCGATCAAAGGTTATGTAATCCCCTACCTGTACACCTAACGCGAGTGTTTCTCTCCGTGAGGTCGTACCGAGATCAAGATGCAATTGATCCAACGGAATGGCTCTTTGCGCTTCCTCATTCGTAACGACATGCGCCGGTTTACTGCCAGTAATTCCTCTAACGAATCCTGTTTCCGTCTGGATCGTGAGCACTTGGTTGATAACCATTCGACTGTCGTGGTAGCCAACCGGGAGAAAATAGACGAAGCCTTTTTCATCAATATGACTAACGATGAAGCCAATCTCGTCCATATGGGCGGCAAGCATCAGCTTGAAATCCGGGTCCTTCCCCTTCTTCACAAAGTAGTGATTACCGAGTGGATCTTCAAAATGTTCTTGGGCAAATGGAATGATTTGCTCCTTCATGTAAGCTGCTACTCGCTCTTCGTCTCCAGAAACGCCGTGAATGGCGTCTAAATCAATTAGATATTGGGTCAATGAGTCCATGAACCAACACGCTCCTTTGTTTTTTTGTGGTACTAACATCTTAGTAAAATTTGAATTATCTGTATACACAATAACAAAAAGACACGCCATCAACAGCGTGTCTCTACCTACTTCCTTCCATACACCCCTCCTATCATCCTTTTACCGCACCCATCGACAACCCTTTTACCAAATAGCGTTGTACAAAGAAAGTGAATAGTAAAGGCGGCAATACAGACAGGGCAATGGCTGCCGCGATATCTCCCCAGCGAATTCCGTAGGCTTGAATAAATAAGGTGGAGCCCACCGTAGTCGTCATGGCGTTGATGTCACTGAGAATACGGACGAACAAAAATTCATTCCATGTAAATATAAAAGTGAGAATGGCAGCAGCAGCAACACCGGGCGCAATCAATGGGAACACAATGCGCGCCAGAATATTACCAGGGGAGCAACCGTCAATCAAGGCAGCTTCCTCAATTTCCACCGGTAATTCTTGTATAAAGCCAACCATGAGCATGAGTGTGAGCGGAACATTCATGATGACGGCGACCCAGATGAGCCCTGTCTTGGTATCCAGCAATCCCATAAACTGATACATAGCGAAATAGGGAATAGCAAAGACGATCGGCGGCAACAGCTTGAGACTAATGATAAAGGAAAAAAACTTTTTCAAGCCATAGCCGTAGCGTACCATGGCATAGGCAGCTGGGATGCAAATCGCCACTGTTATCACGCTCGTGCCAGCCGCAATCACAAAGCTGTTTAGGAAAAATTGCGCAAAGGGATAGCCGGACCCCGAGAATACGTTTTGATAGTGTTCAAGCGTGGGGGCAAACACCCACTTTGGCGGGAAAGAAGCAATATCCCCTTCTGTTTTAAAGGACGTTAGTACATCTAGGAGCAAGGGAAACAAAAATAGCAGTAAAATCAACGAGAGCAACAGCCAAAGTACGATTCGTTTTGCGATTCTCATCTGGCTATGCTCCCTTCCGCACAATAAACTTCATGGCTAATCCAAGCACAGGCGCTAACAAAAAGGTCAGCAACACACTCGCAGCAGTCGCTTCACCGATATTTCCTTCCAGAAACGCTTTTTTGTAAATGAACAGACTAATGCTTGTCGTCAGCTCCCCTGGACCACCATTGGTCAGGACATAAATCATGTCGTAGATTTTGAATGCGTCAATTCCTCGTAGAAATGCCACAATCGCCAGCGTAGGGACTAGAAGCGGCAGCGTGATCTGGAAAAAGCTTTGAACGGGATTCGCCCCGTCGACTCGTGCTGCTTCATAGAGTTCTTCTGGTATCGTTGTCAACCCTGCGTAGACGATGATGAAGACAAAGGGAATCCATTGCATCGCGTCGATCCCTATCAACGTCACGTTCACCCATAAAGGGTCAAAGGGATTGACCGCGATTCCCCACTGATTCAAATAATAGGGAACCACACCCACGAACTCGTTTAGCATGAGGCGAAAAATGAGAGCAAATAACGAAGGCGCAACCATCAAAGGCAAAAGGAGCAGGCTGGTGAACATCCCTTTTGCACGAAACGTTCGGTTGAACAAGACAGCTAAGCCGATACCCGCTGCGAGCTCTACCACTGTCGCGAGCAATGCGAATTTGGCACTGTAATAGATCGAACCATAAAAGGAGGAATTGGTCAGCAGGGACGTATAGTTTTGTAGCCCAATAAAGGATGCGGGCTCACCTGACAGCCGGGCGTCGTGCACGCTCACAAAGTAAGCATACAGGGTGGGGAACGCGACGAGCGCGATCACCACCACTGCCAAAGGAGTCATCATCCAAAAGGATTGGCTTTTGGAATACTGCAACGATCTCTACTTCCCTAACAGTGTCGTGACTTCAGCCTGGGCCTTTTTCGCTGCTTCATCCACATCGGCTTGCCCGGCCCACACCGCAGAGAAATGCTTGGCTAATACTTCGAGAATCGGGAACACCTTGTCACTGGTATCGACCACATAGCCATATTTGTCTACATGCTCTGCGATGAAAGGAAACTCCGGACGTTTGTCTTTCATTCCATTCAGCACGTCAGCTACGGGTGGAATCCCTCCGTTATCCGCGTACGTTTTCATTGCTTCTGTGGTAGCCAAATACTTCATCCATTTCAAGGAGGCATCTTGTTTTTCTGAATGCTTGTTGATACCGACGCCAAGTGAGTGCACGTGTGTAGCGTGCTTGTCACCTGGAATGGGAGCGATTCCGACCTTGTCAAAAATTTGTCCACTCTTGCTCTGATCCGACAGTTCGTGGTAGGCCGCGCTCCACTGCAAGATCATTGCGGTCTTGCCCGTCTGAAAAGATTGATTGGTCTCTGGATATTCAAACGTCGAAGCTGTGGCTGGCGATATCCCGTTCTTTGTGAGATTGGCATACACGTTTAGCGCTTTTTTCGTCTCTGCGGTATCGAAGTTCGCTTTTCCATCACTTGTATACCAAGCCCCACCGATGGAGTACAACACGTCATCCCAGATCATGACGTTGTAGATCAGGTTTTTCGCTTGCAAGGCTGTACCATATTGGGTTGGCGAACCTGGATTCAGACTTTGTGTGAAAAATGCTGCAGTGGCGGTAAAATCATCCCAGTTCCACTCGTCCGGTTTTTTGGGGGCGAGTTCTTTTCCCACGATTTTTTTACTTACTTCCTTATATGTTGCCTGCCAAGCCGCATCCGTGAGTAATTGTTCGATCAAGTCCTTCCGATAGTACATAAAATGGTTGGAGACATCCGTCGGTATGGCGTACGTCTGACCTCCATTTTTCAATGAATCGATCGTCGTTCCGATATAAAGCTTTAGGCTGTCCCCCAGCTTATCATCCAAAGGCAGCAAATCGCTCTTGTGCTCCCCGATTTTATAGCTCGCGGTGAAGTAGATGTCGATGTCTTTATTGTCTGAGCCCATCATCGCAGATTCCTTTTCCCAAAAACCTTCGCGGGGAGCTGGTGCCATTTTGACCTCTACTCCATCCTGCGCCCCTTGCCCCTGGTTGTAATGATCGACTACCTTTTGCATGGCATCGCTTTCTGGTCCAGGCCAGTACAGCATGGTTACGGTTTGTTTTTCCACCTTTGGCGTAGGTGTGGTCTGATTGGGCGTCTGGTTACTCGAAGTCGTACATCCACTGAGCATCGCAATCAGTCCCGCTGTCACGACCATGGAAAGCCACTTTCGTTGTATGTTCATCACTTGGTTCCTCCTTTACACTTCATTGTGAAAACATCACACTGCCCGCCCCAAGCAACATGGCACCATCACCCAATGCGGATAAGACGAGAGCAAAATCTAGTGCCGCTGCACGACTGAGCCTGCCAACCACTTTCTCTTCCACGCTAGGCAAATAAGATGGGAGACTTTGCGCGACGCCTCCGCCGAGAATTACTTTACGAGGATTCAAGACCGTAATGAGGGAAGCAATCCCCTTTGCCAAATCGTCCATGTATTCTTCCAGTAAGGCATGCGCTGCCCCATCACCCTCTTGGGCTCCACGGATGATGTCCATACCCGCTTTCTTCACGCCGCTCTTTTCCTGGAAACGCGCCTCTAATGCATGACCGGAGACGTAAGCTTCCAAGCAACCGCTTTTTCCACAGGGACACCGTCGACCATTTGGGTGGAACAACATATGACCCACTTCCCCAGCTGCCCCGTTCGTTCCGCGAACAAGCTTTCCATGTGAAACGATTGCCCCGCCGACACCGGTTCCCAATGCAAGGCAAAGAAAATCCTGCACATCCTTCCCCGCCCCGAATGAAAGCTCACCGAGCGCCATCGCTTGCACATCATTGATGACACGGACAGGAAGCTGGAACCTCTCATGCAATTCTTTTTGGAGATGAATTCCGGCCCAATCTGGAAAAGTCTCCGTAGCTGACAAGATTTCCCCCTGCAATCCTACCTGCCCCGTCGCTCCAACGCCGATGCCGATTATCTCTTCTGTAGAGAGCTGTTGGATAAGCTGAGCTACCCGCTCCATCACTTCCTTTCCTCCGCGCTTCGCTTCCGTCGGCGTTTCCCGAACAGACAGGAGCTTGCCGTCTTCACGGATGACTCCTCCGCGGATTTTTGTCCCTCCAATATCAATGCCAATGGCTTTCTTCATTCCTTCATCCCTTCCAGAAAGCGCCTTGTGATCTCTTGAGGACGGGTAATGGCGCCTCCCACTACCACACAGAACGCTCCCAGTTGCAGAGCTTTTCTCGCTTGCTCCGGCGTATGAATTCTTCCTTCGGCAATAACTGGAATGTGCAGCTGATCTACTAGCCCTCGCAACAAGTCAAAATCCGGATCTTTGCTCTTTTTCTGCATGGTCGCCTGGGTATAACCCGCTAACGTGGTCCCGACCAGATCACACCCCAACTGCTGGGCACGTATCCCGTCAGCCACTGTGGATACGTCAGCCATCACCACTTTTCCGAGCTCCCCTTTGATATAGTGAATCAACTCTTCCAACGATTCTGGTCGGCTCTGTGTCGTCGCATCAATCGCGATGATGTCTGCACCGGCTTCCTGGACAAGTCGGGCATCTTCTTTAGCGGGTGTGATGAAAGCATCAAAGCCTGTTATTTTTCGTTTGTTAATTCCTATGATGGGCAGATCAATGCTAGCTCGAATGGCTTGGATGTCGTGAAAGCCATTGGCCCGAATCCCGACAGCACCACCTTCTTGTGCAGCCCTCGCCATTCGTTCCATAAAATGCGGTCCATGTAGAGGCTCATCTTCCAGCGCTTGGCAGGATACCACCAGCCCTGCCTTCCATTTTTCCAGCATCGTCGTATCCTTTCTTTTTTCAATTTGGTTGGCGTGAGATTAATACGCTTTATCCACGACTGCCTTTGCTGCTTTTTCCCGATAATACAATGCTTTTTCTTTGATTCGCAGGGCTACTCCTGTGTACAGCAAGTCAATCGCATGTAGCTGTGCGATTTTCGCTGCCAATGAACCTCCCTGCAATGGCGTCTCTCTCCCTCCATTCAGTAAGACAACATCGGCCATCTTGGTAATGGGAGAACGAGCAAAGTGTGTACTGGCGATGATTTTTGCCCCATTTGCTTTTGCAATGGTCAGCGCATCCACGGTATCCTTTGTGCTACCCGATACGGAAAATCCAATAGCTAGGTCGTTTTCGGATAAAGTCGCTGCTGCCATCGCCTGATGGTGAGCGTCTAGCAGGGCATCCGCAGAAAGTCCTATCCGCATAAAGCGGCTCTTGGCATCGAGAGCTGTCACACCCGATACCCCTGCACCATAAAAATGGATTTTTTGACTGGATAAGATCAGTTCTATGGCCCGATTCAATTCTTTGCTGTCGATCATCCCGGTTGTTTCCTGGATCGCCTGCACGTTCGAGGCATTGACCTTTTGGATCATGACCTGAAACGGATCGCTTTCGGTAAGGTTACTATGCAAATTGGAGAGGGGGTTGATCGTGTTTTTGGCAAGAGCCAGCTTGAATTCTTGGTATCCTTTGAAATCCAGCTTGCGACAAAAACGCAATACGGTCGTCTCTCCTACATTCGCTTGTTCGGCGAGGTCAGTCACGGACATGTTGAGAATCTCGTCAAATCTCTCCAATACAAAGCGCGCCACTTTCTGCTCGGATTTGGTGAGTGATTTGACATAGCTGTTTATTTTGGCATGAAGTTCATTAATGGCTACTGGAGTTTCCACACTTACCAAACACCTTTCTACAGATCGAATTCTGAATTTTCTATACAATATATGCGGATTGTTTTTGGATATATCCTTTTTTTATTGAAAAAGTGGAGGGAATCTCCAAAATCAATAACCAACCAACGCCAAAAAAGAACCTCTCGATAGGAAAGGTTCCGTTGAAAGTGCGTGATGGCTCACTGTGAGAAGCTTTACCCACGGGTTGCATCTGTCAAATCGGCGTCTTTTTTCGTGCTAGTCAAATAGATGACCAGACCCAAGATCGTTACGAGGAAGAATCCACTCGTCACAACCGTCCCCATCCCAAGCCCCCCCTCATCTCGTGGCTGTGACAAGAAATCGCCCAGAGAGGCTCCAAAAGGTCGTGTCAAAATGTAAGCGACCCAGAAGATCAGCACCGAATTCGCCATACGTCCGTAATGTGCAGCCGCTACGATCGCAATCAGAAGTGCAAACAAGAACGCAGAGATCAAGTAACCAAATCCTAATCCTTCCGCGATCAGATCCCCGGCAGATGTCCCCAACGCGAATGTGAAAAGAATAGCGAGCCAGTAGAACATTTCTCTCCTTATCGTGTTAATGGAGTGAATCGATAAGGACCTTTCAACCAAATACCACAACAGAAAGATTGCCAGCAGTGCTATCGAAAATACAATCGTGGTCGTTTCCAGCTCTACTCCGTAGTTGTCTACGAGATTGTCGGTAATCAAGGTGCCCACTACGCTAATTAGCAAGACAACGCACCAATACATCCAAGGAACATACTGCCTCGCTCTAAACTGGAACACGAGGAAGATGATCAATAATGCACTCATTACTAGCGTCGTCTTAGTCAATCCCCAGCCGAGGTTAAATGTCAAAAAGTCAGCCGCCGTCTCACCTACAGTAGTAGCCATGATCTTAATGATCCAGAAGAATATCGTAACTTCAGGAACCTTGTTTAGTAATTGTCGCTTGTAATCCACGAGTGCTTCCTCCTTTCTTCCTTATGTGAGAGGAAGATAGATGGTGAACGTGCTACCAACCCCTGGTGTACTTTCTACTTCGATGTCTCCCTGATGCGCTTCGACAATCCATTTTGCGATCGCTAGACCTATGCCAGTTCCCCCAGATTCACGTGAGCGATTTTTATCGACGCGGTAAAAACGCCGAAAGATCGACTCCAGATGTTCTGGCTCCATCCCGATTCCCGTATCCGTCACGGTGATACATAGTTTTGTTGCCTGCGACTCCTCTTCCAGAAAGTAGTCTAGTGTGACCTTGCCTCCTGGCTGCGTGTATTGGACCGCATTATTTAACAAAATGTATAGCAATTGTTTCATCCTTTCCAGATCGCCATAAAAGTGAAGTGAGCGATCGGATAGGAGATTCAGCTGGATTTGACTTGGTGGGGTTACATTTTGTATCGATCTCACCACTTGCTCGGCCAACGAGTAAAAATCAAATGTCTCGTAAAACAACGGTTGGGCACCCGAGTCCGTACGAGCGAGGAGCATAAGGTCATCCACTAATTTCGCTGCACTTTTCGCTTCCTTTTGCAAATCCACGAGCAAATCAGAAGAAAAAGAAGACAATTGGTTATTCTCTCCCATATCCATTACTTCGAGGCCTGATTTCAAGATGCTGATGGGCGTGCGCAGCTCATGAGAAGCATCTGCTAAAAATTCACGCTGCAATTGATAGGAGTGAACGATCGGTTTCATTGCCCGCCTTGTCATAATTTGGCCGATGCCAATGGCAATTCCGACAAATAACAAGAGCATTCCAAGCAAAACAGCCAATAGCCACTGAAACATACTCCACAAATAGGAAACATCTTTTCCAATATATAGAGTCCCTGTGCCCCCTCCACTATTGAGCACATGCTTCGCAGCAATGAGGAAGTGTACCTCCTGCTGGTTCCCAACTGAAAATGTGACGTATTTCACTTGGATTCCTTCAGGGCTCCACCCTTTCACCTTGTCCAAGATCAATGATCTCATCTCTGGATTGAACTCATCCCCTACCACCACATCGCCATTCTTTTTCAGAAAATAATTGATGTAGATGCCTTGATTGTTGATAGGGGTGTTCTCTCCCGATTTCCCTTGGGGTTCAACCACGTATGATTCTTCCAGCTCTTGCTCTGTTAATGCTTTCAGCTCCAGTTTTTGTTCATTGTAAACGATGTAGGACAAGACACTGATGGTACCCACAATGAAGAACAACAAAAAAACAATCAGCATGAAGCTGTTCATAAACGTCAGATGGACTCTTGTTTTCCGAAAAATATCTTGGTTATTTTTCAAGGGAATAGCCGACCCCCCGAATGCTGCGAATCATGGTCGATTCCCCATGAGTATCCATTTTTCTGCGCAGCATATTTACGTACACATCTACAGCATTACTGGCGATGTCGGCATCCATTCCCCACACTCTGTCCAAGATCACTTCTCGGGTCAATACCGTCCCTTGATTCCTCACGAGAAGATCTAACAAATGAAACTCTCTGCCCGTTAGTTGAATCTGCTCCCCATTTCGTTCAATAGAATGAGTCGTCCGATTGAGAGAAATTCCTTTTACGGTAACAATCTCTTCCTGAATGGGTGCAAAATTCCGTCGAGAAAGAGCGCGCAATCTCGCAAGAAGTTCATCATGTTCAAATGGCTTGACTAAGTAGTCATCTGCGCCTGCATCAAGTCCCTCAATTCGTTCCTGAAGGGCATCTTTGGCCGTTAGGATGAGGATAGCTCCTGTGTATCCTTCTTGTCGTAATTGCCGACATACCGTGACTCCATCTTTTTGAGGCATCATCCAATCCAAAATGAGGACATCAAAAAACAAATCAGCTGCATGATCATAAGCATCAGAACCATTTGTTACCCATACGACTTCGTGTCCTCCCTTTTGCGTCAACAGATGCACCAGGATCTTTCCGAGGACAAGCTGATCTTCGGCAAGTAAAATTTTCATTTCTTTACTCCTTTATCCGACTTGTCCCACACTATCAAACCCTTTTGTTTCTGCACCCATCATAGTTGAGCAAAATGAAAGGAAAGAAAGAATTGCATTAAAATAAAATGAGAACCTCCCTTACCGATTTACAACTTTAAGTTGCCTAGTGTTCTCCCAGGTTGTATAGGCGATACAACTAAGGAGAATCATAGTCAAAACGAGGGAAGACCCCATTGTCCCCAAATCAAAGCCGCCTTTTTCGCTGGGTTTCGTGAGAAGGTCGCCAAATGTTGCACCAAATGGACGGGTCAGGACAAAGGCGATCCAAAATAGAAATTCACGAGGCATGCGGGTATAAAAGGTAGCCAAAACGACGAGCGCGAGCAATCCTCCGATCAATAAAGCTCCGCCGGCAAATCCCAGACCTGAGCTGTCTGCCAAAAAATCACCTAGAGCCGTTCCAAGTGTATTCGAGAATAGAATCGCTAACCAATAAAGAATTTCCACTTTGGGCGTGCGAATCTCATTGACATTGAGCGTACGCTCCGTAACGTACCAATAGATGAAGATCGCCAAGAGAATACTGACCAAAATCAACGACCCGTTTGCATAACCCAATCCAAGGCTACGATCCATAAAATCTGACATCGTTGTGCCAGCTGTACTGGTCGCCAAAATCACGGTCCAATAAAGGAAGGGATAATAGCTCTTGGCACGTAATTGAGTAAATAGAGCGACTAAGAACAGTCCAAATAAAATCATCGAGCTCACTGCATACCCGACTTGCATCGTCATGGAAACCAAGTCACCTGCTGTTTCTCCCAATGTCGTGGCACAAATCTTCATGATCCAAAAGAAAATCGTAATTTGCGGTAGTTTGTTATTCATTGAAAAAAATCCTCCTCTACGATTCGTACAAGACAATTCGAACTGTACACAATCTCAATTAAGATTACATGAAATGGACCGTTAAAGGTTTTGTTGCCACTCTTTCAGGGAAATGAACAATGGTTACTATCTTCACCGCAGGAGGATTTGCCTTGAGCGCCAAAAATGAACTAGGAAAATTCGTTATCGTAATAGGGATCGTGGTAGGCGTAGCAGTTGGTTCGATCTTTTTCATGAACTCATGGTTTTTCAAAACGAAAAATCTTGCATCATCCGCGAGTGGTACGAATGTGACGACCCCGAAGCCTGCTGAACAAAAGCAGGTTCCAGTAGCAGATCAGCCGATTCCCCCTCCACCGCAACAGGTGGTGAAAAAAGCTTCAACTGAAGTGACTGAGCCTTTCTATACCAAGCTCAAGGATGGAGAATATGTGGGTGTATGGAACCAAGAAGGAACAGAAAAACAGATCAGTCTTAATATGAGCAGTGAGGAAGTCAAGATGCTCCTTGGGAATCCAAATTCTGAATCTTACGAGGATGGCGAATCGAGGTATCTGTGCTATCAATACGGTTCATTGTCAATCTATTTTGAGGACGGAAACCAATCCATTTCCTTTCTGACATATGAAGACAATGATGTACTCTTGACGAAGAATTGGCTCACTGCCCTGGATAAAACGCAAGATACAGGGGATGTCGATTTCTATCAGTCTCCTTCGGGTTACACCAGTGTAAAGGTCGATCATATACCTGATGCGAAACGAGTAATCGTCTATTTACAAAATCAATACACGACGACAGAACAGGCTCAACCGTTGAATGATCCACCACAGACAGTGGCTGTCGTACCACCACAACAAACCGCTGAATCCCAAAAAGAAACCTCCAAATCAAATGCGAATGGAAATTACTCCATGCATCCGGGCGAAGAGATCATCATCGAGGATTTTCAGGTAACAAACAGTAGTCCTTATCACACGGCAAAATACGATATCGACATCAACTACCACTTTGCCTTTAATAATCCAAACTGGGTAAAGGTCATTACGAATCCGGAGAAAAAGCTGGAGCTGATGCCGGGTGAAACAGGCACCATCCAGATCAAAGTGAAAGCTAGCAAACACGCTCCGAAAGCCAGTTATCGATACATCATTCTGCTGAAACAGGGATGGCAAGCAGAAGCGAACAAAGAATTTACCGTTGACGTTCAATAGCTCTCCCTTTCCTTCATGCACAAAAAAAGTATACCCCTCTGTATTTGCGAGTGGTGTACTTTTTTGCTTCTATTCAACATTACTCGATGGTTTGTAACCGATATACTTCCCTCGATGCAAGTAGATCAGCAATGCTCTCTCGATACTCTTGATAGAATGAGCATGGCGAGTGAGTGCCTCATTGTCCTTCCATACTTCGTAGAGAACATAGGTGGAATCGTCTATTCCTTTGTGTAGATCATACTGGATGCAGCTTGCCTCTTTTCCTCTACATAGGTATCCCGAATAATAACCAAGCACAGAACCATATTCATTGATATTGAAGAGCAACAAACCATTGCTGATGAGCATATTGTCAAAGGAGGATGTTGGATGGGAAAGGTCCCACCAGAAAAAGATCGACCTGTGCCTGAACCGATGCGAAGCGATGGTACCGGATGGATCGACCAAGGACCAAGAAATATTGCTCGGGATCGACAAAATCCCAACATGCTTGTTCCCCCTGTCACCGACTACGGCCTACTCCCGAATTTAAAATTTTCTTTCTCCGACGCTGTAATGACGTTAAATCACGGCGGATGGTCCCGTGAAGTCACGGTACGAGACTTACCCATCGCAACGACCATGGCAGGGGTCAACATGGCCTTGACACCTGGGGGTGTTCGCGAGCTCCACTGGCATCAACAAGCTGAATGGGCCTACATGCTGCTGGGAAGGGCGCGAATCACGTCTGTTGATCCTGCTGGTCGTAATTTTATCGACGACATCGGTCCAGGAGACTTGTGGTATTTTCCACCTGGCATCCCTCATTCCATTCAAGGACTGGAGGAAGGTTGCGAATTTTTGCTTGTTTTCGACGACGGTCACTTTTCCGATTTGAATACGTTATCCATTTCTGATTGGTCTGCCCATACTCCTAGAGATGTCCTCTCTGACAACTTTGGAGTACCCGAGTCTGCTTTTGCCGATATTCCCCCCAATCAAGTCTACATTTTTCAAGGAGAAGTTCCAGGACCGATAGAGAGCGATGAAGTCGATTCTCCCTATGGCACGGTTCCCTTGAGCTTTTCCCATCGTTTATTAGCCCAAAAACCGATTATTACCCCTGGTGGGAGCGTCCGTATCGTCGATTCTTCCAATTTCCCGATTTCCAAAACCATTGCTGCAGCATTAGTCGAGATCAAGCCAGGAGCCATGAGGGAGCTGCATTGGCACCCAAATAACGACGAGTGGCAGTATTATCTTACTGGTCAAGGACGGATGACGGTCTTTGCGGGGAATGGCATCGCGCGCACTTTTGATTACAGGGCTGGAGACGTTGGGTATGTTCCTTTTGCCAATGGCCACTACATACAAAACACAGGGAATGAGACATTATGGTTTTTGGAGATGTTCAAAAGTGATCGGTTTGTCGATGTATCCTTGAATCAATGGATGGCGCTCACCCCTCATGATCTCGTCTCCGCGAATTTGAATGTGGGGCATGAATTAATCGATGCGCTACGAAAAGAAAAATGGCCGGTCGTGACCTATCCCGGGTTTCACTATGGTACGGAGAGGTAACCGCCAGCGAATGCAGTGAGGCTGCCGATTCCTTTCGATTCGGCAGCCTGTTCCACGTGTCATATCGTTAATCATGTATCTATATTCCAATCATTTGCATGCCTTCGAATGAACGCTATATCCTCCTGATAATGTAGAAGATGACCTTCCTCGATCATTTTTTGAAAAGCACGGTGACCTTCCTTGGCTTTTCGAGTCATCGTCTTGCATAGCCCATCTAATCGCAACAATATCATCTCGAAATAATCTTCTGGAACCTTTTCTCCGTACGCTTCCAAAAACAGCTTTACCCTTGCTCTTCTTCTCTCTGCGTGCAAGGAAGTATCGTAAAAGATTTTCTCGCCATCTTCCCCCAGATGGAATCTGCTTAACGGCACACATGTATAGAGGGTATAGGCGATGTCCCACAATCTGGGTCCCGGTCCAGCAACGTCAAAATCTATGATTCCGACAGGCTTTTTGTCTTTGAAAATAATGTTATAGATCGCAAAATCGTTGTGGCACATGACCTCTGCATGTTGAGGGGCATTGTCTAAACGCTGCCAGCTGGAATCGAAGGGAAAGTCTTGTACGGCATCATGATACCATTGTTGCATCTTGGCTATACCGATCAAGGCTTCATCAGACCACATGTACTCTTTTAGCGGATAATTACCTACCTCACCTTCGATGAATGACAGAATTTCACGCCCTTGCTCGTCAATGCCTAAAAATCGAGGAGAAAAAACGAAGCCTTTCTTTTCCAAGTGCTGAAGCAGTCTGTGAATGTTCGGGCTTTCCGCCTTTATATCACGTCTCACTGTATTTCCTACTCGAAAAACCTTGGATACGTTTCCTCCGGTTAGTAGCTCATCCTGCATCAACACAAGCCTCCTCCCTTGACTTCCTCACGGTCTTTTGTCGATACGGATGTGGATTCGTCCAGCACAACGGAAGAATTGGGTTACACAGTGTATATATGATAAATATTTTCTATATCGTCAACAAAAACATTCAAATATTATTTATCGAAATGTGGTGATACAATACCATTAATAGGGATAAGGAGGAACTGCATTGGAGACAACTCTAATATCCGATCGTTTTAAAGTGTTCGCAACTAGAGAATGCAAAGGATCAAGCATCTTGTATGAACACCTTTCAGAAAAAATTGCCGCTGACGATGAATTGCTTCAATTGGCTTCCTATGTTAGACAAGGGCAACCCGTTCCAAATCTTTTCTTCGGTGCGGTTCATTATCTATTACTGAAAGGGAAGAGCCATGAATTAAGAGAGTATTATGGTAGCATTGTAAACAATCCGAGGGATGCTGTAACAGCGTTTCCTTATTTCAGAGACTTTTGCCTAAAATATCAGCATGAAATCATTCAGATAATAGAGAACAAACTTGTTCAAACAAACGAAGTTAGACGATGCTCTTATCTGTATCCAGCTTTTTGTTATATTTATGAGAAAACCAAGAGACCATTAGCGTTAATAGAAATTGGAACAAGTGCGGGGTTGCAACTTCTTTGGGATAAGTATTGTTACTCCTACAACTCCGATGAAGAAGTATACGGTGAAGCACTTTCAGAACTGAGAATTGAATCGGAAATGCAAGGGGCTAGACCACCTTTTATCCTTAAACAAAGCCCGCCCGTTTCCACAAGGATAGGAATAGATTTGCATATTAATGATCTCAACAATCCTGATGATTATCTTTGGCTAAAATCATTAATATGGTCTGATCATACAGAACGCATTGCAAATTTTGATAGAGCTTCTCGATGTTTTAAAAAGCAATCTTTAGAGTTAATTGAGGGCGATGGTGTGAAGCTACTCACTGAAATTGCTTTAAAAATTCCCCAGGATTCTGTGGTATGTGTGTTTCACACGCACGTAGCTAATCAAATACCAAACCAAGACAAATATGAGTTAATAGAACGCATTAAAAAACTTGGTGAAGAAAGAGATGTGCTTCACCTATACAATAATATGTGGGATTTAGGACAATTCCACCTTGATTACTATTTAGGCGGTAAGGAATACAATGAAACGCTGGCGGAAACAGATGGACATGGACGTTGGTTTAAATGGAACCATTGAGTACTCTAACAAGAAATAGTGATATTTAGTATAACCGCCTTTTCATTTGGGCGGTTTTCTTTTGTTCGAGATTCAAGATTCGACAATATTATAACAACTTTCAGATAACTTCCGTTCAATAACACGCCACCCCGTGCGTGCTCCCCACCATTGACCCATTCAAAATTATCGCTACTCGTTTTTTTTGATCCCATGCCATCTCTCTAAATGCTCCGCATGTGTGCGCAAATAACTGTGCGGGCCGAAAAAGCGGTCGTAATAATCCAGATCCAAGTGGTGCGACTGCAAGTACATCAGACTGTAGATTGATGGAATCGTCGCAGGAAATTTACCATAGGTGTCAAAGATGTATTGCGCTTGTAGCGCGACCAGTGAGCGAAAGCGCTCATCGTAGACTTGTGCACTACTACGTACATGTTGACTCTCTTTCCACGGACCTGGCGTATCTGGATGAAATGGCCCACCTGGACCAAACTTCCGGTCAGCATAGGCGTCGATCGCCGCACGCATAGTTGGGTAATGCGGTGGGCAATAGGCTGTGAATACCCCCTCCAGACCCGTTGCATTCGGGAGTGACCACCGTTTATCCTGATCGTATCGAAATCCCAGACCGGGTACTTGAGGATCACCGCTTGCACCCAGCACTGTCAAACGATCAATGCCATCGAACATCCAGCCTCCCAACCCAATCGCTTGCTGCATCAGCATACCCGCATACGTAGAAGTCGCAAGCTCCGCACTCAGTTCTGCGATGGAGTATTGATCCAGAAACGTCAGTGGGATTGGATTCTTCAAGTCGACCCTATCTGCATATTCCTCGATACCAGGAATGGAGCTACCGTTGATGTCATCATAGATACTCAAGCCGTTCTGCGCGTAAAAACAAAGATTTGCTATCGTGTGCTGAGCCAAATCTCCTACAGGGAACACGAGAAACGTCCCCGGCTTATTCGCAACCCAAGAATTATGTCCTTCCATATAAGGTTCGTAATTGGGGATGTGCAGACGGGTATCCGACAGTTTACGAATGCGACCACGCAGGGCTTTGAGCAGCTCGAGCAGACTGATTTTGCCTTCGCTATCCTTTCCTACCAATGGTGCCGTATCGCGTGTGGAATAATAGTAGGTTCCCGTGTCATCGGTAAAAAAGAGATCGGATGTATGAAACCCAGCAGCGGAAGGAAAGGTACGGCCACTCGCTGAGCCCGGATAATTGGAAAGATGCGGCTTGTAGCGCTCGTGACGGGTAATCGAATGATGCCATCCGGTTACGCCACCCATTGCAGCGAGAATCAGCAGTTTTTCCAGATCATGAAGTGGCAGCGGTTCGTGTGCAGACTTGTACGCCAGCGGTCCATCCGGAATTTCCGCCCCCCGAAAGAAGCGACGGGAACGACGGCCGAACAATGCTTCCACAAGCGGAAACTGCACCAGATCTTCTAACAAACCCACATCGATTTCCAAATCATCCAGGGATGCAAACGGTAGGTCTTTTTGAATACTCATGTTTACTCCTCCTGCGGTTTCAATTATTCGACAATAAAAAAGACACCTTTCTTCCCCTCTATCATTGAGCAGGAAAGGAAAGGCGTCTCCAGTCTTCTGGTCGACAGGGCTCTTTCAATCCATATAAGATTAGTATGAATTAATAATTTGCACTATTCCTTGCTTTTCCTACCAGGTCAACCTCCTTTTTTCATGGAGTCTTTTTGAATCTGTAAGCCTCGGTCTCACTACCCAAGGCTCTTCCTATATTTGACCGCAAATGTAAGAAAGCGTTACGGCTATCTGGATACCTCAGGCTTATTACCGATCACCTTTTTCTCTCTCCACTCCACGATCTGTGCGGAATCGATCCCCAGTTCACTCAGTACCTCGTCCGTGTGCTCACCCAAAAGTGGTGGATGTCTGCGGACCTGTGCCGGTGTATCCGATAGCTTGACCGGAAAACCTGGCATTTTCAAGCTTTTTACAACCGGATGCTCGACCTCAAGCACCATTTCTCTCGCCAGCACTTGCGGGTGATTCAAGACTTGATCAATCGTATGAATTGGTCCGCAGGGAACACCGACGCCGTCTAGCTTCTCCACGATTTCCTGCCGTTCCATTGTCGATACTCGTTCTTGAATGATCCGGATTAATAACTCGCGGTGGGCGACCCGTTCATCGTTGGTACAAAAGCGCGGATCTTCTCGCAAATCATCCCAGCGCAATGCCTGACATGCCTTTTCCCATAATCGGTTGTTCGCAATCGCTAGAATGATTTCTCCATCTTTCGCGGCAAAAGCCTGATAGGGCACGATCGAAGGATGAGCCGTTCCTAGGCGACCTGCTGGATTTCCCGTTGCAAAATAACTAGTGGCCAAATAGTTCAGGAGAACAACCTGACCGTCCAATAGACTCACATCAATAAACTGACCTTTCCCTGTTTTTTCACGGGCGATCATGGCGGATAAAATACCGTATATCGCGAACATCCCTGCATTCATATCTACGATCGACGTGCCGACCTTTACTGGAGATCCGCCATTCTCCCCTGTAATGCTCATTAATCCGCCATACCCTTGAAGAAGCAGGTCATAGCCTGCTCTGTTCTTCTCTGGACCTGTGCGTCCAAAACCTGATACCGAGCAATAAATCAACCGTGGGTTCATTTCTTTGAGTTGTTCGTAGCCCAGCCCTAGCTGATCCAATGTGCCCGTGCGGAAATTCTCCACCAGCACATCAACGGTTTTGGCCAACGAAAAAATGATTTCTTTGCCTTCCTTCGACTTGAGATCGACAGTAATACTTCGTTTGTTCCGGTTGGATGCCAAATAGTAGCTGCTAATTCCATCCCAGGTAGGGGGCGTAAAACTTCTCGTCTCGTCTCCTTGCTCAGGCTGCTCCACCTTGATGATATCTGCCCCCATATCTCCGAGCAGCATCGTACAAAATGGTCCAGCCAGCGTCCTCGACAGATCCAGAACACGAATACCATCTAATGCCTGCAAAGAGCTTCCTCCTCCAAACATTTTTATATGCACCTGCGTCTTTTTGAAGATTCAATGAGAACGTTGTAGCAATAAATGTGACAACCACCAAGCGTCCCTTTATGTAAACTTCGGTTGTCTCTTTTCAGCGATGGCACGAATGCCTTCCTGATAATCGTCTAGCTCCGTCACAAGCCCCATCGCAGATGAAATCATGTCCAGAGAAGTACGCAAATCCGTGGTGAGGCCCTGGTATACTGCTCTTTTCATAAAACGCATCGTTTCCTGTGGTCCGTTGGCTAAGCGCCTTACATAAGCCTCAACATACTCCTGCAACTCCTCATCCGACACGACATGTGTGATAAGCCCCATTTGCTTCGCTTCTTTTGCCGTGTAACTGTCCCCCGTCCAAAGCATTTCCAATGCACGATCCACACCCACCAGACGTGGCAAAAAGTAAGCGCCTCCATCCCCGGGTACGATACCTGCCTTGATGTACCCTTCTGCTACTTTCACACTCTGGGCTGCGATCCGGATGTCACACATGAGCGCCATGTCTAAGCCTGCCCCTGTGGCAATGCCATTCATCTTTGCAATGACCGGCTTATCAATTTCCTGCAGCAATAACGGAATACGCTGGACTCGCTTCCACAGGCTCTGCTTGCGCGCCAGCCCAGTCGATGACAGATCTTTTGCCTCTGTGTTGTTGTGCAGGAAGCCATCTCCGCGAACCATGGACTTGATATCTCCGCCACTGCAAAAGCCTCTCCCATTTCCCGTCAATACGACCACTCGTACTGAATCATCATCGCGAATGGACTCTAATGCGCGTATCCATAAATCAATCATCTCGGTACTAAACGCATTCAGTGCCTCCGGTCGATTCAACGTGATGCGGGCTATCCCATCTTCTACCGTAAATAACAAATCGGTCATTTTTCTTTCCCCTTTCTGTTCGCTTTTGTTTTCCAACTACACCGTAAGAAAAGGCCATAAGCCGTTATCTTCTAGTTTCATGAGCTGCTCTGCCAATTTTTCGCTCCACTCCGTCTCTGTTCCCCAATCATCTCGCCACGCCAGGACTCGACGTGTACTCTGATGCAACACGTGTTCATGGGTAAACCCGATGGCGCCATGTAATTGATGGGCTATTGGAGCGACGATACCAGCTGCTTCGTTAATACGGATTTTTGCCATAGCTATAGCCGTGGTTGCAGAGCCTTTTTCACTGGTATCTACCGCGTATTGGGCTGCCGTTTCTGCTGCGGCAATTTCTCCTGCCAATGAGGCTAGGTGATGCTGAACGGCTTGAAACCGATGAATTGGTTGGCCAAATTGCGTGCGCTCTTTCGAATAGGTGACCGCAAGCTCTAAAATTCGTTCCAAAGCACCCGCCATCATAACGGACCGGCAAAGTGCTCCTGTGTGCAAGAGACGCTCCTGCACCTGGCGAGCATCCACTGAAAAAACGTGACGATTCTCCACCCGAATCGCGTCAAGAATGACAGTATCTCTCGGCTCGCCAGCGATGTTGCGTCCATGTGATAGCTCTGCTCCTACAGAATGGACGATCGCCAGCACTGCTCCGGATTCCGTTTCGCCTAGTACAAGCAGTTGTTTCGCATCCCTCGCCCAGGGCACCGATTGCGCTTTTCCACTTACGATCCAGCCTTCCTGGTCTCTTCTAAGCTGGAATGGCTTGTTTTTGTTAACTAAAATGGCTAGTGGTTCATTGGACGCTCTCACTCCCAAACCCACTAGAAGCCAGTTGCCCATATACGTTTCCGCCAGAGGAATGGGGGCGGAATACTTCCCTGCCAACCGGAGTATTTGGTAAGCATCTGCGTAGCTACCACCCGTACCTTCCAGTTCTTCCGGGCAAGCAACAGTCAGCATGCCGGACTCGGCCAGAATTTCCCACAAAGCAGCTGCCCACTGCCCATTTTCCGCCTCATTCACGAGTTCCTTTGTGCACACGTCCTTCATGATTTTGGTCGTCGACTGAATCAGCATTTTTGTGATGTCGTTCACTTTCCAATCACCCCTTTAGCCACAATGCCTCGCAAGATTTCCGTCGTTCCGCCGCGGAGGGTAAAGCCTGGAGCATGCAAGACTGCCTGCGCCATCAATTGATCCAAACGATTTGGAGTGTCCAACGATGGAGACGATGGAATGAGGAGTCGCGCGATTTCCGCCACTTGTTGCTCAAACTTGGTGCCCATATCTTTTACGAGCGCAGCGACGACATCTGGCGTTTCTCCTTTTTCCAGCAAGTGGGCGATCCCGATCGACATGTGCCGCAGCGTCCACAATCGCGCTACGTGCTTGCTTACCTGTGCCATCAGGTGCTTGTCACCTCGGCTGCGCAACTGATTCGTCAATTCTTCGAGGAGCGGAAAGGTACTCAAGAAGCGCTCAGGGCCGCTACGTTCATAAGCAAGCTCCGTCATTCCTTGCTTCCAACCGTTTCCTTCTTCCCCAATCAACATGTTGTCAGGAATAAAGACATCCTCAAAAAACACTTCGTTAAAATGGTGCTCGCCTGTCGTCAAAAGGATCGGACGGATCGTGATCCCTGGAGCAGTTAAATCTACGAGGAGCTGACTCATACCCTCGTGGCGCTTTTCCGGATTGAAGGGCGAGGTGCGGCAGAGGGTGATCATGTAGTGCGCATGATGGGCTCCACTTGTCCACGTCTTGCTCCCATTCAAAATCCAGCCCCCATTAACTTTAAGGGCTCTCGTGTGTACGGCTGCCAAATCTGACCCCGCGTTTGGCTCACTGAGCCCGATAGCAAAATAGCATTCGCCACGGGCAATTCGTGGCAGAATCTCCGTACGTTGCTCTTCCGTTCCAAAGCGGAGCAATAGCGGCCCCGTCTGCCGATCAGCGATCCAGTGACCAGCAACGGGTGCTCCAGCTGCGAGTAGTTCCTCAATGACGACATATCGCTCGATGGCTGTCCGTTCATGTCCCCCATATTGTTTCGGCCACGTCATTCCAATCCAGCCTCGCTCGCCAAGTTTTCGGCTGAACTCGGGGGAGAACCCGCTTAACCACGTATCGCATTTGGGCACAAATGTCCCGCGGTCTTTTTCCTGTTGTAAAAATTCACGTATTTCCGTGCGCGTGATTTCTGTTTTTTCTGAAATCTTTCCAATGGGCAATTGCAGACTGTTCATCAATACCCTCCTCACCTCGGAATAACGACTGTTTTTTGTTAGTGCGTACCGATTATCGGTACGATATACCTTTAATTGAAATGATACAGGAAGCCTAAATTGAAATCAATAACAGAATCTACTGAATTAACCGAAAATTTATGATGGAACTTTGACTCATCCAAAACAAAAAAGCCATGTTACCTGCTCATCCGATCAGATGGCGAAGGTGCACAGCTTTTGACATCCTGGTAGGTTTTGATTGGTTGAATTTAGGTGACCAAGAACTTGAATTCTTCTGAGATTTGTCTTGCGGTATCGATAATCGCTTGGATGAATTGTTGATAGATTTCCTCCGTGACTCGAATGATCGGAGCAGAAATGGAGACCCCAGCGATGGTTTCTCCCCACCGATTCAAGATCGGAGCACTGACCGAGCATACGCCAATGACTCGTTCACCGTAACTGCTGGCATAACCTTGGGAGCGAATGTCTTTTAATTCGGCTAGGAGCTTGTCCTTATCGATGACCGTGGAGCCGGTAATCGCTTGCAGCGGAGTTTGTTGCAAATATTGCGTCATCTTTTCTGATGGTAAAAAAGCGAGCAATAGTTTGGCTGATGCGCCTGCATACAAGGGTGACGTTTGACCAATAAAGGAAATGGTCATCAGATCATGCTTTCCTTCTTCAAAGGCAATGCATTTGCGTTCGTTATTTTCAATGATATTCAAATACACGCTTTCTCCTAAACGATCCCGAATCGCTTTGAGATAAGGCTTGGTCACTGTGAGAAGATGAGAGTGCTCCTCGACGAGCTTGCCCAGGTAGTACAGCTCGTTTCCTAGCCGGTATGTCTTTCGTTTCTCATCCTTTTCTAGGAAACCGTAATTGACTAATGTATTCAAAATCCGTTGAAGACTGGATTTGGATAGCCCCAGCTTATGATGAAACTCTGCCAAGGAAAGCTCTTTTTCGTCCTTGGAAAAGGATCGCAGGATTTGGATGGTACGACTAATCGTCTGCATGGAATTATCTGCGCTCACCTTTTATCACTTCCCATACACAATAGTGAGTACATGGTATCATCTTTGCCGGAAATGATAAAGCTCGTGTTTTTACTACGTTTTTTTACTTCCCCGTCAATGATTGTCATATCAACGCTGTTTTCCAGTAATGGATCAGGATACTCCCATTGGTACAAATTATACTATTTTCTAAAAGAGGGAATTTTTATTCGGAAAGCTCACAAAAAAAGCCGCCTTGCGTAAAAGGGCAGCTCTCGCATTTCTCTCATTTTCATTTTTATTATCCGATTTGTTTATCAAACACTTGTTGTGACTTCACTTCATGGTACCCAATTCGAGAGTAGAAAGCACGTGCGTCCATTCGGCTCGCATTCGTTCGCACTCTGATTTTGGTATAGCCTTCCCCCACTGCCCACTCTTCACAGAGCCTGACGAGGTTCCTTCCGACACCGTTTCCCCTACATTCGGCATCGACGATTAATCCGCCAATCTCAATGAATGACGCTGATTCGATAAGCAACCGTTCGTGAGCATGAATCCACCCTACCAGCTGGTCGCTTTGTTCTGCAATAAATACGACATGCTGATGAGCTTCCAAAACGGCTTTCAATCTCTTTTCTAGCTCACCTCGGTCGACCGGATAACCCAACTGGCTTGAGAGTCGCGCCAATTCGAAAGCGTCTTCCCTTCTTGCTTTGCGATACGTAATGTTCATGCTGAACCTCTCTTCCCGTTATTACGGAGATACCCTCAGATCCAAGAACCAATCGTTGCAGCGCATCATACTCCCAGGCGGATACTCAAAATTGCACTCGCCCTTTAAGGTAAACGATAGCTTTCGGCAAATTCCATTAGAACCTGGGTTGTCGACGGAAGGAAAAGCGTGAAGGAACTGATGTTTATTTTCTGCGCGTGCACAAGCTATCGCTGCTTTGGTAGCTGCACTTGCAATCCCGAGACCCTGGTACTCAGGCAATACTCCCCACCCGATCTCGTACACCGTCTCACCTTCCCAGACCCGCTCCCAGTAGCCGATGTTTCCAACCGGTTCGAACTCAGGCAGCATGACGATTGTGAACATTTGGCCAGTCTCCGTACCCGTGATATTCACGTACCTCTGATGACGACGGTGGACTTGCTCCTCTGTTTCCGGGCCGCCTAAGTGCTCTAGCATTTCCGGTGCGTTCAACCTAAACAGGAGAGCAAGATCCGTATCTTTCCATGGCTCGATTCGAACGTCGACTTGCTTCCTTTCTTTCGGCAATACGTTCACTCTCCCTACTGTTTAATCGATTAGTAGAATCTCCCTAGAATTCTATTATGGCATCTAGGCTACTTCTGGTCTATCCAGTTCCTTTTGCAAAACTACCAAAAAAGACGCCTCGCAATGCTCAGCGCCGTTCCCTTATTCTTATTTTTTTTCTTGTTCTGTGTTTTTACCTCCCGTGCCTCTCTTGGTCGACTTCGGCGCCAGATCACCATAGCCGACAGTCGTTAAAGTCGTCACGCTAAAATAAATGGCATCAATCCACCTGAATCCTTTGACCCTTGGAACTCCTTATCTCGCATGGAGCGGAAGAAAGACGATTGCACGCACCCCTACGATTTCACACTTCTTTTGCGGAAAAAAACGAAGAGAAACACAACGACAACGATCCCAATCACCACATACGACACCGTCGAATACATGTCCATATAAGACAGGATATCCTCCCACGATTGCCCCAAAAACGAACCAATCATCACCAACGCTACATTCCAGATCAGTGTTCCGAGCGTGGTAAACAAGAGAAAAAGCCAGACATTCATTTTGGTCATACCCGCTGGGACCGAAATCAAGCTTCTGACCAGCGGTACCATTCTACAGAGGAAGATGGTCCAGTATCCATATTTATCAAACCATGCATTCGCTCGAGTGATATCCTCTTTTTTCAATCGAAGGATGTGCCCCCAGCGTTCGACGATGGTTTCTATTTTTTCAATATCCAAGTAATATCCAATCCAATAGAGTAGAATGGCCCCCAAAACGGAACCCAGCGTGGCTGAAATGATCACTCCTGGGACGGATAATGTCGTATAGGTGGTCATGAATCCCCCAAACGTCAGAATCACTTCGGACGGAATCGGAGGAAACACATTTTCCAAGGCCATCAACAAAAAGATGCCGATGTAGCTGAACTGTTCCATAAAGGTAGTAATCCACGTTTGCATGGTATCCCTCTCATCAACTTCTTGTTCAGGCGCTGTACATACAGCTCACCTTATCCTTTATTACGTATCTACTACCAGTATAGATACCCATCGCTCATTTGTACAATTAGAAACGGATTAAAATTCGTGGATGCGATTCTCTATTTGGTAAAGTGATGGTCGAAGGAAGTACGTGATGAGGTGGAAATACTACGGCTACATACTGAATCCTCGTCTGATAGGTGTGTACGCCTGTGCGATCCATTCCTATATATTCTGGCCCCAAAATAGATAGTCCCTTTTCCGTTTCCCAGGCAGAAGGTGCTGGGAGAATGTAACGACATCTACAATCATTCCTGCCTTGCAAGATGGATTTAGAATCGGCTGTCCTGTCTCGTGATCTAACATCGTCAAAAGCTCAGGAATAATCGAAAGAATTTCTCCCTTTAGATTGTTACTCTTAAATTGACTAACAATTGTGATAATATAAGAATTGTAAGATTACATGCGTAACGCAAAAGGAGACGTGGAGAATGACGAAAACGGCTGAGCTCTATCCCATCGCGGCAGTTCGTGAGCAATTTCCCGCATTACGTCGGACACACCATGGAAAGTCTGTTGTGTATTTTGACGGTCCAGGTGGTTCACAAGTAGTCAAAAGCTCCATGGATGCTATTTACGCCTACATGACAAATGGTGGAGCGAACCTCCATGGCTCGTTTCCTAGCAGTCGGGAAACCGAGCAGATCATTGCGGACGCGAAAGATGCGGTAGCTGCCCTTTTTGGCGCCAAGCCCGAGGAAGTCTCATTTGGAGCAAACATGACAACCCTGACTTTCGCCATCGCACGTGCTTTGGGGCGTAACTGGAAAGAAGGCGACGAGATTGTAGTTTCTGAGCTCGATCATCGTGCCAACGTCGATCCTTGGTTGACGATTGCCGCAGATCGTGGAATGACCGTGCGCTGGCTTCCTGTCGATTCCGATACGCTAACATTGCGTCTCGAAGAACTGGATTCTGTCCTCACTTCCAAAACACGCCTCATCGCAGTGGGACTAGCTTCGAATGCCGTCGGGACCATCAATGATATCGCCACCATCTCTAAAAAAGCGCATGCGCTGGACATTCCAGTAGCCGTAGACGCGGTCCACGCTGCCCCTCATTTTGCGATCGATCGTGATACCCTTGGTGTAGACATCCTTCTCTGCTCTGCCTACAAATTTTTCGGACCTCACGTGGGGATTGCCGTGATTCGCCAAGAACTCTTTGAACAAATCCAGCCATACAAGCTTCAACCCGCGCCAACCTACATACCGGATAAGCTGGAGACAGGAACACAAAATCATGAAGGAATCGCAGGCATTCGCCCTGCCATCGAATTTATTGCTGGTTTGGGAAAAGGACAGGAATTACGTGAACGGATTTGCACGGGGTATGAAGTAATCGAGGCTTATGAAAACGGTCTGGCAGACAAACTCCGTAGTGCCCTATCCGAGATTGATGCCGTGACTCTTTATCAAGCAGCACCGGACGTACCCAAGACACCTACGATCGCTTTTCGTGTAGCAGGCTGGAGTACGCAAGAGTTTTGCGCTAGAATGTGCGAAGACTACAGCATTTTCATTGCAGACGGTGACTTTTATGCCATGACCCTCGCAGATAAGCTGGGTATCAACGAAAGCGGCGGCTGGATCCGTGCAGGTTTGGCTCCTTACAATACCGAGGAAGAAGTGGAACGTTTTATTCGTGGGATCAAAGAATTAACCAATGAATAATTAGTAGAAAATAGAACGACCCGAGATCTAATGCATCTCGGGTTTTCTCTGCTCCGTTCCAAAAGGGCTTTCTAGCAGAAGCGTTTCTTTGATAGACGCTATCTGAGTATAAAATAAGGCAATAGCAACTCGTCATCTACCTTTTCATAGATGACCTCTACCGGTACTCCGATCTTTATCGCCTCGCGATCACCAACGATCCGGGTCATCATTCGGACACCTTCGTCCAGCTCCACGATCGCTACCACATAAGGCACCTGATCAGAAAAGGGACCAAACGCTCGGTGCACCACAGTATAACTGTATATATGTCCTCGCCCCGTCGCTTGTGTCCACGCGACCTTATCTGAAAAGCAATGGGGGCAAAGTACTCTCGGATAAAAGATATGCTGATGACATTCGTCGCAACGCTGAATCATCAGCTCCTGTCGTTTAAGGCCTTCCCAAAATGGCTGGGAGTCTGAATCCATCAATGGTCTTGGAATTTGGCTCGACATGTTAATCCCTCCCCAGTATCAGTGTGGATGTAGATGAGAGCACCCCACCGGTTCCATTGACGATAGCCAGCTTGGCATTCTCCACCTGCCGCTGCCCACATTCACCACGCAGTTGACGCGCTGCCTCGATCAAGAGGAAAATGCCATACATACCGGGATGGCAATACGAGAGACCTCCACCATTTGTGTTCATAGGGAATGCTCCCCCAGGAGCCGTGCGTTGACCGCTTACAAAAGCTCCCCCTTCACCCGGTTTACAAAAACCCAATGCTTCCAGAGTGAGTAAAGCCGTAATGGTAAAAGAATCATAGATTTCGGCGACATCGATTTCCTCTCGTGTCACTCCTGCCATCTCAAAGGCTCTATTCCCCGATTCACGAGCTCCCGTCATTGTCAAATCTGGCATATTCACGATGGATTGATGCGTATGTGTCTCTCCGTGTCCCAAAATCCAAACCGGTTTCTTTTTTGCTCGCGCTGCGGCTCGGGCGGAGGCAACAATCACAGCGCCCCCACCATCTGTCACGAGACAGCAGTCTAGCAAGTGCAAAGGTTCTGCAATCATCCTCGACTCCAAAACGTCTGCGGTTTCGATGGGCTCTCGTTTAAAAGCCTTTTCATTCATCGTCGCCCATTTTCGGGTAGCCACGGCGATCTCCGCAAGCTGTTCTGAGGTGGTGCCGTACAAATGCATATGGCGCATGGCCGCCAGCGCATAAGCTCCGACCGTCAGCGGTAAACCAAAAGGGCGCTCATATTGGTCCGTCAATGTTGCGATTGGAGCCGGTTTGTTTCTGGATTGATCGGAACGCTGGGTGCTACCATAGGTAATGAGCGCGACATCGAACAATCCTGCCTGAATCCCCGCAACCGCATGACCGACATGGGATTCAAACGATGATCCCCCGATGTTGGTACCATCCGTAAATTTGGGCCGAATCCCTAGGTATTCCCCGAGCATCAAATTAGGTGACCAAGCCCAGTTTCCAGCTGTAAACAAAGCATCGACATCATCTTTCGTAAAGCCAGCGTCGTCCAAAGCCGCTTTTGCTGCTTGTGCCTGTAGCTGCAGCACCGTTTTACCAGGCGTCACCCCCAGATCTGACTCTGCTACCCCGACAATGGCCGCTACACGTTCTGTTCGCATTTTATCCACCTCTCTTTTCCCTTTATCTGTAAGGCTACTCCATCCTATTTGAGCTACTGGTTCTTCTTTATCTAGGCAATTGCCATTCCAAGTGCATTGTTCAATGAGTAATAGCTATATCACTGTCATTTTCCTATCTACCATTTCCTATCGTGATTTATTTTTGACTTAAGCAAAGGCTTTCGGGAGTGCCCTTACACCGAATCATTTTTGAATGAGTCATTCATTTTTGACTCACGGGTAACGCACTTCCCGTAAATGCTGGCTCACGAAAGCAATCGATAAACTCCTCACGCAGCTGATGCACGGTCACGAATTGATCAAAGTAATCCTCAAATGATTCTCCGTGCTTGATCATTCGCTTTAGATGCTTGGACAACCCCATCAATTCCATCCACAGAAAAGCAGGCTGCTGATCCAGATGCTTGCGGTAAAAAAAGACGTCTTGCCAGATCAGCTCAGCGGGTGGACAACCGTTGCGTACAAGCTGTCTTATCTTTTCTTCACGACGCTCAATCACATCCAGATAAGGTTCGATTCGTTCCCGATACTCTGCCTTGCTCACCATTCCTTTCTGATGAGAAGTAATGTAGACCTCTGCATCTACCTCAAGCATGCTACGGGCGGATTGGATGAACAAATCGATGCTGCTGTCTGGCGAAAAGTACCAGGGACCAAAGCTGGTCAAGTCAAAATCACCAACGAGTACGATGCCCAGATCCGGAAAGTAGGGACAGCAAAAGCCTTCACAGTGCCCCGGGGCATGAATCATGATGACGTTGGTCCCGGACATATCGATCTCTTGATTGTAAGGATAGATAAGCTGAGGCTTGCCCTTCCTACCAGCGTTTATTTGACGGCTTACAGATTTTCGAAGATCAAAGGGACTATTCTCTGCCATCTCAGCTGGATTTGACAAACGCCAGTAATCGTAAGGGTTCGTGATCAGTTGCGATTGCGTAAAAAGAGGCAAACCCCCGATGTGATCGGGATGGTAATGCGTCACATAAATTTGCCTAATGGATTGTTGCAGCAAGTACGTATAAACAGAAGGACCTCCACCGCAGTCGATCAAGGTGCTATCCTCTTTTCCTCTAATCAATAGAGAGGTAGAGAAAGGTGTTCGGCTGTCCTTTTCGCCCATAACGATTTCTACAGGTCCGATTATTCGGTTGTTCATCGCGATCCTCCTCACGCTTTCTTCTCTCCTGGTCGATACATGTGTTTCCCCTTTTTAATTGCAATTCTCGTTCCAAAGAAAAAAGCCCGATCACCTATTCGATCGGACTTTATAACAAAGTCGTATCTCTTCCCATACGAAGTTTTTCATCGCAAGTGAAGCTCTCGTTTTCATACCTTGTCTGTTGTGATGCTGCCACATCCATTTGTGTTCTTCCCATTCCGCTGTCAGCTCAGGACGAAAAGCCGGCGCCGCGATCGCGATGAGCACTTCGGCACGCTCCCGCAATGACTTGTTTCGCAAATCGGCGATCCGTACTCAGCAACAATGAACTGCACATCCGTGCGAGTCGTGGAAACGATCGTTTCGCTCCTGTCCCGCCGCATTGAACCCCTGAAGTACGTAATGCTTCTAGGATCGCGACTGGATCGGACGTACTACCTTGCATATATACTCGCATGCCCGGCTATGGAAACGAAGGAAACGATTTGTGTCGGATCCCCGCCTAAGTTGTGCGTCAAGCCAAGTTTCGGATTATCAAGCTGCCTCTTTCCCCGCTTTACCTTTGAACTGCAAGTAATGGTCACTCTTGATCAAATAACTGTTTACTTCGCGCATGCCAAAAGGGAACGTAATGACTTGTTTGTATATACCTTCTTTCAATTTGACTAACACGATGGTCGAGCTCCTTTTCAAGACAAAGATGTGTTCATTTGTGACCGGGAGTGGTTCAACTGTTTTAAGGCCAGGAGTGTTTGATCGTATTCCGATTGGAGTTCAACGACGATCTCAGATACGGTCTGGATTGATTTGGTCCGACCAACCCCGTGTCCAGCCGACCACACGTTCTTCCATGCTTTTCGGCCCGTTTTCGCAAAATCGGAGTGGGAACCGAGATTGTTTGGATCGAGCCCCTCGTTGATAATGCTCGGCTTGAGGTAGTTGGCTGGTATCCCGCTAAACACAGGCGTATAAATGATATCCTCAATGTTTGAATCAACAAGCATTTGCTTGTACTCATCCCCCGCGTTACTCTCTGTCGAAGCGATAAACCTCGTTCCCATAAAGACCAAATCGGCATCGAGTGCTTGGGCTGCCAAAATCTCTTGCCCATTGGCAATACTGCCTGCCAAAATCGTAATTCCGTCCCAAAACTCGCGAATCGCGCTGACAAAGGCAAAGCTATTGAGCGTACCTGCATGACCTCCAGCGCCCCCGCAAACGAGAATCAAGCCGTCTACTCCGGACTTCACTGCCTTCTTGGCATGGTAGATCGTGGTCACATCTGAGAAAACGATCCCCCCATACGCATGAACGATTTCTACGATAGGCGCAGGATCCCCCAATGCGGTAAAGACGAGCGGCGGCTGATACTTCTTGATCAGCTCTAGCTCCTCCTCCAGTCGGTTGTTGAGATGACGGATGACAATGTTGATTGCCCAAGGAGCAATCTTGCGTGTCGGCTCCGCCGCTTTGCAACGGGAAAGCTCTTCCGAAATGGTCGACATCCATTCCGTCAGCGTATCGACGGTTCGAGCATTCAGCGAGGGAAAGGAGCCGATCACCCCAGATTTGCATGCCGAGATGACCAAATCAGGGTTCGAGACCAAAAACATGGGTGCTGTTATGACAGGTAAAACGAGATGATCCGATATCCAATTCGGCAAACGATTCTTCATACGAAGATCACTCCTCTCAAAATATCACCTATCTACTCGCTACTTCCTTCGGGTAACCCGATCACACCTTGTTCCTTGAGCTTGGTAATCTATTCAGGCGAATAGTTGATTTGGGTTAACATCATGTTGGTGTGCTCCCCCAATGAAGGAGCGTGGTTCCGCCATTCACCCGGGGGGCGGGAAAGTTTGATGGGAAATCCAATCTGCTTGATCTTTCCTGGCACCGGGTACTCGACCTCCAACAGCATTTCTCTCTGAAGTACGTGCGGATCGGCAAATACCTCATACAAATCATACACAGGTCCGACGCATGTGACCTTCTTCTGTGCGTTCTCTGTGGAACAGCCCCATGCAAATGCAAGAAATAGCCATGAGCGCCCCTCCGCCGAGATCGCCTACAAGAACGCCTGGCAGGACAGGCCTTCCGTTTCCCCATCTCGCATAATCTCCTAATCTCGGCTCTTCGATTTTGATGACATCTGCCCATAGTCAGCTAGCATCAAGGAACAATAAGGACCAGGCAGCAATCTGGACAAATCCAACTCCTTGATTTCTGTTAATGCGCTCAAGTCATTCGCCTCCTCGGGTAACCTTTTCCGTTGCGTCAATACGATCTAGGGAGACCTAAAACATGCTCTGCTACGTAGGACAAGATGAGATTGGTTGAAATGGGTGCGACCTGGTACAATCGTGTTTCCCTAAATTTGCGCTCGATATCGTATTCTTCTGCGAATCCAAAACCTCCGTGGGTCTGGATCGCAGCGTTTGCCGCCTCCCATGAAGCATCTGCCGCAAGCAGCTTGGCCATATTGGCTTCTTTTCCGCAGGGAAGGCCTGCATCAAACAGCTCTGCCGCTCGAAATCTCATCAAGTTGGCTGCTTCGAGGTGAATGTAGGATTGCGCGATAGGAAATTGGATCCCCTGATTTTGTCCGATCGGACGTTTGAATACCACACGTTGATTCGCATAGTGGGTCGCCCGATCAACAAACCAGAACCCATCTCCGATACATTCAGAAGCAATTAGGATTCGCTCGACGTTCATCCCGTCCAGGATGTAGGAAAAGCCTTTCCCTTCTTCGCCAATCAGATTTTCGACAGGCACCTCCAGATTTTCGAAAAAAAGCTCTGTTGTAGCATGGTTCATCATGGTGCGAATGGGGCGGATCGTCATTCCGTTACCGAGTGCTTCTCGCAAATCAACAAGCAGGACAGACAGCCCTTCCGTACGCTTTTTTACCTGGTCAAGTGGTGTAGTACGCGTCAGCAGGATCATCAGGTCTGAATATTCCGTCCGTGAAATAAATACCTTTTGCCCGTTGACGACGTACTTGTCACCTTTTCGCACCGCCATCGTCTTCAACTGCGTCGTATCGGATCCTGTGTTTGGTTCCGTAACCCCAAATGCTTGCAGGCGCAAGGAGCCATCCGCGATTTTCGGTAGGTATTTACGCTTCTGGTCTTCAGAGCCATGTCGCAGCAGTGTGCCCATTGTGTACATCTGGGCATGGCAAGCTCCCGCATTGCCCCCTGAACGATTGATTTCCTCCATGATGATAGAGGCTTCCGTGACGGACAGACCGGAGCCGCCATACTCTTCCGGGATCAATGCACCGAGAAAACCCGTTCGCGACAAATCGTTCACGAAGTCTTCCGGATACGCTCTTCTTTCGTCAAGCTCTCGCCAGTATGCGTCAGGGTAATTTTTGCAGATCGCGCGAACACTCTGACGTAGTTCATTGTGAAATGCCGTGTCTTTCATCGCTCTTTTCCTCCACCAGTCCTTATTTCCCGACAAAACGGGGCGCACGTTTTTCTACGAAAGCCAGAACGCCCTCCACACGGTCTTGGGTATCGACGCATCGATTGTAATACTTTAGCTCTTTTTCTCTTGCCAGCTCATCATCCATGCCGAATAACGCATCCACTGCTTGTTTGCAGAATTGGATTGACAAGGGGGCATTCCGTGCCAGACTCTCCGCTAATTCCAGTGCATGCTCTCCCAGCGAATCCGCTGTCGTCAAACGATTGAACAATCCAGCGCGATCCGCCTCGGCCACTTCGATCATGCGACCTGTGCACACCCATTCTTTTGCCTTATGTAAGCCAATGCGTTTGGCCAAGAGACGTGTCGCTCCGCCACCCGGCATGATGCCACGCGTCACCTCTGGCAGACCGAAAACAGCACTGTTGGCGGCGACGATGAAATCACAGTTTAGTACTAATTCAAATCCACCGGCCAAAGCGTACCCATCCACGACTGCAATGACAGGCTGAGGGGTATCGGCGATGGCGTAAAACATTTGCTCGAACAATTTGTGCTGATCTCTCCACTCTGTTTCTGTCATTCCATTTCGCTCTTTCAGATCAGCACCTGAGCAAAATGCTTTTCCGTTGGTCGATTGAAGCATCACTACTCTCGCGTCGGATTTGGCGATTTCCTGGAAAGCCTGCAGCAATTCCTTTGCCATACTGGTGTTAAAGGCATTCCGAGCTTCGGGTCGATGCAATTCTACGACGGTGATCAAATTCTCTGACCCGGTGCGTCTGATTTGTACAAAAGTCATATTCATTTCCCCTTCCTTGCTTTACTCACCCTTATCTCGCGCCGACTTGGTATTCTTGTAGTTCGTATTTTCTTCGACGAAGTCATAGAGCTTTTGTGCCATGCAATCTTTTCGACTTGTCTCGATTTCTTCTACGATGTGAGCAATCAGACCAACAGCCCTCGCCGCCACCGCGAAAGATTTGACGACGCTGAAGTGAAGATTCATATCGGAAAGCACCGCTCCGATCGCTCCCGCAACGTTCAAGGTGAGCGCCTTCCCTTTTTGCTCACAAAACTGTCGATGGATTTCGTTCATCAAGGCAATGTGCTTGCCGGAAAATCCGAGTTCTTCTGCAAGTGCAAACAATTTTGGTGTTCGAGGATCGATGGGCCTGTGAATGGGATGTCCGAATCCTGGGAGTTGGAGCCCTTTTTTTGCCCGTTCCTCCATGATCTGTGCAGCTATGATCTGTACGTCGTTTTCGTCTTCAACCTTTTTCAATCCATCCTGCAGCATTTGTGCGACGTATTCCATCGCTCCCAAATAGACGGAGCCTGCCCCGAGCAATCCTGCTGCCACTGCACCCTGTACAGCTTCTGGTGCTCCGAGATACGTCAAGCGTGCGGAGATCGAGCTTGGCGTGAAACCATGCTCGCAGATCGCCACCATGCAGGCATTGAGCATTTTCGATTCCTGCTGACTGGGCTTGCGGTGTGCAGCACCTAGAAATGCCATGTCTGCCAATGTGATTTCCCCGATCAGATCCTCTGTCAAATCATATCCATGAACGTAAATTTTATCGGGCTCAGAAACCCCAATCCTCGTATCAAATTCCACGTTTCCACTCTCCCTTTTGCTTTATGAGCTTCGTTTTAGTCAGGATACCTGGCGACGGAGCCTTCCTGATTCCAGGTAATTGTTTTTGGCATCTGAGCAAGATCACTCCTCACGAGTGTGAACTTGCTTATTTTCAAAGCAAATATCGTGCCAGAAGGATTCACTCCTCCCCTCCTTCCTCGCTCTATAGATACGAAAGGCAACTGCTTCGCAGACGTGAAGCTGCAAAGTGTCTTGCTTGGGAAACGAATTGTCCGCATTTTAATACAATACTGATTATTCCATACACTTCCCTGCATATACCGTGTATGATATAGCCATCAAAATCTTGAGGTTAGCAAAGGAGAAGCTTCTACCTTTTTTCAACGTGGAAAAACAGGAATAATACAGGTAATAAACGGGCCGCGCACAGCTCTATAAAAAAATGAGCAAATTTCAGATGAATCAGGATTTCTAAACAAAAAGCAGCGAGGTCGCATTCCTCTTTAGGAACGGCCTACGCTGCTTGCTTGTTTCAATCTAGGCTTCCTCGCTCAGGAAAATTTGGTTACAACAAACGTCCCTGTGTTGGAATACGAGCTCATGGCTGTAAAGATATCATTTACCTCCGACAAGGCAATTTCACGCGTAACCATTTTACCTGGCGTCAAGCGACCGGTCGTCACGAGTGGAAGCAACGAATCAAAGCGGTGAGCAGGCATCCCCAGAGTGGTAATAAAATTGATTTCTTTCAAAATCATTTCATTGACTGGGATGGCAATATGTCCTTGCTCATGATTGGTAGTGAGCCCGACTTGCAGATGGCGGCCACGCTTACGCAGACTCCGAATCCCGCTGACGCATGTCTGCGTGTAGCCGAGCGCATCGATCGAGACGTGTGCGCCTCCATTGGTTACTTCCCGAATGGCCGCTACGGGATCCGTTTGTTTGCTATTGACGGTGTACGCTGCTCCCATCTGTTTGGCCAACTCTAGATTGGCATCGTTAATATCGACCCCAATCACGTTTGCTCCGATCGCTGTAGCGATATTGATGGCAGAAAGTCCCACCCCTCCGCAACCGAAAACCGCGACCCACTCCCCTGGCAAAACCTTTACCTGATCGACTACTCCGTGAAACGCGGTCATAAAGCGGCAGCCAAGTGCCGCCCCGTCGACGAAGCTGATTTCTTCCGGCAAAAGGACGAGGTTTCTCTCTCCAAACGGAATGGATACATACTCTGCAAATCCGCCCGGATACATAAAACCAGGCAACAAAAAGGAGTCACATATATTGGTATGCCCCTGTTGACATTGCGGGCAAGTCCCTTCACTTCCTGAAAATGGTGCGATGACGCGGTCACCTTTTTTAAAGCGTGTGACGTTTTTGCCCACTTCCTCCACAATACCTGTGAATTCGTGCCCCAAAATCTTGGATGGATAATTATTTACTTCTGCTTCCCAGACATGCCAGTCGCTGCGGCACACGCCATTTGCCATGATTTTGACCAAGATGTCGTTGTCCCCGGGTGTCGGTGTAGCGACCTCCTGCACCACACAATTCATCTGACTCTCCAATACAAGCGCTTTCATAATGGAATGCCCCCATTCATTCGGATATTGAAAAAAGACGGTGTCTTCTTGGATGACCGCGCCGACCGTACCCGGAATCTTGGACAATGGCACTTACTGATAAAATACGCGCCACTTGACTAATCATGTCTATTCGACTGAACAGAAAGGAAATCTCATTGACCTTCTATTTCTTCTGACTTACTCCCCAGCACAGGACTGGCTACCCTGAGATCAGGCTTTGTAAAGATAGCGAGGAGTCAGCCCGCAACTATGATTAATTCGTTCACTAGCAGATTCACCACCCAACATAGCCAGGCCACGATCTGATACAATCCCTTCATTCTTACATAAATAATCCAAGTACCATTCATGAAAAAAGGAATACAAATAGCGCCTTGGCTTCCCAAGACGCTTTCCTTTCATTGGGGATGCTTTCCTCACTCTATCAAGCGAAAAACAACCTTCCCCTCTCGCTCCTCCCCACGCAATTTCCCTTCGGATTCGAGGTATAAAATACGTGATAGTGTCATGAGAAACTCCGCCAGATGGCGAATCGACATCCTATCGAAGCCGTACACCACTTGTGCGATCTCGCCAGCCGTACTGCCATTCTCGGAGACTCCTTCTAGAATCTGCTGCATTCGTTGCTCATGTCCTGCACGCAGCTCTACGATTCTCTTCGGCAGATCGTGAATCATACTACCATGACCAGGCAACGCAATATCTACCGGCAGCTGAGCGATTTTATCCAGTGAATGAAAGTAATCGCAAAGCGGATTGCCTTCCTCTTCGGACCAGATCGGGATCAGCGGTGAGATGTCATTTAGGACATGATCCCCTGCCAGCAACACGCGGGTGGAACGATCGTAAAAGCAAAAGTGATCTGGGGAATGGCCTGGTGTCCATATCGATTCAAACGAAAAGTCCCCCAGCGCGATCTCTTGATTGTCTTCCAGAAGTTCATCCGGCTCAAAGTAGTCAGCATCTACTTGCTCTAGAAGTGACTTTTCGCTGATAGAAGGACCGCCATGTCGTAGAAAAAAAGGATAGAGCGAAGAAGTGTCTCCTCTGTAGTCTTGCAGTCTCCTGCGAAATTTCTGCATTTCCTCGTAGCCGAGCCGAGATATGAGAATAGGTGCGCGATATGTATCACGCAGCCATTTTGCCAAGCCAATATGGTCGGTATGCGAGTGCGTCAGCAATACTTTTTCTACTTTTGTACCGACTGGGAGTGCACGTTTCCAGATGTCGATAGATTGCTCCGCGTAGCTACCCGTATCGACAAGCGTCACGCCATCTTTTCCTTCGATGACATACCCGTTCATTTGCCGCATTCCAAACGGAAATTGAATCGATAGTTGGTGGATCCCTTTTGCTACTTGAACCAGCATTGTTTTTCTCCTTGTTCTCTTTTTCTCACTCTATCTTATCATATTTTCCCATCTGAATCGGCACCACTCGCCTCCTCGACAGCATCGCCTATTTTCAAATAATTAGAGAAAATGCCAATCCAAAGTCAGACAACTTTCTTTGACGACTTCATATGTTATTGCAGGAGGTGGTCCAATTGGCTCTCAGATGTCTTTGTCGAGGCAGTAGATGCACGGTTTTTTGCAGGTGTGGGTGCAGACGAAAAAGGAAATAACACATATGTTCGTACGCTGGAAAAAAGTAGCGAACCAAGGAGGGCGAGATGCTTTTTCTGAACCTGATTTTTCTCAGTTTAGTGACGGTTAGCAGCATCCTGTATACTTATAAAAATAGGTCCGAGCTAGCCTGTATGGACGGAATGACCATCGCTATGGTGCTAGGCGCTATGTCTAGTATCTCTTTAGGTTTGAATATTCAAGTGTATCTGGTGAGTGATTTGGGACTTGCGACCATCATTGCTGTCGTTATTGGGATGGCAGTTGGGTTTATCACAGGAAAACTAGTCTCCCTAACCGCTTCCATCGAAGGAGTAATGGCCGGAATCATGGGCGGGTTGATGTCACCCATGCTAGGTGCCATGCTTTCTCATCCGTTGGGGCTTATCTGGTTTTTTGACTTTGCCTACATCGTTGTTTTGATCTTGATCGTCTTCCTAGTAAAACAAGCTAGGCAAGCCTTTTTGGAAGAAGCGAGGGAAGCTGAGAAAAATCAAAGTGGGTAGTCTTGAGACTCCTCCCAAACACGGTCGCTCTCGCTTCTTAGCGCATAAGGTAGGTGGCAATGCTCTCAATAAAAAGGGAGAGCAATCGCTCTCCCAGCTCGTCAACCTGTTTCGTTGTTTTTAAAAGGATTTTTTTCTTTTGTTTCCAGGAACGTACTTAATAACTCACTAGCAATTCGTACATTATTGATTACGGTACCCAAATCGATGTTAAGATTCGGAATCATGTTAAATATCGATAGCTTTCGAGGCTTATTTTTCTTCCTCGTTTTAATCCATTCCCGATGATACAGGTCCAATGCTGTTGGATCTTTTTTCAGCCTCTTCTTCGTGATGTTCTTCTCTTTGAGCCACTCCAAAAATTCAGGTGAAAAACGATCACCGGTCTCGTCTGGCTGTCTTCTCATTTTCATGACCGTTCCTCCTTTCCCATGTTTCATGCAATTGAAAAGAAGGAACGATACTCCTCCTCTTCTCATGCCAAGGCTAGAAATACTGTATGTTTGCCTCTCTAGGTTCGCTTGTACGAACGCCTATCCAAGCAGTAGGCAGAATCATCACAGGCTTCATGATTCGAGTGTTACCAACGAATAATTGCCTCGTTAAAAGAGAAATGGAAAAAGCCCCTTTTCAAAAGAAAGGGGCCTTGCCATTTTCATTTAGTGGTTCTGCACTTTTTTACTTGGTTCGATATGGAAGTGAACATGGCGAATTCTATATTCATTCATCATTTTCTTTTCGATCTCTTCTGTAATTTTATGACTTTGGATCACGTTAAGTTTATGATCCACCGTAATGACTGCATCAACGAGAACACTACTTCCATGTCTTCGGGCTTTAATATCTTTAATCCATTCTACCCCAGGCGTTTTTTCAATCGTTTGCTTAAACGTCTCTAGCATTTCCTCGTCAAAACCATCTGTAAGGGTATGCGTAGCCTCCCGGAAAATGTCCCACGCTGTCTTGCAAATAATGAGTCCCACCACTACAGCCGTCAGCGAATCTAACCACGGTAGTCCAAATTGTGAACCGATAATCCCAATAAACGCTCCTATACTCACCAGGGCATCTGAACGATTGTCTTGTGCAGCCGCCATCATGGCTTGACTGTTAATTTTCCTAGCGAGTTGAGCATTGTAACGATACACGATATACATAATTGCTGCACAAATGAGGGCAGTCCAAGCAGCAATCATATCGGGTGCTTGTATTTCTGGCGAAAATAATCCCGTAGCGGCTTGATAGAGAACCTGAATTCCCACAGAAACCATAATAAAAGAAGCTACCATTGCACTAATCGTTTCTGCACGAAAATGACCATATGGATGATCTTCATCAGGCGGCTTTCGAGAAATTTTTAGCCCTATTAAAACAGCAATAGATGCGATAATATCCGTTGTATTATTAAATCCATCGGCAAGCAATGCCTCTGAGTTTGACACATAGCCAACCCCAAGTTTGAAAATAGAAAGGCAAATATAGGTGATAATGCTAATCCATGCACCTTTTTCACCTTTCTTAATATCATCGTAAATCTCCAACTGACTGACCCTCCATGGATGTTTTCTCGAACGTTTCCATGTTATCAAACGAAAATCGTGTGGGTCTAGAGAAACAGTTTTTGTCTCATTCAGGCTTTTAGTTCGCATGAAAATAAGTTGCGTCGAAGCAAAGATTTTACTTGCATCAAACTTTCCTCATCTGCACTGTATCCATACGAGCAACATCTGTATCAGCCTTATGCCACCCAGCGGCAATCGGACACAAATACCCGCTGGTTCCCCATTGGGCCCATGTATGAGGCGGGAAACATTGCAGCCCTGCAATCGATCCTTGGGTATGAAATAGACGAAAGTAATCATTTGTGGCTACTGGATCAAGGCAAAATCGCTTATGCTCCCTCACCAGACGGTTCGCATCTGTACGCATAGGAAAAATTGATAAACAAAGCCCAGTACCGAGGTCAGTACTGGGCTTTGTTTTATAGAAACTGAATCGTTTTCGCTACTCAGCGAGTTTACAGCTCCAGCTTGTTTTTCTCCAGGAAATTCGTCGCGAAATGTCCCGATACAAAATCAGGATGTTCCAGCAGCTTCTCGTGGAATGGAACTGTTGTGTGCACGCCTTCAATAACAAACTCGTCCAGTGCTCGACGCATGCGTGCGATTGCTTCGCTGCGGTCTGTTCCCCATACGATGAGCTTTGCTACCATCGAATCGTAGAACGGAGAGATTTCATAACCAGGGTAAACGGCACTATCTACTCGCACACCGTATCCACCCGGCGGCAAATAGTTAACGACTTTCCCTGGAGAAGGCATGAAGTTCTTGGAGGGATTCTCTGCATTAATTCTGCATTCGATTGCCCATCCGTTGATTTTCACATCATCCTGGGAAAAAGACAGTGGATTCCCTGCTGCCACTGAAATTTGTTCCTTGATGAGGTCGATGCCGGTGATCATTTCCGTCACGGGATGCTCTACCTGAATACGGGTGTTCATTTCCATGAAATAGAATTGACCGTGCTTATCCAACAAAAATTCCACGGTGCCCGCACCGTGATAGGAGACAGCCTTGGCTGCGGCTACTGCAGCTTGCCCCATTTTCTCGCGAAGCTCGCTATCCAAGGCTGGCGAAGGCGCTTCCTCTACCAGCTTTTGATGGCGTCGCTGTATCGAACAATCCCGCTCACCCAAATAGACAGCATGGCCGTGCTTGTCGCCCATGATCTGGATTTCTACGTGACGCGGTTCCTCTACGTATTTTTCCAAGTACACACCTGCGTTTCCGAATGCAGCTTCTGCTTCTTTCTGAGCTTGCTGGATCGCTTTACTGAGCTCTTGCTCGTCATGGGCGAGGCGCATCCCTCTTCCGCCTCCACCAGCAGTTGCTTTGACGATCACCGGGTATCCGATCTGAGCGGCAACCGCCAAGGCTTCATCAATATCATCGATCAGACCTTCTGTTCCTGGAACCAGTGGCACCTTTGCCATGCTCATGGTTGCCTTCGCCTCAGATTTATCCCCCATTTTCGTAATGGCTGCTGGATCTGGACCGATGAACGTGATCGAGCAATCTTGGCACAGCTGAGCAAACGAAGCATTTTCAGCAAGAAAACCGTATCCAGGATGGATAGCATCCGACTTCGTCAACAATGCAATGCTCATGATGCGCGGCATGTTCAGGTAGCTGTCTTTGGAAGCAGTGGGTCCAATGCAATACGCTTCGTCAGCAAGCTGCACATGCAGGGCTTCTCGATCTGCCTCTGAGTAGACAGCCACTGTAGAAATTCCTAATTCTCGGCAAGCGCGAATGATTCTGACAGCGATCTCTCCACGGTTGGCTACTAAGACTTTCGTAAACATTTGCGGTCTCCTCCTAGCTTTCTTTGACAGCCATCAACGCTTTGCCGTAATCGACGAGCTGACCGTCTGCTGCGAAAATTTCTACGATTTCTCCATTGACAGAAGAGACGATGTCTTGGGAAAGCTGCAAGGCGTCTACGGAGCAACGCCCTACCACGTCACCTGACTGGATCGTTTGACCGACTGTTACAGAAGACGTGAAGATTCCTACCGAACTGGAGGAGATGGTTTGGGTTACTGCTTGAGCTTCCGGAGGAGCTTGGGTCGTCACTTCTGCAGTTACTGCCGCCTCTTGATAGCCAGATTCGACTTCACCCGCCTGAACGGCGGGGATTTCATCGGACACTACGAGAATGGGAGCTGCCTTTTTAATCACGACCGTAGTCTTGCCTTGCTCCCACTCCAGTTCTTCGATGGAAGATTGATTGACCAGTTTGACCAATTCGCGAATATCGTGCAGTTTCATTTCTATCTGTCCCTTCTACAATGGGATATTCCCGTGCTTTTTATAGGGGCGATCTTCCTGTTTATCTCGCAGCATCTCCAACGCTTGCGCGACTTTCATGCGCGTTTCGCGTGGATCGATGACGTCGTCGACCATTCCCAAGCTGGCTGCCACATACGGATTGGCGAACTTCTCGCGGTACTCCGCGATTTTTTCTGCGCGAGTCGCTGCTGGATCTGCACTTTGCTCGATCTCTTTTGCAAAGATGATGTTTGCCGCACCCTCTGGACCCATAACAGCGATTTCTGCATTCGGCCACGCGTACACGACATCCGCGCCTATCGACTTCGAGTTTAGCGCAACATAGGCCCCACCGTATGCCTTGCGTAAAATGACGGTAATTTTCGGCACAGTCGCTTCCGAGTAAGCATAGAGGATTTTAGCACCGTGACGAATGATCCCGCCATGCTCCTGATTAATACCCGGGAAGAATCCCGAGACATCCTCGAAAGTGAGAAGCGGAATGTTGAAGCAATCGCAAAAACGAATGAAGCGAGCCAACTTGTCAGAGGAGTGGATGTCGAGTCCGCCAGCCATGACCTTTGGCTGATTGGCAATGATCCCTACACTGTGACCATCGATTCGCGCCAAGCCGATCACGATATTGCGGGCAAAGTTGGGCTGTACTTCCATAAAGTCCCCGAAGTCCACGATTTGCTCAATGACCTTGCGCACGTCGTACACTTTCGTGCTTTCCGCAGGGACGAGCTCCAGCATGTCTTCCTGCCAGTTCTTCCCTTCCTCCGAATCACGCACTGGAGCCTTGTCTTTGTTGTTTTGCGGCAAGAAGCTCAGCAGTCTCCGTACTTGTTCCAGCACCTCTTGCTCGGACTCAGCGGTAAAGTGAGCGTTTCCGCTAACGGTAGAATGCACCTTGGCTCCGCCGAGATCTTCAGCCGAGATTTTTTCTCCGGTCACTGTCTCGATCACCTTTGGACCTGTGATAAACATTTGGCTCGTCTTTTCCACCATGAACACGAAGTCTGTAATGGCTGGAGAATACACGGCCCCGCCAGCACATGGACCGAGGATGACTGAGATTTGCGGGATAACGCCAGAATAAATGGAGTTACGGTAAAAAATCGTTCCGTAGCCATCTAGTGAGCTGACACCTTCCTGAATGCGAGCACCACCGGAATCGTTCAAGCCGATGAAAGGTGCGCCATTCTTGGCCGCCAAATCCATCACTTTTGCAATTTTCATCGCGTGCATCTCACCGAGTGCCCCACCAAATACCGTGAAATCTTGGGCAAACAGATAGACAGCGCGTCCATTGATTTTCCCGTATCCGGTAACGACTCCCTCGCCTGGCGCTTCCATTTTATCCAGACCAAAATGAGTCGCGCGATGCTCTACGAAAGGATTCAGTTCCATAAAGGTGTCAGGATCAAGCAAGAGCTCGATCCGCTCTCTCGCCGTGAGTTTGCCCCGATTGTGCTGCGCATCGATGCGGGCATCTCCTCCGCCTAATTGAACCTTAAACTTTCGTTCCATCAGCTCGTCAATTTTTTCATGCATATTGCTCATAGTCCGACCTCTCTTTCCATCCCTGTCACTTTCTCGTTTTTTCAAATATCGCCACTAATTGCTGGACCGCGCTCGTCGCAGACAACTGTCCGCTCGCTACGGCCCCTTCGATCTGCGGCAGCATGTGGGCTATTTCCGGATTACTGTAAAAGGTGGATCGCAAATAATCCTGCGTCATACTGTGCATCCAATCCAGCGACTGAGCTTTGCGGCGAGCATCAAAGCCTCCCGTACGGGTCGTCTGTTCGCGAAAATGACCAATGACATCCCAAATGTCTCCGATGCCTTCCCCTGTCAGTGCTGAGCACATGTACGCTTTTGTTTCCCAACCCGTCGTCGCCGGTTGGAGGTAGTGCAAAACCCGATTGTACTCGCCGCGCGCGACGAGTGCCCTGTGCTTGTTCTCTCCGTCTGCTTTGTTGATCAACAGCGCGTCAGCAATCTCGATAACACCCTTTTTGATCCCTTGCAGCTCATCTCCAGCTCCTGTCAGCATGAGTAGCAAAAAGAAATCGACCATGGACCGGACCGTCGTCTCACTTTGCCCTACGCCAACTGTCTCTATTAAAATCACATCGTACCCTGCCGCCTCACAGATTAGCATGGTTTCCCGCGTTTTCCGATTAACTCCGCCCAGCGTTCCACCAGTTGCGGAAGGGCGTATAAAGGCGTTTGGATTGCGTGACAAAAGCTCCATCCGCGTTTTGTCTCCGAGAATACTGCCGCGCGTCACTGTACTGCTCGGATCAACCGCTAGCACAGCCACTCGATGTCCTTTTTCACAAAGCATCGTTCCGAATGCCTCGATGAACGTGCTTTTCCCTGCTCCTGGTACACCCGTGATCCCAATACGAATCGAATTTCCGGTATCAGGCAAAAGCTGCTTGATGACTTCCTGCGCCATATTCATATGGACAGCTGAATTGCTCTCTGCCAGGGTGATGGCTTGCGCGAGGATCGTACGGTTGTTTTCCCGCACGCCCTGCACATATTGCTCAACGGTTAAGCGAGGGAGACGGACTGACGAAGAAAAGTTTAAGGAAGTCCTGTCTTTATTGCCCTCACTCATAGACTCGCAGCCTCCAGCCGACGCACGATTTCTTGCAGTACATTTTGCGCCGCCACTGGAATGACCGTACCCGGACCAAAGATTGCTGCCGCTCCGTTTTCTTTCAAGAACGCGTAGTCTTGGGCAGGAATGACTCCACCGATCACCACAACAATATCTTCTCGGTCTAACTTTTTCAGCTCTGCCACTAGTTGTGGAAGCAATGTTTTATGTCCAGCAGCAAGTGAGCTGAATCCGATGACGTGCACATCGTTCTCGACTGCTTGTTTTGCCGTTTCTTCCGGCGTCTGGAAAAGCGGCCCGATATCGACATCAAAGCCCAAGTCCGCAAAGGCAGTAGCGATGACTTTTGCTCCCCTGTCATGTCCATCCTGACCCATTTTGGCGATCATGATGCGCGGGCGACGACCTTCCCATTGCTCAAACTCGTCAGCCATTTTCCGTACGGCTGCTACTTCATCCGCATCTGCATACTCCGTGCTGTAAACGCCGCTGATCGAGCGAATGACTGCCTTATGTCGGCCAACTACCTTTTCATACGCATCGGAGATTTCCCCTAAGGAAGCGCGTGCTCTTGCCGCTTCGATGGCTAACTCCAACAGGTTGCCTTCTCCAGTTTCGGCACAAGTCGTAATGGCTTGCAGTGCCGCTCTTACTCTCGCCTCATCCCGATTTTCTCGCAGTTCGCGCAAGCGTTTGATTTGTGCTTCGCGTACAACGGTATTATCGACTTCAAGAATCTCCAGTGGATCTTCTTTATCCAGGCGGTACTTGTTCACGCCGATAATCGCCTCTTTACCCGAGTCGATATGTGCCTGACGACGCGCGGCTGCTTCTTCGATTTTCATTTTCGGAAGGCCTGTTTCGATCGCTTTGGCCATACCTCCCAGCGCCTCGACTTCCTCAATATGTGCCCAGGCTTTTTCCACGAGCTGGGCAGTTAAGGACTCTACATAATAAGAGCCTGCCCACGGATCCACGACCTTGCAAATTTCCGTCTCGTCCTGCAGGAACAACTGGGTATTCCGTGCAATACGAGCGGAGAAGTCTGTAGGCAACGCGATCGCTTCATCAAGCGCATTGGTGTGCAAGGATTGCGTATGGCCCAGTGCAGCTGCCATCGCCTCGACGCACGTACGAACTACGTTGTTGAAAGGATCTTGCTCCGTCAAGCTCCAGCCAGATGTCTGGGAGTGCGTGCGCAAGGCCATCGATTTTTCACTTTTCGGGTCAAATTGCTTGATCAGATTTGCCCAGATCAGGCGTGCGGCTCTCATCTTGGCAATCTCCATAAAGTAATTCATGCCAATCGCCCAGAAGAAAGACAATCGCGGAGCGAAAGCGTCGATGTCGATGCCTGCTTTGAGTCCTGTACGAACGTATTCCAATCCATCTGCCAGCGTGTACGCGAGCTCGATATCGGCTGTTGCTCCCGCTTCCTGCATATGGTAACCGGAAATACTGATGCTATTAAATTTCGGCATGTGCTTGGAGGTATAAGCAAAGATATCGGAAATGATCTTCATGGACGCTTCTGGCGGATAAATGTACGTGTTGCGCACCATATATTCTTTTAAAATGTCGTTCTGGATCGTGCCCGTCAGCTGCGCCTGGGAAACACCCTGTTCTTCGGCTGCGACGATGTAAAACGCCATTATCGGCAACACAGCGCCGTTCATCGTCATGGACACCGACATCTGATCGAGAGGAATCCCGTCAAACAATATCTTCATGTCCAAAATCGAGTCTACTGCTACCCCTGCTTTTCCTACGTCTCCAACAACGCGGGGATGATCGGAATCATAGCCGCGGTGAGTAGCGAGGTCAAATGCGATGGAAAGACCTTTTTGACCCGCAGCGAGGTTGCGACGGTAAAATGCGTTGCTCTCTTCGGCAGTAGAAAAGCCTGCGTATTGACGCACCGTCCATGGTTGGGTCACGTACATCGTCGGATACGGTCCACGGAAAAATGGAGGCAATCCTGGCATGTACCCCAGATGCTCCATCCCGTTCAGGTCATCTTTGGTATAGAGCGGCTTTACCGGTATCTGCTCCAACGTTTGCCAGATCAACTCATCCAGTGTTTGCTGATCTTCTGGACGGGACGAGTTCACTGCCAAACTTTTGTTCGCCCGAAATGAAACCTTTGAAAAATCTGGCCTCTTCTTCATGACATCACCCCTATGCGTTCCTGGAGGTCTCGCAGTACTTGATAGCAATTTGAGCGAATATGAATACAGTCATCCAATCCTGCGTTTTTGTAGGCATCGAGTTGCTCTGCTGCGGGAAGTCCTGCTACGAGCACCGTCGTCTCAGGCTTTCCTGCTTTGATCGCTTGAGAAATAGCGGGGACAATCTCCGGATAGCTCTCATCATCCGAACAAATGACCGTGATGGGAGCACCGGAAGCAATAGCAGCCTGCGCCGCATCTTCGGGCGAAGTAAACTGTTGCTGACGCAGAACATCAAAGCCACCAACTGCAAAAAACTCGGAAGTAAAATCTGCCCGCCCTTTGTGCTTCGATACCTGCCCCATATTGGCGAGGAAGACTTTTGGCTTCATACCTGTCTTAGCCTCATACTGCTCTGCCTGCTGGCGCAATGTCTCGAATGCTTCAGCCAACCGATGATGGTGAAGCGGTTTTACTGTGATTGACTTCGTATTCGTTGGGTGCATAGCCTTTGTCAGTTCGCCTAGCGTTGCACCTGCCTGAACCGCTTTGACCGCCTTTTCCAACAGATCTTCCTGATCAAATGAAAGAGTTTCGAGCGCGGATGCTATTGCTGTACGGTCATGCTTCGCAAGATGAGACTGATGTGCTTTCAATCGTTTTGCAGGCTCAATCGCCAGCTTGCTTGGTTGTTCTGGATGCTCCAGTGCATTGGCGTACATGTTGCTACCAACGATTCGTGCTTTACGCAAAGCTGCGTTCTCGGCTTTTTTCCCTGCGATGTCCTCTATCTGTGCCTGTGGATTGCCAGCCTCGAGAGCTTGTAGCATCCCACCCTGTTCCTCTACCTGCAAGAACAGCTCCCATGCCTTCGTAGCGACTTCATCTGTTAACCACTCGACATACCATGAACCACCGGCAGGATCTATTACTTTTGACAGATGGGCTTCCTGCTCCAATATGATTTGCGTATTTCTCGCTATGCGACGGGAGAACTCATTGGCTGGACGGATCGCTTCGTCGTAGGCAGATACATGCAAGCTGTCGACGCCACCCACTACCGCTGAAAACGCTTCCGTAGTTGCCCGCAGCAGGTTCACGTTTGGATCGAGAATCGTTTTGGTCCATGCGGATGTTCGAGCATGAATGGTGATCTTTTGCGCAGCTTCCGATCCACCGTACGAATCGATGATCGATGCCCATAGCATGCGAGCCGCTCTGATTTTGGCGATTTCCATAAAGACGTTTGAGCCTATCGAGAAAGCAAACTGGATTTGCGGCGTGATATCCTCGATGGAAAGCCCTCTCTCCAGCAAGGCTTGCACGTACTCAACACCCGTAGCCAGGACGAATGCCAGCTCCTGTACGGCATTTCCACCTGCATCATGATACGGATGACCTTGCACCAGAATCGTTTTTAACTGAGGGGCATGCTTGCTTGCCCAGCGTGTCGTATGCGCCATGCCGTCAAAAGCAGCTGACATTTCATAGTTCAATGTTCCGTTCGAAATGAAGTTTGCTACAGGGTCCGCTCCTACACAGCCTCGAAGCTTGGTCGTATCCAAACCTTTTTCCTCTAAATGAGCAACGATCAAAGCTAATACGGGCAACCCGAAAGGACCTGCGTGGACGTAGAGTGGCACTTCTTCCAGATTGATATCCGCAAAGGCCGTGTCCAAATCCTCTCGACTAAAAATGGAAAGCCCACCATCACCGACAGATTCCAGCAGAGCTTCCTGTGGATCTTGCCCTGCCATTGAAGCGCGATCCAAAACAATGTTTAACATGGTCTGCCCGCGTTCCAAATCGTGCCGGGCAATTTGATTAAACTCATCAGCGTCGGCTGCCAAGATCTCTTGAGAAACCTCCCAGCCGCGGCTCTGAGTTGATCCTGCTTCGTTTATTCCTCTCAGGAAAGGTGCAGAACCCGGTTCAGCGTGAATGTGCTGGAGTTTTTCGACATCTTCTTTTCGATATATGGGCTGCAGAGTGATTCCCTCGTAGGTCTTGGTCAAGAGTTTGGCGTCAAAAGAAGCCCCTTTGAGTGTCTTCTCAGCCGCTTCCCGCCATTGATCGTACGTCGGGATGGAAAATTCCTTAAACAGTGTATCTTTGTTCACTAATCTTGACCTCCCCGATTGGTGATCAGTTTCACCAGTTATTGTGCTGTCTTGACTAGGAACAGGGGCTGGCCGAGATCAACCAACTGGCCGTTTTCGACCAGGACCTGAACGATTTCCCCGCTTACCTCTGCTTCGATCTCATTAAAGAGCTTCATCGCCTCTACAATACATACGATAGTAGATTTCTCCACTCGGCTACCAACTGATACATAAGGTGCTGCATCGGCTGCTGGTGCCGCATAAAAAGTACCTACCATGGGAGAAGTCACTTTATGCAAGTTTTCCGTATTTTCTGTTGGTTGAGCAGGTGCCTTTGGTGTTTCTACAGAAGTAGGACGAGCGACTTCGACAACCGGTTTTACAGGCGCGACAGGTGTAGGTACGACTGCTTTGACAGGTGCAACCACTACTTTTGCCGTTGGCGTTGTCTGCACCACTGACCCGGTCGTTCTGCGTTTGATGGCCAAACGAGCGTCTTCGTGCTTGACCTCAATGGATTCCACATCCGTTTGCTCTAACAATTTCACTAGCTCTCTCAGTTCATAAATCGTCAGCACAACCATTCCTCCTGTTATCTGAATCTCTGTATGAATACCACCAAACCGACCAGTTGGTTTGGTGAATACAAGCTAGACCGACCAGTTGGTCTTTGGTCCAGTATAACAAGTATCTGAATAATAGTACAGACCAACCAGTTGGTCTGACAGAACTATTTTTAAGCTCGTTACACCTGCCCACATACAACGAGAGGAAGGTTAGCGTGATCCACGCCACGCCCCCGCTGATCAAGACGAGCGAGAGCACAGTCGCATTTCATCCATGTTTGAATAGTTAAAGAGGTTTAAACGGAATTTCCGCGGTATGCAAGAAGAAACGATTAAAATCAGGGTTTTCCATTGCTTCTGATTTTAAGACGGAGTGCAGGACCATGTCTGCATAAATATCTGCGATCTGTTCGATGGAGTATGTACCTGATTTTTGATACCATTTGTAGATCCAGTTGACCATTCCGAAAATAGCCATGGATACGATGGGAACAGGCAATTCAGGGCGAAATTCTCCAGAGTCGATTCCCTCTTGCACAACCGTGAACATCATTTTTTTGTAGCGGTCCCGCTTAATTTCAATATCCTTGAAGTATTCAGGAGCAAGAAACAAGCTTTCCTGATAAAAGATGGTGACCTGTGATCGGTACAGATCGATCATCATGACGAAAGACTTTACGATAGCCTGCAAGCGCTCCGTTGGCGTGCCCCACTGTTCGTACGCTTCCTCCGCTTTCTCTAATACATACGAAATAAACTGATCATGGATGATGTAGAGAAGCTCATCCTTCGATTTGAAGTTGTGATAAAATCCACCCTTGGACGTTCCGCTCTCCTTGACGATTTGGTCAACGGTCACTCGGTGGTAGCCATTTGCTTCGAATAAGCGCATGGATGTTTCAATAATTCGTTCTCTGATTGATTTTTCGCTCATTGTCTTCACCCGTAGTCATTATAGCACAAGATCTGGTATCGTCACGCTTGTTGCAACGCAAGAGGGAAAATGTATGCCCGCACCCTTATTCTGTTTGCCCATTTGTGCCAAATCGTTTTGCATTCCTAGCCTGAGCACGTTCGATCTCCGTCTCACGATTACGTGGTTCTGCATTGGATACCAGCGAATTCAGTAGATTCTTGGCGACTACCGCAACCTCTTGTACAGCTTGGTTAAAAGCTTCCTCATTGGCTTTGGATGGTGTATGAAAGCCCGAAAGCTTTCTCACGAATTGAAGAGATGCGGCATGGATCTCATCCTCTGTAGCGGGTGGGTCAAAGTTGAACAACGTCTTTATGTTTCGACACATGGCTTACTCCTCCTCTATTCCTTAGCGGATCAAGCAGAAACAACTCGTTTTGCTTTTCCATCGGATCGTACTATAGCAAGGCTCTTAGCTCTTCTGTCAATTCGTCGACCAGCTCGGGTCTGCCATGGAACTGTGCCGGTGTCGTTTGAAAAAGAACCACACGCCACTCTCCATCGCACTTTTCAGCAACCACTGTCTGAATGGCATGAAGAGCTGGTTCAATATCGGTTTTCCCTGGCGGTATCATGCCTGCTACCGCTTGCAAAATCGCCGCGTTAGATCCAATAAAACGTACCGAACGGACGATCGTTACATAAGGTGGTGTCGGATGGCTAGCAAAGATCGGCAGAAGATGCGCCTCAATTCCTTCTCGCCCGGCGACCTGACTCCCGTCAAATCCGATCAGAGAGCCATCTGGGGCAAATGGCGCCGCCATGCCTTTCGCGCTCCGTTCATTCCATCCCGTAATGAGCGTGGCATAAAGCGAGCGAACCTCCTTTTCATCTTCTGAAAATACAGCAGCATGTCCAACCATTGGCGTATCCAGGATTCATTCCTCCCTATTAAGCGACCATATCCTCATTATAGCAAAAGGCTTTAGTCTATTTCCCTTGCATATCTCTTTTTGTTCTTGAATAAGTTTTGTCACCAAAGCAACGGAATCACGATTGGTGTTTTGTGGAAAGCTATTCGAGCTTCCTTTTCATTTTGATCAATGCGTGTCAGGAGGGTTAGCCAGATGGTTCAAACAGTCCTGTTGGTCATACTGCTAATTATCGTAGTGTTGCCACCTATTTTCTTCAGCTACATGTATGCCTTATCCAAAAAACCAAAGCACTCCATCATTCGCTCTCATCCGTATCTCGGATGGCTGCGTTACCTTCTAGAAAAACTGGGGCCGGAGTTCCGCCAATACTGGTTTGACAGTGACACCGAAGGAAAACCGTTCTCCCGGGCCGATTTCGTCGGTCTTGTGTATGCAGCGAAATATCGGACGGATCTCATCTCCTTTGGAGGCAGACGCGATTATGAGAAGCCCGGCTTCTACATATCCAATGCCATGTTCCCCAAACTGACTAGTGAGCTAAAGGTAGATAACGAAAAAACGGTGGTCGGAAAGAAATACGTCATTACCGATGAAGGCCTGTTTACGAGAAGGGAAATCTTCATCGAAGAACAAGTGAAGCCATGGCTGCTTCATGATGAGGACGTCATCGTGGTCGGAGAAAACCGTCGGCATCCTTGGCGGATCAAAGGCATGTTCGGAGCTTCAGCCACTTCATTCGGTGCCGTCGGAGAGAATTATATTCAGTCCACAGGAAGCGGCGCCTTCATGGCGGGTGGGTCCTGGATCAATACGGGGGAAGGCGGAGTCGCAGAGGTACACCTGGCGACGGGCGTCGATATCGTCTCGCAGATTGGGCCAGGTATGTTCGGCTTTCGCGATGAGACGGGAAGCTTTTCCATAGAGGAGTATAAGCGAAAAGCAAGTCTCTCCCCTATCAAAGCATTCGAGTTGAAGTTTCACCAAGGGGCAAAAATTCGAGGGGGTCATCTTGAAGGCTCCAAGGTAACAGAAAAAGTCGCAGCCGCTCGCCTCGTTCCTGTAGGAAAAACGGTGAACTCCCCAAACCGTTTTGAGTTTCTAACCAATCCACAGGAAGCACTTCGTTTTATCGGTACCTTGCAGGAAGAAGGCGGCAAGCCCGTTGGTGTAAAAATTGTGGTCGGCGATCCGAAGCGACTCGAGCCGTTTTTTCAGTCGATGCTAGATTTGGATATCTACCCAGACTTCATTACCGTCGACGGTTCTGAGGGTGGTTCTGGTGCAACTTTCAAGGCGATGGCTGACGGTATGGGTCTACCGCTGTTTGCCGCGCTTCTGATCCTAGACGATACGGCAAGAAAATTTGGCGTGCGCGATCGTTTTAAAATTTTCGCTTCCGGTAAACTTATTACGCCTGACAAAGTAGCAATCGCTCTTGCACTGGGAGCAGACTGCGTCAATTCCGCACGAGGCTTCATGATGGCCAATGGCTGTATCATGGCCATGCAGTGCCACACTGGTAAGTGCCCTACTGGTATCACGACTACTGATTCCAAGTATCAAGAAGCACTAGCGCCTGAAGAAAAGCAGTGGCGTGTGATGAACTATATCCTTCAACTGAGGGAAGGCTTGTTTTCATTAGCCGCTGCCTGCGGTATAGATAGTCCCTGCCATTTAAGCCGAGAACATGTCGTGTTTACAAACGAAAGTGGCCAAAGCATTCGAGTCGTCGATTTGTTTCCTTATCCGGAGCCGATGTAATGGCGTTATCAATCGTTGGGGGTCAGTTTCCTATTGAACCTTTTACTTCAGCAGGAAGAGTCTTTTCTTTCGTCAAGAAGGCTCCCCCCAACAAAAACGCTCCGCTAATGTAAAACACGGCTACCAGCCCACCCCAGCTTCCGATGACTCCAAAGAATAATGGCGCAACCAATTGCGAAAGTCGGTTGGATGCCAGCCGCAGACCTAGTACTTCCCCTGTGCGGGTCTTCGGCGAAGCATTGTAGGTAGTCGTCAATGACAAAGGTTGTCCGCACCCCAGTCCCACTCCCATGATGGCACTCAGAATGAGCAACAACACTACGTTACTCACAAAAGGAATCAGCAAGAACGAGATGCCAGCAGTTAGAATGGAGAAGAGAAGGACCTTGTCTCTGCCTGCTACCTCCGCCAGCTTGGCTAAAAACAAACGGACAGGAACCATCGCCAGCCCTTGGATGGCAATGATCCACCCAATACTGGAGTCTGAGATCCCCAGATGGCTGGCGTACAACGGAAAGTAGGCCACATAAATGTCTCGGGAATACAGAACCAATGCGCTGGTGGCCAAAGCCTTACGTAACAACGGAATTTTCAGTAGCGTAAAAGAATTCCCCGCATCCTCAGGAGCCTTTTCCTTCTTTTGTCCGACCATTGCCGGGATCAACAAGGAAAACCCAATCGGAATGACACTGATTGCTTCAGACACCATAAATACAGAAGCATAGGAGACTTGCTCCGCTAAATATCCACCGAGGACAGGCCCGATAAAGCTCGCAAAAGCTACAACCGTACTGAAGACACTGAAGTAATGGTCGCGATTTTCTTTGGTCGCTGCTTTTCCCAATACATTTTGCATGCAGACATTGATGAAAACGTGAGAGACTCCGACGATCGCTTGAGAGACAAAGAGTGACCACAGCGTTGGGAATAAAAAAGGAAGGGTTAAACCGACTGCACAACCGATGTTCGACAGGAAAAGAGGCATCCGATCCCCGAAGCAATCGGCAATTTTACCCGCGTGAATCGCAAACAGCAAAGGAAAAAAGGCAAAGGTCGCTGCGAGAATCCCAATGAGAAACGTGTCTGCCCCCATATCGGCAGCGTATAGCGTCATCATCGGTCTGGTTGCGAAGATCATGATCTGGAAGCCAAAAGTAATGAAGAGCACATTGCGAAGAATCATTCGTGATCACCTAGTTATCTCTCTATTTGTATCTTATTATTCTAGTAAAATTCTGATAGGAACAGAAATTTATCACAATCATTTAAATACCGAATGCTATATATGAACGTTATCCCAATAGTGATGAGACGTCGATACCCATCAGCTTCGCGCAACGCGTTTGCTTTCTAGTAAATGCAAGATCGTACGGATACTAATTTCCGGGCTAGTGAGAACTGGCGTTGACGGCGGTTCCGCTAAACTCAGCAATGCGCGTGCCATCGACATTTGTGCCAACAATATCACTTCGTTGGTGACCGAAAGCTCCCGAATCTTTTGGTGGATTAGCTCGTCATGCTGGGCCCTCTCGCCATTTTGCAGAGCGACAAACGCTTCGGTGATTACCTCCGTCTGAACTTCGACAGTCTTGCCCTGCTCGACAGCGATCTCTTGTAGCTGCTGGGTAGTGATTGGCCCTGCTGTTCCTACCGTCGCGATTACCCCGATACGCTGAGCGGTACTCACCGCGTACTCCAACATACTCGTGTCGGCACTCATTACCGGTGTAGAGAACAGGCTTCTAATTTGAGGCACGTACGGAGAAAACGAAGAGCAAGTTAGTAAAATTCCATCCACTCCACTTTCTTCGGCTCGCGCAATGAGCGCAACGAGTCGTCGAATCATCGCTGTTGTAATGACACCTGTTTCATTTAACTCAAAGATCAATCCTTCGTCCATAAAGTTTAGCAGTATCACGTGTGGTGCTTGAGCCCGAAAAGCGTCATGGATGGGCTGCACTGAATTCATCGTCGCATGAATCAGACCAATGCGGGTAGGAGATGTCGCCATTTATTTCCCTCCTGAAGCGATCCGCTCGATAATCGCCGCTGTGAATTCTGTGGTGGATGCTGTTCCACCCAAATCACGCGTGCAAATCCCTGCTTCCATTGTCTCCATAATCGCCTGTTCCGCAAGGCGTGCGACGCGGTACAAATTCTGATCTTGGTGACGCGCAGAGAGCCAATCGAGGAGCATCACAGTCGAGAGCATTTCCCCTACGGGATTCGCGATGTTTTTCCCAGCGATATCAGGTGCCGAACCATGGGCGGCCTGGGCCATCGCCTGCTGGTCATTCGTATTAATAGATGGCGCCAATCCCAGACTGCCTACCAGTTCACCAGCCAAGTCAGATAAAATATCTCCAAACATATTCGTCGTCACGATCACATCAAATTCTTTCGCTCTTCGCACGAGATGGGCAGCCATTGCATCAATGTGGTAGTCCTCTACTTTTACTTCAGGGTATTGTTTTGCCACCTCACGACAGGTATCGAGAAACAATCCATACCCCAGTCTGATGACATTCGCTTTATGGACAATCGTCACTTTGCGCTTACGTTGCATCGCCATGCGAAACGCAGCATGGGCAATTCTCTCGGAAGCCTTTCGTGTAAAGACTCCATTTACGACCGCGATATCTGGCGTAATCATGTACTCTCCTAGACCTGCATGCATGTTTCGGTCAGGGTAAAACCCCTCTGTATTCTCCCGAAAAATGACCAAGTCCGCTTCCCCTACCACGCTTTTGATTCCAGAGATTGTCTTGCTAGGGCGAATGTTTGCATACAGGTCAAAGTGATGACGCAGCTCTCCACTCGGATTGCGCTTTTCTTTGTGTTCGGGTGGATACGACGAGGAGTCGTGTGGTCCCATGATCCAGCCATGGCACCCTCGCAATGTTTCTTTGGTCAAGTCAGGTATCGGCTCTCCATGCGTCTCGATCCCTTCCCACCCCATAGGCAGTGGTACGAAATCTATCGTCGTTGTACCTGCATATTCGGCTACTGCTGCAATGACCTCTACGCTCGCTTTTACAATCTCCGGGCCGATTCCGTCTCCGTTTAGTACGCCGATTTTATAGGTTGCCATCTCGTCCATCCCTTTCCATGTTTGCAAGTGTTGTTTGGTAAAAATGTACGGTAGTTTGGGAAGGAAATAAAATAGCGGTTTTGAATGAGGGTTGATAACTTTTCGTTATCGTTTGATGGCTGGCTTTATGAATCAGAGGCTATATGCACATTTTGTTATGGCGAACGATTCCTTTTTTGTATTTTTCCAATTTTCCAGCTGGCTGTATACTTGCTCTATCATTGGCTTTTTCCAGACTGAAGGAGGTTCACCCATGTCCACTGTCGTAGAAAAGTTCCAAACCGTTCCCACCACATGCATTTCCGATACGATGCAAGGCCTGAATAACCTCGATCCAGCCATCAAACCACTCAAAGAGGAATATCATATTGCGGGAAGAGCATTCACTGTTAAAATGCCCGTTGGTGACAATCTGTCCGTATTGCAAGCCATTCGGGATGCACAACCAGGCGATATTCTCGTCATCGATGCCAAGGGCGACACCTACCGTGCGATCGCGGGAGATTTTGTTGTGGGCCTCGCGCAAACCATGGGCATCAAAGGCATTGTAGTAGATGGTGTCATTCGTGACATCGTGGGGATCAAGAAGCTGGATTTCCCTGTCTTTTGCAAAGGAACGACGGTCGCTGCGAGTGGCAAGGCTGGCTGGGGAGAAGTAAACGTCCCGATCTCTTGCGGAGGTGTCAGCATTCAACCAGGAGATATCATTGTGGCCGACGCAGATGGTGTGGTTGTTGTGCCGCAGTCGAAGGAAGAGCAGATTTTGGAGCAGGCACTCGACAAGCTGGAAAAGGATCAAGTGCGCGAGTCATCAGTTGCTGGTAATCGTGAGGCGGTTATTCAGTATTTGGATAAGTTTTTGGGGAGGAAATAAGAGGTTGCGAGCGTTTTGTTCGAATGACAAGAAAGAAGCCCGATTCTGCATGAGCAGGATATCGGGCTTTTTCCGCGTAATTGTTTATTGTGGAGACGTAATACGATATCCTATTTTAAAAGCAAAATGGATCGAGGGGAAGGCATTGAAGCGATGGAAATCATTTCGTTTTTGGCTGGTTGTGGTTAGCATGTTGATCTGTGTGAACAACTATGTCGGAAACGACGGCGCTAATATTCTTCTGATCAGTTTGAATCCTTTCTTGAATGCGATCGCTTATCTCGAACCTATTCGTCATTCGATTTTTGATTATGAGAGTGCTAAGTTTGCTATAGATAGTGCTGTGATCAGCGTTCGATTTCCTGCTTATGTCTTGCATGTGGGGTCATTCTTTTTGATTGGAGTCGTAATGGACCAGATGGTTTGGAGATGGAAGTTTCGTCAACGTCTGGATAGGTAAAAAGGTCACTTCTTTTACGTAGGGAAACCATTTTTTCCTTATCTCTTTATCCACGATATTCTGACTCGCATCCGACTGCCAGCTTCCGCCTATAATACCTCCCCTACCTGCCATCACGTTTTTCAAAAACATAATTTTGACTATAAAGGTTATCATCATGCAAAGCGATAATCAGAATGTCATAATGCTCGCTTGATAAAATCTTTTTCAAGCTGAACTCCGAGTAGTAACGATTGTCGTAAACCGTCAGTTTGTTAAAATGTTGCGCGAAAAAAGGTGTGAGCGGATTCATGAATGAATCTTTCAGCAACAGGACATTCAATTGGTTACCTGCATTCTCGTTTTCATACACGATTTTTCGTCTGTCTCCGCCAAAGAGTGTGCCATATGAAACCTGGTTTTGCCCTATTTTGTATCCATAAAAATCGCTATAGTCTCGAACGGTCTGTTTTCCATCTGTATTAATCACTTCAAAATGTGTAAAAGTGAACGGCACGATCGGTTCGTAAATCATTGTTCGATCGGCTTTTTCGGGATCGATGGCAACATTTATTTGCCTGTTATAGCTGCCTTCAAACCTGCCATCCGTTAATTCAGACTCGCGAATCTCACCCAAAGACATGGGCTCTCCTTTGAATTGGGTCGACTTGTTTGAGAGTTGGCGTATCACCTCTTGATAAGCCGTAAACGCGCCTTTGATATTCCAATGATGGTCGGTTTCCAGGTAAAGTTCTTCCAACTGCGCATTCGTAAAGGTATCAAACTTGCTTCTGATATCCACGACGTTTATGTTTTTGTCGAGCTTGGACAAGAAATAGTCTCTCGATTTGGCGTAAGCGTCGGTTTGCAAGTAAGGCGGATACAAATGCATCAGCGATAGCGTCCGCGACGGATTCAAAACGAAAAACGTTTCTGTTTTTTGCTCGTTGGCGAATGCGACCGCTTCGTTTAATTTTGCCGTTGCTGCGTCTATTTCGCTGGTATGCACGACAGTATCTGGAACCGGCAAAATCCATTTGTTGTTGATCAACACCAGATTGGACACGATGCGCGAGTCGTTTACAACCGTTCCGTCTTCGGGTTTGTGCTCGGCTTTATCGTGAAGTAGGTTTTCCAACAGCATCGAGTTAAACAGGCTGGAATTTTGCTGTCTTTGATAGAGGCTCACCATTTCGTTGCGAAACACGATCTGATCGTTGAAATACTGATTCATGTCTTCGTAGAAACGAGATGTCGTCACAGTCTGGACGCTGACATCTGGCAGCTTGCTCATCGACCTGTTCTCGACGGCAGAGACGTCCTTTTCTGGTAAAAGGGCGCTGCCAATGGCAAACACAAAAATAATGGTGAGAAAGGCGACCATATATGCGATGGAAATAGATTTACTCATTTCGGTACTCCTCTTGAAAAGCTAGAATCGAAAATACAAGAAAGGGTTATAGGTAGAATTGATCAGATATAAGATCACTTCCGCAAACAGGAAGCAGTGAATCAGCAAGGCAAAAACGGTTTGCACGTTTGTGATCGGCTTGCTGAATTGCCATTTTTGTAGCTTGGGAAAAATAGGTACGGCAACCATTATGCCTATGGCAAATGGAATCCAATTGATCGATAACAACGCGAGAGCTTGGGAATCGAATATGTCGTTACCACGGGAATGAAACATGGCCAGGATGAAATCTGCTGCATACCCAAAGTTGTCGGCACGGAAGAATACCCATCCGATCATGACAAGCATCAGCACCACAACATGGTTTAGCGGATAAATTCTGGACATGATCTTCTCGAGACCGGCTTTTTCCAGAGCGATCAGGATGCCGTAGTAGATCCCCCAAGCAATAAACGTCCAACTTGCTCCGTGCCAGAATCCTGTCAGCCCCCACACGATCAATAAGTTGCGATACATTTTCCATGGTGCCACTTTGCTTCCGCCGAGCGGGATATATACATAGTCCCTGAACCAACTGCCAAGAGAAATGTGCCAGCGTCTCCAGAACTCGGAAACACTTTTGGAAATATACGGATAGTTAAAATTCTCGGCGAACTCGAAGCCAAACATTTTCCCCAGCCCGATCGCCATATCACTGTAACCCGAAAAATCATAATAGATCTGCAACGTATAAGCGATAATTCCAATCCAGGCGCTTCCGGATGAAAGGTCCATGACAGGCGTGGCGAACACGGTGTCCGCTACGAAGCCAAGGGGATTGGCCAAGAGTACTTTTTTCGACAACCCCAATATAAATCGTTTAATTCCCTCTGCGAATTGTATGGAAGAGAATACACGTTTGCTGAGCTGCTCGGCGACAGAATTGTAGCGAATGATTGGACCTGCTACAAGCTGCGGGAAGAAGGTGATGTAGAGGGACAAATTGAAAAGCTTTCGTTGCGCTCTTTCTGTTTTCCGGTAGACATCGATTAAATAACTAAGTGCATGAAACGTATAAAAAGAAATACCTAGCGGCAGCGGTACATGTGTAACATGAATATTCGTTTGCAGCGCTTGGTTCACAACATCTACAAAGAAGTTCGCATACTTAAAGAAGCCCAGAAGTCCGATATTGACAACGATCGCCAACGATAATATCGTGGTTCTCTTTTTTGTATGATTTTCCGTCTGATCGATCCATATCCCAAACCCGTAGTTCATGATAATGGATATGATCATCAGAACAATGTACCTCGGCTCACCCCAGGCATAGAAAAGGAGACTGAAAATTAATAGAATCGTATTTTTGTATTTGAAAGGAACCGCAAAATAGAGGGTTAGGACAAGCGGCAAAAAGAAAAACAAAAAGCTGACAGAACTGAAGACCAATGCGATTTCCTCCTGATGTTGACAAAATGCACGACTTACATGATAACAGGAATACTCTGTAAAGAAACTAGTATATCATTCATGAGCCTCTTTGCATCCTCTATTATAGTTTGTGAACATTCACCCTATTAGCCATTACTTGATTTTGATGCTATCTTTCAAAAAAAAGAGCCCTTAAAGATTACGTCAAACCTTAGTAGAAAGATACATTTCTACGTGGCTAAAATTAGTATGTATTTATTAATGCAAAATTCGGGCTGATTTCTTGGCATCTGCCTAACTGGCTGGAGGTTTCTGCTTTTTGTTGGATGCTAGACTGTCACGGTTTTGTCTTAGAGCGGGCTTAGCTTTCTTCCTCCTGGCTACTCAGTTGAATTCGCATGCGGTTGGTTCTAGCAATTAGATTCAAGTGCGAAATGTTTTCACGAAATTAAAGGTAAAAAAAGAAGACGAAACGATGGACTCGAAAGCTCAGCGCATCGCTGGAAAAATTCTCATTAAATAAGATGATGAACACAATGAAATGAAGGAGTTTCTGGATTTTATCAATGAAGGATACCTCTCTGTGATAACGGGGAATACACGGAGTATTAACTATCACATAAAAAACCGAGAAAGGGATCGTGCAATCATATCTTTAGCGCTTGCTACAGGATTGCGAACTATGGAACTTGCAAACCTGGAGCTTGATGATCTAAACATGAGAAATGGTGTCATTGACGTATTAGGGAAAGGAAATCAGAAGGATACCCTCCCTTTTGGTCCACTGGCCAAAGAACATTTACAAGCATACCTCGACATACGAACTGATCGATATTAGGTTAATAAGAAAGTAAAATCTCTTTTTGTTTCTGGATCAACTCGCACAGGTAAGGCTGAGGCATTTCGAAAGATCTCCATACAAAAAATGGTTGAAAAATTTGCTATTGCCTTCGGAAAACCCAACCTTACAGTACATAAATTACGACACTCATTCGGAACCCGAGTCCACATTGAAAATGGAGCCGATCCTGTTCTTACACAGAGGGCGATGCGCCATAAAAACATTCAAACCTCAATGATCTATACGCACGTTGATAATGAGAAGTTGAAACATGCGTTCCGTAAAGCTAACGAGTAGTTACTTTTGGCCCCTTCCCTGCTCTGTGGGAAAAGCACAGCACAAAATAATGTGAGGAGTAGATTACATGATATGTAGATATATAATTCCACATGGAATCATGCAGTTATTTATTTACCAGCATACAACAACAGACTCATCTCAATTTACTTTTCTTCCATAATACAACAAACCCAGTACCATCAAGCACTGGATGTCATTTTACAGATACTGTATTCGTTTTGCAGGGCTCTCGATTGGATGTGAATCAGTTATTTGTTTTCATAAGGTACTAAGACGTAGTTCATAAAAATACTGCACAATTGGATGCTTTAACTTCATTTTCTCGGCCATGTTTAAAATTCGCTTTTTTCCAACTCGTCTGTCCACCAAGGCTAGAATATTCAATAATATATCATTGCTCTCCATGCTTTCCTCTATAGAAATGGATAAAAATTTATTAGCTACACCGCTAAAATTTGATTTACTTAATGATACCTGCGCTAACAAAAGCTCCTTTGCATATTCTGATATTCTTCTACTTCTTGCAATTACTTTTAGACGATCCTCCGGAACTATTCCCTTGGTATCTTTTCTGACAGCTTCAATTTCTTCATCGCTGATAGGAATTTGGATATCTGAATCATTCTTAATTTCCAGCTCCGTCTGATACCATTTGATTAAGGTAGATTTATCACTCATATTGAGTACATTCTTTTTATCTACCGCAATATAACAAAGTCCTGCTTTATCTGGCAAATAACGATAGCCGGTTGCACGGTATTCAACCCTTCCATATAACGCAGGACAGAGAAAACTCTCCAGATGTTGCTTCAATTTGCTCCAGGACATTCAATCCTCCTATGTTCTATATTATAAATACCTATTGAGACAGTCATACTATTACCCATAATACAATAACTAACACATAGATCATACTAAATACAAGTAACCTAGCGTTTCTCAATTTTCTTCTGAATAGTTACCAACATCGGAATAACCTTACATCTCATAAGACCTGTCGTGTAATAAAATCTCAACATAAGCAAAACGTCTTTTTATTTATGCCTTTCTCTATCATACATTCGTTTTGACACGCTTTAGCAAGCTTAAAGGGGTCGGGGACATGCCCCTTTTTATTATTCCGCCAATACACCTCCGATTTAAATGTCCTTCTGCACCAACAGTGAACAAACTCTCCACATGCACCGCATGTGGAAACAATCGTAAAAACTTCATATAACTGTTGTTATGCGTAATTTTCCTTGCTTAGAGTTTTATGTTTATTACCTCCAATACGATGGTATTACTTCTTAAAATTGTCTAATCATACTTCTAAATCAGTGCCTATTCTCTAATACGCTATATAAAAAATGAAACCCCAAACGAGTTTGGGGTTTCTATCAAGAAATTTGTGTAATCTAGTAAAACCGCCTCTAGCATCTCGTAGGCCCGGCAGCTTGACTTGGAGCCTCTGTGGGAAGGCTGTTGCGCGTTGCGGTGAATTGGTAACACCACCCTCGCCTTGGCCATCAGCCTAGAGAGTTTTCGAGCCTTGCATTGTTTTTTCGTTGATGTCTTTTAACGAGACGAAGCTCTCTCTGCTTTTCATACAGTTTGTAAATAACAAAATAAGAAACAACACCCAGGCATGCACCAATTATCGACATACCGATTAAAACGTGCAGTCCCCCATAAAGGATATCGGTAAGCACCTGAAAATTCCCAGACAACAGCGCTTTGAACGCATGATGGGGCATTCTTGCTCCCTCGATTTTGACGGGGTAGATGATTCTGCCGAGTCTGTGAGCCACTGGTAAAAGAAGAACAGGTAAAAAAGTTAACTTTCCAATCACATTTCCGATAATGGCAGCCGGAAGCGAGCCACGAAATAATCGAACGATTGGATAAAACAGCAAATAAATCAGGGACGCGGTTGAAATCACAATCATCTCTAATCCAAATCCGATGGCAAATCCTAACGAAACCTTTTTAGCCCCACCGGGAGAACGAAATAATTTGATGAAATTTAGTCGAAAGGCACGAATGACTCTTTGGAAAAAAATGTATTTTTTCGCATTGGTTTTCACACAATCACCTCGCATAAGCAAGCATACTTTCATTATACCTGATTTTTCGTAAAAAAGTTCTAGATGCATAAAGTAACAATAAAAGAACTTTGTTTACAACTCCGCCCAAGACTGTACATGGTAGTGTAATAGTCACTAAGTTGTTCTTCTTGTAGAATCTTTGCCAAGTCTTGGGCTTAAATGGTTCCATTACCTGGAGCAAACCCTGCTCCTTATACGTATCCTTTGAAATAAACCGTGCAAAGAGTAAGAAAACGAAGATAACAAAACAGATTAATCATGGTGATATCTGACCATAATCAACCTGTTAAATGTAACGGTTTAGGGTTTTTTAGGTAATACTTTTCAAGCTTTTTATACGTACAAAGGAATTGAAGAATTTCTTACACTGGTACTATGAGGGTTATACTTAATTGGATTCAGTCGCCTGATTCATTCGGCACTGGGTGGGGGTAAAAGAAAAACCTTGAGGATTGCCGCCCTTTTGAAAACCACTTACAACATTACTTACCCATTTTTCTCTCCATTGCTTGTAAACTAATTCAAATTATTCCTATAAAAACACAATTTTGATTATAGTAAAACTAAGTATTCTAATCTATAAAAATTATGTGATATTTGACATTACATGTAATGATTTGTATTTTCTCGCATCTAGAAGATGATTCTAGGCCTAAATGAACATGAATGATTCACTTAAATTTATGCATAGAAAAAGCCGAATTTCCCCTGCCTTAAGGAGTCTTCCGGCTTCTAATTAATCATCTTACAACCTGGTTTTATTCAGGTCGTTTGTTAGTAATCTGGGAGTATAGCAAACCCGATTTACCAGCTCATCTGGTGCTCTACAGAGCTCCACATATGTACGAATCCAAAACTCCATAGCTGTCTGCTACATCGCTTTGTTTGATTTTTTTGAACCGCTTTCTTTTTTGTTTACATAATAATATTACGATAAACTCTTTTGGGTCTTATTTTCTGGCAGCTCCATCATGCTCCCTCTCTACAGAAGAATCCTTCAATAACAATATGTCCGTGCTACTCGATTCCGAAAAAGTCGCGATAGAAGTAATGATTCGTACATTTGTAATGGTGTGATCAGGGACAGATCGTTCAGCAACAATCGTCTGCTCAATGCTTCTAACCTCTTGTTTAGATGGCGCCTCCAATCCATACCGCTTTGCGATCTCCCTCTCGATCTCAGCAGTCATCCCGTCTTTATAGATCTTCTCTGGCAGCTGTTGATTGAGCTCATATCGCTTGAACAATTCCTCATCGGTCTCTTTGCCCGTTTTTAAGAATTGTTCTGCTCCCCGCTCTACGATAAATTGCTTCACATCCGGGTATTGCTCAAGCTCCTCTACGGCAAAACTTTCTTGCTTGATCACTTGATTGTTTTGGTAGATTAATGGTCCAACTGTCGGCTTATCTGTCAGACTGAACGTAACAACCATGATATGAAACCCAAGCAAACGATTGATCATCGACTTCATACCCTCTTCTTCAGATTTATGGACAAATTTTATAATATAATGATAAGTTTTACAAAATGAGGGAATTTTTTATGTCAGGAGGAGCAGGAATACTGTCATTTGTGATTAGATGAGTAGCACTTCCCTTCCTTTCGAGTCTAAAAAAGACAATCCTCTCCATCGTGTAGATTTCGAGGATTGTCTTTTTGGTCATTCTCTCATTTTTTATCCGACGATACCGCAGCCACCCCGAAGTACTCTTCCAGCGTGAGCTGCTTCTCGCCGATTGCTTGCGCTACTTCATTTCCAACATAGCGTAGGTGCCACGGTTCATACATGTATCCCGTGATATCATCTTTACCTTCTGGGTAGCGGATGATAAAGCCGTATTCTTGCGCGTGCTGGGCGAGCCAAACTGCCTCTTTTGTCCCTGCAAAGCAGCTCGTAGCCGCACATTTCCCATCTGCTCCGGACACGTCGATCGCGAGTCCTGTCTCGTGCTCACTCGTACCGGGCACCGCACTATACGTCCGTGCTTTTTCCAAGCCATCCTTTTGCACGTATCGATTGAACAGCGCTTTTTGGTAGGCATGCGAGCGATACGCAGAAACGCCTGCCAGGGAGACACCGTCTGCTTTTGCTGCCGCGAATAGCCGCTCCAAAGCTTCCGCTGCTTCCTTTCGCATCTGGCGTTTTTCACTTTTCGCTGGCAACAGATACGGCACATTCGGGAATACCAAATCGGTCGGTTGATAATTATCAGGCAGCTGCCGTTGCTTGTTTACGAGTACTGTCATGCTCTGCGGTTCTCCCACAACCTCCAAATCTGGCATTGGCGCAGATTCAGTTGGAGTCTTGGACGGCTTTTGCTCTACGGGTTTTGTCTTGACTGGCGGTTTTTCTTGCTCGGATGGTGCTTTCGGAGGTGTAGTAACGGGTGCCTTACCCTCTGTAGGCTTTGGTGCTGTCTCCGTCGGTTTGTTTGGTTCTGACGGTTGGGCAGGTTCCGTCTTTTCCGTCGGTTCCGGTGTGTCCGACTGATTAGGGGCAGCTGCACTACTGCAACCGGTCAAGAGCAAGATCACGGTAGAAACCAACAGTAATTGATTTTTTCCAGGAATATGTAGACTTCTCATCTTGTCGTTCCTTTCGATCGGGCAAACATGAATCTACCCTCTGCGGATGTTCGTACCTAATCATCTATAGCGTACGTAATCATTATGACATACATCCCTCAGTTTTCGTTACAGGTTTCCTGAGATTTAGGTACAAACAAAAACCCCCGATCCATCAACCTAGCATTGACGGAACGGAGGCTTCCTCCCAGGAGTGGTCCTGATTACTTCTCTTCTTTCTTAGCAAACCATGTGGCCAACACAGATCCGGAAATATTGTGCCATACGCTAAAGATCGCACTCGGTACAGCCGCGAGCGGATTGAAATGGGCAGCTGCCAAGGCTGCGCCCAGTCCAGAGTTTTGCATACCGGTTTCCAAGGTCACCGCTTTTCTCTTGGCCAAATTTAATCCAAACAGCTTGGCAAAGCCATAGCCCAACAAGTATCCCAACAGATTGTGCAGAATTACAACCGCAAAGATGATGAGACCAGTCTCTACAATTTTTCCTTTGTTGATCGCTACAACGATAGCCACGATCAGGACGATGGCGATGGTAGACACGAGCGGCAATGCCTTTGCACTCGCTGCTGCTTGCTTTTGGAACAACGCTTTGACGACAACGCCCAACACGATTGGCACAATCACAACTGTGACGATGTCCATAAACAACGATTGCGTGTTAATATTCATCCATTGACCTGCGAGAAGGGAAATCAGTGCAGGTGTTGCCAGTGGTGCGATCAAGGTAGATACCGCTGCGATCGATACACCCAAGGCGACATCTCCTTTGGACAAGTAAGTCATGACGTTGGATGCAGTACCGCTTGGACAGCAGCCTACCAAAATGACTCCGACTGCGATATCCGGTGGAAGCTGGAGGGTGACCGCCAAGACAAAAGCGAGCGACGGCATGATCAGATAGTGACCAACCACCCCGATAAGCACATCCACGGGACGGCGAAAGACTTCACGAAAATCTTCGGAAGACAGAGTCAGCCCCATTCCAAACATAATCACCCCTAGGAGTAAAGAGATGTACCCTTTTCCACCTACGAACGCTTCAGGCGCAAAGAATCCAAAGATTGCAAACAAGATGACCCAGACCGAAAAAGTGCTACCGACAAATTTACTGATTTTTTCAACTGTATTCATTGCGCTCTCTCCACTCTATCTGTATATCTCTATTGAATTTTTTTCATTATACTGCACTTCATTTTACTATTCTATACAATTGCATAATTCCGTCTATACTTCTTACCTATATAACGATAGGTTTCGTATAAGAACGTGCGTTCAGTCTTCTATGTTCTACGTTCAACCGGGGGAAACCCAGCTCGGCTCCACAGCCACAAAGGTGTATGTACATCGATCGGCTCGAACTCACTCCCCCTCAGTGCAGTTTCCCAAGCTCTGGCGACCGTATTCGGTCTCCTTCTGAACCTTTCAGAGCTTCCGGAGGGCACAATCCCAATTCAGCACTGGCTTTGAAAATGTTCGTATCTGGCGCAATAGTGATCAAGGACAGATATCAGACAGCAAAAAAAAAGACCGCCACACTCCCAAACAGACTGGAGCAGGCGATCGCACGATTACTTCTCAAATAAGCGTTTGTACTCCCCAAAGCCTTCCTCATCCAGCTTGTCTTTTGGAATAAAGCGCAGAGCTGCCGAGTTGATGCAGTAACGGAGACCATTTTCTCCTGGACCGTCCTCAAATACATGGCCGAGATGGGAATCTGCTTCCTTGCTGCGAACCTCGGTACGAATCATATTGTGCGTGAGATCGACATGTTCCGTGACCCTTTCTTCATGAATGGGTTGGGTGAAAGAGGGCCAGCCGCAATTGGAATCAAATTTGTCCAACGAGCTAAAGAGAGGTTCATTTGAGACGATGTCGACGTAAATTCCCTCTTCCTTGTGGTTCCAAAACTCGTTCGTGAATGGGCGCTCTGTCCCGCTATTTTGCGTGACTTCATACTGCATAGGAGTCAGGCGCTGTTTCAACTCTTCTAGTTTATCGCGGTCTCGCCATGCTTCTTTGGTAAATTTCGCACGTCCGGATGCTGATCGGTAGTATTGATAACGCATCGGATTCTTTTTGTAGTAATCCTGATGGTACTCCTCAGCTGGATAAAATGTCTTCGCTGGCAGGATCTCGACTACAATCGGCTTTTGAAAGCGCCCACTCTCATCTAAGCGCTGTTTGGATTCTTGGGCGATACGTTGTTGCTCTTCGTCATGATAAAAAATGACAGGAGCATAGGATTGCCCGCGATCTCCAAATTGACCACCTGCGTCAGTCGGGTCGATTTGTTGCCAAAATAATTGCACCAGCTGTTCGTAAGAGAAGACCGCAGGATCATATGTAATCTGCACGGCCTCGTAGTGTCCAGTCGTATCCGAGCATACTTCCTCGTACGTTGGATTTTCTACGTGTCCGCCTGTATAGCCAGAAACGACTTTGATAATGCCTGGCATTTTATCAAAAGGGCTTACCATGCACCAAAAGCATCCGCCTGCAAAGGTTGCAATCTGATATGCGCTGGTTTCGCTACTCATGTTTCTTCGCCTCCTGTGATTTCCCTTCTTTCTTCCATCACATTGATTGTACCTGTTTTATGAAAAGAAAGTCCACTTTGCAAGTGTGCACCATTCCTGTCTTCGAAAAGCAAAGACCTCGCAATCACGCGAGGCCTTTTCGTACACGATTTGAGGATTTGTATACTATGCTCCCTTACGCCTGTGTGGCTGAAGACTCGAGGGTAACACGGACGTTATCGGTCGCCCCTCTAGCTACTACCGCCGAAAGAAATACTTTACCGATCAAGAGCATCGCTCGCTCATCCGCATCAAACATGGGGTGATGGTGGGGATATTCTGCCCCTATAGCGGGATTGCCTCCTCCGACAAAGAAGAACGTTCCCGGTACCTTATCCAGGTAGTTGGAGAAATCCTCCCCTGCCATACTCGGAGTCAATTGCTTTACATTTTCTTCTCCAACCAGCTGTTGTGCCAGGTGACGAATACTCTTGGTCTGTTCCGGATGATTCCATACGGCATTATACCCTGAACGATAGTGAACCGTGCCGACAGCACCAGCGGCTTCGCATGTCGCCTGCGTGATCTGCCGGACCTGCTGTTCGATAAATTGTCGTACCTCTGGATTGAACATACGAACAGTCCCATTGATACTGCAGGAGTCTGGAATGACGTTGGCTGCAAATCCGCTATGGATGGACCCAACGGATAAAACAGCTGCATCAATCGGATTGACTCGACGACTGACAATTTGCTGCAAGTTCACTACTAGCTGGCAGCCTACCACGAGAGGATCGATCGTCAAATGCGGTTGAGCACCATGTCCGCCTCTTCCCGAAATTTCGATGTCAAACCCATCACCGGATGCCATGGCATACCCATCTGTCACACCAATCGTACCAAATGGCTCGGAGGACCAGACATGAGCGCCATAGATCTCATCCACACCATCTAGGCACCCGTCCTCAATCATGGCTATCGCGCCTCCTGGAGGCTTCTCTTCCGCAAACTGATGGATGAAGACGACGTTACCCGCGATCTCCTCTTTTCGCTCACTCAACACATGAGCGACTCCGAGCAAGGCTGCCGTGTGGATATCATGGCCGCATGCGTGCATGACACCGGAAATCCGTGATTTGTACTCAACTTTTTTCTCATCTTGAATGGGAAGTGCATCGAAGTCTGCACGCAAAGCAATCGTCTTACCTGGCTTTCCGCCACGCAAGAGCCCAACCACACCGCGGCCTCCTACTTCTGTCCGGACTTCCAAGCCAAGTGCTTGCAAATATTGTGCTACCTTCTGCGGCGTCGCCACTTCTTGATAGGAAAGCTCAGGATACATGTGGAGATCACGACGAATTCTCACCAATTCCGGATAGAGCATCTCCAGCTTTGTGAACAAGTCATTCAGCATTCTCCAGTCCCCTTTCATGCACGCTCAAGCTTGCACGCTATTTTCTTCGACAGTTAATGCTGACGCAAATCCTGAAAGCAACAAGACCATATGCGCGATCCCTTGTTCGAAATCTTGCAGACGGATCGACTCATTGGGAGCATGTGCCTTTGAACCCACCCAACCGACTCCAGTACTCACGATTGGCAACTTTAGCGTTTCTCCAAAAGCAAACATAGGACCTGTTCCAGCAGAATTCGGTGCCAACACCGGGCCATCTTCATAAATCGTGCGTGCCGTGTCGAGCACATGCGCAACAAACGGGTGATGATAGTCGGATCGATACGCCTTTTGCCCGTTGATCATGGTGACTTGAATATCTTCGAATCCGTGTTCAAGCAAATGCTGCTGTATGCACGTGAGAATATGCTGCGGATCCTGGCCGGGTACCAATCGGCAATCAACTTTTGCTCTCGCATTTTTGGGAAGGACTGTCTTGGCTCCCTCTCCGGTATAACCGCTCTCCAGCCCACAGATTGTCATGGTTGGATGGAAGACCATCGCCTCACGTGGATCTGTCCCTTTTGCTGCTGTAATCAGCGGACGCTTCAAACCGTATAGTTTGCTCACAGCTTCTTCATCAAAAGGAAGTTCGGACACGACTTGCTTCTCTCCGTCCGTCGGCTCTTCGATACCATCAAAGAATCCTTTGACCAAGATCTCATTTTGCTGGTTTTTCATGGTGGCCAATGCCTGTACCAGACGCCAAGCTGCGTTATCCACATAGGCCCCAACAGAGGAATGCATGTCGATGTCCGCTCCGACGCAAGTCAATTCTAGATACGCCATCCCCTTAATTCCTGCCACCATGCTAATTCTGTCTTCCTCATCTTTTGACCCAAATTCCCAAATGCACGCATCCGCAGCAAACAAGTCTTGGTATTCTTTCAAATAAGGCTCCAGATTTGGGCTTCCGATCTCCTCTTCGCCTTCAATCAGGAATTTGATATTGCATGGCAGCCCACCGAACTCACGCTGTAACAATTGAATAGCAGTGAGTCGGGCGACCAGATCACCTTTGTTATCGGCGACTCCACGTGCGAACAGTTTCCCATCTACAATCACGGGATCAAACGGCTCTGAGTTCCATTCGTTGAACGGCTCAGGCGGTTGCACATCGTAATGGTTGTAGAAAAGCAACGTCTTCGTAGCATCTCCGTCACTCCCCGCCGCAAAAAATGCGTATACGACGGGGTTTCCACCTAAATCATCGAGAACTTTTACTTCGCCACCAGCAGACGTGATCATCTGAGCAACGAAATCAACCGTTTCAGGAATAGCTTTGTGTTGCGCAGATATTGTGGGGAACCTCAAATACTCCTTGAGTGTTTCGATCGCACCTGGCACGCTTTCCTTTACCACGCTTCCCAGCTGTTCTTTTTCCATTATTGAGCGCCTCCCATAGACCATTTTTCAAGGTGATTATGGAATCCAAAAATTTTCGGCTCGCCCGCAGCAACTTGTTTGGAGTATGCGAAGAAGTCACTATCCGAGTACAGAGAAATCACTGGTACATCTTGATTCCAAATTGCTTGCAGCTCGGTGTAAATCTCTTTTCGTTTGTCTGGATTCGGTTCTGCTTTCCCTTTTAGGAGCAGCTCATCCACTTTCGGATTTTTATACTTCATAAAGTTAAAGGATCCAATCGAGCTGTACAGGGAAGAGACTTCCGGATCGAGGGTGAAAGTAAGTCCCATCAACAGCAGCTCGTAATCGCCCGCTTTCGCTTTTTGCATGATGGTTGGGAAGTCATACGTAGATACTTTCACTTTCATACCAATGGCTTTCAGGTTTTGCGTCAAAATATCGGCGGATTGCTCGCGAACTTTATTTCCGAGTGGTACAACAAAGTTCAGCTCACGGTTGAAATCCCAGCCCGCTTCTTGCAGCAATTGCTTCGCTTTCTCTACGTTATAGCTGTATTTCTCCAGATTTTTGTCGAGATAAGGGCTTACTGAAGTGTACGGTCCATCCACGATTTCACCGTATCCACGCAACAGTTTGTCAACAATTTGCTGGCGGTCGAGTGCATACGTGATAGCTTGGCGTACTCGTGGATCCGTAATTTTTTCTGTGTTGAACATCATTGTTTGGAAACCATATTGAGCTTCACTCTTCGTATTCACGTTTTCAAACTTCTTCACTGTCTCATAATCTTGCGGTGGTATTTTTCCAATTCCGTTACCAATGTTCATTTGCAATTCGCCCGTTTGCAATTGCGCTACGAGGTTTGGTGCAGGCATGATTTTGATAAACAGCTTTCCGAGCTGTGGAGTTCCCAGGTAGTAATCCGGGTTCTTTTCGAATTCGACATACTGATCCTTTTTATACTGAACAAACTTGAATGGACCGTTTGTTACAGTAGGCTTTTGCATGAATGGATCTTGCGATAAGGCTGCTGGATCAATTTTCTCAAGCGCGTGCTTCGGCAAGATCATCAGTTTGGTACCCAACTGCTCTTTGATCATATTCGGATCAACAGGAGCTTTGGTTTTGAACTCAAGCGTTTTCTCGTCGATGACTTTGACAGAAGGCAGCTCCGTTTTCCCATCTTCGAGCTTACCCGTGTCTTTTACACCTTCGAACATCGACAGATAGCTACCTACCGAAATCTCCACCTTTGGATTGGCAATCAAATTAAATGTGAAAGCAGCATCCTCAGCTGTTACCGGTTTTCCATCCGACCATTTGGCATCCTTGTTAATTTTGATCGTAAAGGTTTGATTATCTGTAGTCTCGAAGGAATCTGCCAGCTTTGGAACAAACTTTAGCGGCGCTTCCATCTCAAGGAAAGAGTCAAACATGAATTTCTCTACAAACTGGGAGGCTACGTCTGCGCTGTTAATCGGGTTAAAAAGAATAGGCGGATTGACCAAGCCGAGGAACATGGTTTTTCCGGCTGCACTGGTAGATGAGCCACCACTGTTCGTCGTTGCGGTACCGCTGTTGCTACCGGTACCACCCGTCGCTGTGTTGCCGCCCCCGCAACCTGCGAGCAGCAAGAGTGAAGCAACTGCTGCAATACTGATGCTTCGATTGACTCTTTTCATTCATAGACCCCCCTATTTTTTATTACAACCAACCCTTGTTACTTCAAGCTTTTCGGGTCCATCGCATCACGCAAGCCATCTCCCATGAAGTTAATGGAGAGAACAGCCAGCAGGATCATCATGCCCGGTGGAACCCATAGCCAAGGTTGGGATGATAACACAGTTAGCGATTGAGCTTCCGTCAACATGTTGCCCCAGCTTGCTGTCGGCGGCTGAACGCCCATCCCCAAAAAGCTGAGGGACGCTTCCATAATGATCGCCTGTGCAATCCCAAATGTCGCATTGACCAAAATGGGGGCCAAGCAATTTGGCAGAATATGTTGAAAGACGATTTTCGGTGTTGTATAGCCAAGGGCGATACCTGCCTTGACGTAGTCCATCTCTTTGATCGAGAGAACACTCCCCCGAACAATCCGACAAATGGCCGGCCACCCGAGTAACCCTAAAACGATAATGATGTTATAAAGGTCTGGACCCATAATACTTACGAGGACTAGAATAACCATGAGGTACGGGAATGACATAAATACGTCCGTGATACGCATAATCACCATGTCTACCCATCTCCCAAAGTAACCGGCCAACGCTCCCAAAACGGTTCCTATCACCACGTAAATTGCAACGGCACCAACCCCTACAGAAAGCGATACTCGCGATGCATAAATCAGACGGCTCAAGAGGTCCCGCCCTACCTGATCAGTTCCGAGGATATGCTTGCCAGATGGCTCCGCCGCAAATTCGCCTGAGATCTCATAAGGATCACTCGGTGAAATCAACGGTGCGAAAATGGCTGACAGAATAATCAAACTAAAAACAATCAAGCCTAGAACCGCGAGCTTGTGCTTGAGGAAGCGCTTGGTGATCATGCGCATGTAGCTTTCCTCAACACCTAGCTGGGCTTGAACTTTTGACAACAGAATGTCCTTTTCCATGTTTACATTTGCCATCGACATAGATGTCCCCCCTTTCCAACGTTCGTCATCAATCGTACTTAATTCGTGGATCTGCTACCGAGTAGAAGATATCGGCCAACAAGTTGGAAGACAGTACAGCAATTGCTGCCAGGAAGTTGATCGCCATCAGGGTTGGATAATCGCGAGAGCCAATGGATTGAATCGTCAGCTGTCCGAGTCCTGGCCATTGGAAGATCTGTTCCGTTACGACCGCACCGCCAATCAGGACGGATACATCGATACCGATTACCGTAATAATGGGAATCAAGGCATTCCGGAATCCGTGCTTGTTAATGACGAAGAATTCACGCAATCCTTTGGAGCGAGCGGTACGCAAATAATCTTGACCGAGAATATCCAGCATACTCGAGCGAACGTATCTCACCATCCGCCCTGCAATTCCCGCTGCAAGTACCAGGGCTGGCATGATCAGATGTTTGAAAGTATCGCTGAATCCACCATCACTCCCGAGTGTATTCATACCACCCGTTGGCAACGAGTGCATCTGAACCGCGAAGATGTAGATAAATCCGAGTCCCAGGAAAAAGTGGGGAATGGAAATGCCCAGAAAAGAAACCGATGTAGAAAAGTAATCCAGCCAGGAATACTGTTTGGTCGCGCTCAAAACGCCAATCGGAATAGCAATGAGATACGCGACGATCAGAGCCGTTCCCATCAACAGGAGCGTCGGGCCGATCCGGGAAGAAACCATGTTCAGTACGGGTTCGTAGGTCGAAAAGGAATATCCGAAATCTCCTTGGACCAAATTGCCTAGCCAGCGAAAATATTGAACATAGATCGGATCATTCAGTCCCAACGCCTCTTTTTTCAGCTCAATGTCAGCTTGCGTCGTATCCGGGTTCACAAACATTTCTACCGGGTTTCCAGGCGCCAGATTAACGATAATAAAGCTGAACACGGTAACACCAAAGAGGACAGGAATCGCGATCAAAAGTCGTCGAATGATATATTGAAACAAGGTATCCCCTCTCCTTTCTGTCAGCCTAGTGGAAAATGGCAGGCTACGGTATGTTGATCGCCTTGCAAAACGGGAGCCTGCGTACGACAAATATCTTGGGCGAACGGGCAGCGGGCGTGGAAGCTGCAGCCTTTGGGTGGATTTGCCGGACTCGGAACATCTCCCTCCATGACGATCCGTTCTCTGTTCCTCAGATGCGGATTGGGGATGGGATACGCATGAAGCAAGGCCTGCGTGTAGGGATGACGAGGATTTTTGAAAATATCTTCGGTTTTGGCTAGCTCCACGATCTTGCCCAGATACATGACCGCAATGCGATCACTAATATACTTGACGACACCGAGGCCATGAGCGATAAAAAGATAGGTCAATTGAAATTCCTTTTGCAGATCTTTGAGTAGATTTAATACTTGCGCCTGAATGGATACGTCCAGAGCGGATACAGGCTCATCGCACACGATCAGCTTTGGCTGTAGGATCAGCGCTCTCGCGATTCCAATGCGCTGCCTTTGTCCTCCAGAAAATTCGTGCGGATACCGGCTCTTATGGAACTTGGACAATCCGACGATCTCCAAAATGTCGTCTACTTTTTTCGTGACCTCGCTCTTGTCTACTATTTTGTGTGCCAATAGTGGTTCTGCCAGCAAGTCTCCGATTCTCTTTCGCGGATTCAAGGAAGAGTACGGATCCTGGAAAATGATTTGCAGGTCTGTGCGTACTTTCCGCAATTCCATTGGCGACAAAGTTGTCAGTTCTTTCCCCTCAAAAATGACTTTTCCTTCGGTCTGCGGGTCCAGCTGAACAATCGCTCGTCCAGTCGTCGATTTACCACAACCCGATTCACCCACGAGGGAGATCGTTTCTCCTTGATAGATCGTTAGATTAAGACCATCGACGGCTTTCACCTGACCGACTGTACGGGAGATAATTCCTTTTTTGATGGGGAAGTATTTTTTGAGATTTTGAACTTCCAACAAAGGTGTAGGTGTATCTGGCGTTGTCATGCTCATGCAATCACCTCTGTCCTAGATTGGATAGGGGCACGCCCAGAATCATCTTGGTGTAGCCAGCAGCGAACACGGTGTTCGCTATGAGGTTGGATAGGGAGCAATGGAGGTTTTTCGTGAGCGCATTGTTCTGTAGCGTATTGGCAGCGTGTATGAAAACGGCATCCTTGCGGCATTTGGTGAATGGTCGGAACCGTTCCGGGAATCGAGAAGAGCCTCTGATCGTTGTCATGCTCTAGGTGGGGGATGGAATCCATTAATCCTTTGGTGTAGGGGTGCTTTGGGTCATCGAATAACGTGTATACATCAGCTTCTTCTACTACTTGACCGGCGTACATGACTAGGACTTTGTCCGCCATTTCCGCGATCACTCCCAGGTCGTGGGAGATAATCATAATGGCTGTGTTCGACTCTTGACGTAGCTTTTTCATCAGCTCCAGGATTTGTGCCTGGATCGTAACGTCCAGTGCCGTCGTCGGTTCGTCGGCAATCAGCAATTTAGGCTTACAAGACAACGCCATGGCGATCATGACCCGCTGCCTCATTCCCCCTGATAGTTTGTGCGGATACTCATCGATGATCTCAGACGCTCGTGGAATTCCGACCCTCGTCAGCATTTCAACCGCGTATGCCTTGGCTTCTTTTGCTGGTAACTTCAAGTGAAGATTGATCAACTCCAGCATTTGATTGCCGATTGTGAAAACCGGATTCAAGGAAGTCATTGGCTCCTGAAAGATCATGGAGATTTCATTCCCGCGAATTTGTCGCATGTCTGCTTCCGTTATCTTCGTCAAATCCTTGCCATTAAAGGTGATGGAGCCTTTCTTGATAAAACCCGAGCTCCCCAGTAATCGCATCAGGGACAAGGAAGTCACACTCTTGCCGCAGCCCGATTCACCGACGATTCCGATGGTCTCTCCTGGCTTTAGCTGAAAGCTCACTTCCTCTACGGAGATGACCTCGCCTTTGTCCGTTTTAAAAGCAGTCTGGAGCTTATCTACTTCCAGAAAGTTTTTTTCCAAGCCTCACACACCCCCGTCGTTGTCGAATAGAATTGTCCTTTACAGCGCAGCTTCGGGAACTGGCTCTGTCTCTGTTTCCACTGCGTAATGGTAGACGAGGGCAACCAATGCTTTTGCTGCGTGTACCATTGCCTGTTCGTCAAAGTCAAACATCGGGTGGTGATGCGGATAATTGGCTCCGATCTCCTCATTCCGTGCGCCTGTAAAGAAGAACATTCCCGGCTTTTCGCGAAGATAGTAGGCAAAATCCTCGCTTCCCATAATCGGGGGCATTTCGACCATTTGGTTCTCATTTGCAAAACTGTTAACGGTCTCGAGGAAAATATCTGTTTCCTCCGAGTGGTTAAACACTGCTGGATAACCAGCTTCATAGGTCAACTGACAATCGGCATGCAACGCCTGACTGATACCATTTACGATGTTCGTTACTTCTCGCTGCATATGTTCTCTGACATTCTCGTCAAATGAACGTACCGTACCTTTTAGAACCGCTGAATCGGCAATCACGTTTGCTGCATTTCCAGCATGGAACGATCCAACCGATAAGACAGCCGCTTTTTGCGGGTTGATTTGTCTACTGACGATATACTGCAGCTGATTGATAAGCTGTGCTCCAATCGCTACTGCATCTATCGTTTCATGCGGGGATGCACCGTGTCCGCCTTTTCCCTGGACCTTGATCTCAAAAGCGTCTGCCGCTGCCATCGCGTAGCCTTTGGCGTACAGGTAGGTACCCGTTGGCGCTTGGGACGTGAGATGAGTACCAAACACCACATCGACGCCGTCCAGACAACCATCCGCAATCATTTCCAGTGCCCCGCCTGGCGCAAGCTCCTCCGCGTGTTGATGCAGGAGAACGACATTTCCTGAGAGCTTGTCCCGATTTTCACTCAACACTTTTGCCACCGCGAGCAAGGTAGCTGTGTGTCCGTCATGGCCACAAGCATGCATGACGCCTGGAACTTTTGACTTGTAAGGGACATCCTTTTCATCGGGTATAGGGAGAGCGTCAAAGTCTGCCCGCAAGGCAATCGTCTTTCCAGGTTTTGCACCGCGAATGGTACCTACGACGCCTCGGCCACCGACATGCGTTTTCACATCAATGCCGTAGCTTTCCAGAATGCCGGCAATCATCTTGGGTGTCTCCACTTCTTGAAACGAAAGCTCAGGATATTGGTGCATATGTCTTCTCCACTCGACCATTTGCTCGTACATCGCCTCAATCTGCGTAAACCAGTTATTCAGCATTCGGACTCCCCTTTCAGATGTTTGGTCAAAATCCATATTTTGAGTATACGAATATTCAGATATAGATTCAATTAAATTTTTCAGTCTATTCTGAATTAAATATATATTATGAAAACGTTTTCATCGTTGATTTTGCGCGATTTGTAATCGATGTCAGCATATCGGAATACTAGGAATTATTTTTTTATACGTAAAACGAGCCTAGCGCTCCCAGGGGCAAGCGCTAGTACATAAGTTTCTGTAGCAGTGATCACAAAATGAAAAATAACCCGCATGTCAGCTATACAAAACTGGCACGCGGGTCTATGCAATTCTTATCCATTTCCGTTTCTTTCTGAGCTCTCTTAAGAGAACCTGTTACTCCATGACTACTTTTTCCGTCGTGTGCAAATACGCGTCAAACCACTCTGCCGTATATTGCAGACGCAAGACACGTTGCTCTGGGTCGCCGCTGCGTGATAGCTCGTGGCTGGCTCCCGGGAAACGCATAAAGCTGACTGGCGCTTTTCCTTGATGCTGCAAGGCGATATATAGCTGCTCTGCCTGTTCGATTGGGCATCGATGGTCTTGTTCCCCATGCATAATGAGCAATGGTGTCTCGATATTGGCTACATGACGTATGGGTGAATGCTGCCAGAGCTTCTCTGGATTCGTAAATGGATTACCTTGGATTTCTTCTGCGGTGAAGTAGTATCCAATGTCGCTAACTCCGTAAAAACTGAGCCAGTTGCAGATGCTTCGATCAGTCACCGCCGCTTTGAACAAATTCGTCTGGCCAACGATCCAGTTGGTCATGAACCCACCATAACTGCCCCCTGCGACACCCATCCGATTCGTGTCAATGAAGTCGAACTGATCGCATGCATATTTGACTGCGCTCATCAAATCGAGGTAATCATTCCCTCCGTAGTCACCGCAGCACGCCTGCATAAATTTCTCCCCGTAGCCAAAACTGCCGCGCGGGTTTGTATACAGAACGGCGTAGCCTTTCGCTGCTAGCAAGAGAAACTCATGGAAAAACGTATTGCCGTACATGGAATGCGGACCACCGTGAATCTGCAGGACCATCGGGTATTTTTCACCCTCCTGAAACCCGACCGGCTTTAGCAGCCATCCATGCAGCTTCCATCCATCCTGCCCTTCGTATTCCAGTTCAATCGGCTCAGGTAAGTCTAGCTCAGCCAGCAGCTCGTGGTTTACATCCGTCAGGCGTACTTCTTCACCCGTCTCGAGATTCACTTCAATTAAGTCACCTGGAGTAATCGGATCGCTCACAGCTATCACTGCTGTACGGCTCTGCTCATGAAGTGTGAAGCCATAGATATTGCGCTCGCCCCCGATGACTTTGGTAATCGTACCATCGAGTGTCGCATGATATAAGCTGGAGTTTCCACGCTCGCTCGCAATGAAATACATCCCGGATCCGTCTTCTGTCCAGACGCCTCCTGGATTCGGATGACCCGGAGAGCGTACGTCTCCGATTGTAGAATCCCCTACCTGAACGTCCCAGTCAGCGGTGAGGCAAGTCTGAGTGCCCGTTTCCAAATCTGATACCCAGACGTTTTTCTGCGTCGCGATCAGATGTGTAGGAGACTCACTGCCGATATACGCCAGCTTTTTCCCATCTGCTGACCAAGTCGGAAAAAAGAACGTACCCATACTACGGGTCAGCTTTATCCATTCCCCCCCATTTACAGGAACGAGGTACACGTCGACACTGTGTTGAAGGTCAGTATTCTCTACCTGATTGGCTGTAATCGCGAGCCAATGGCCATCAGGCGACCACGTTCCTACCGTGTGATGGTAGTCACTATGTGTGACAGGTGTGATCTCGCCCGTTTCTACGTCTACCACGGCAATTTGTTTGGAGGTGTCGTACACAAAGCCGAGGTCATCCGACTTGTATTTCATACGGTTGACCACGATGGCTTTCTTTGGTGCCTCTTTTTTCTCATCCGTTTCCAGATCCGCAAACGAATCTTCCGGTGTCATCATGGAAGAGAAGGCAATCCGTTTGCCATCAGGCGACCATACCGGGTTTGCAGCGCCTGTTTTGCATCGCGTTACCTGCGTCGGTTCGCCACCTTTGACGTCTATCAGCCAAATCTGTGATTTGCCGGAGCGCTTGGAGATGAAGCAGATTTGCGTGCCATCGGGAGACCAGCGTGGGGAAGAATCACGGACGGCTCCTTCGGTCAAAGCGATGACGCTCTTCTCTGCCAAAGACTGAACAAACAAGTGTGTCCGATAAGCACGATCTACGTCTACCATCGACTGCACATAAGCGACTGCTGTCCCATCTGGAGATAGCTGCGGGTCACTCGCATAACGAATCCGATAAAAATCTTCAGCGGTAATGCCTCGTTTGTTCTGTACCATTTTCCTTCACTCCTCGTCAGATTTGGAATTTGTCAGCTGATGCAGAAAAAACTCCGTGATCTTGTGATTCATCGTGATGTGATTTTCCAGCTTTTCCGTCATATGACCCTCATCCTCAAAAATATGCAGATCAACCTCTTGTCCTCTCGCTTTCATATCGGACACCAGCTGTTCCGCCTCACTAACGGGAACACGGGTATCATTGCGACCATGAAAGACGAGCAGTGGCGCTTTGATCTTATTCGAATGATTCAGAGGGGCGATCTCTTCAAAGAAATCACTGTCTTCCGCAAGTGAGCCGTATTCTGCTTCTCGCAGGCTTCGTCTCCACTCTCCCGTATTTTCCAAGAAAGTCCGGAAGTGAGAGATCCCTACAATATCGACTCCTGCTGCCCATAGGTCCGGAAAATGGGTGAGCGCTGCCAAGACCATAAAGCCTCCATAGCTGCGCCCCATAATGCCAATTGCATTCGGATTTACTTCCTCCTGATCAGACAGTGACTTTGCCAACCAAGCAAGATCTGCAACGGAGTCCATTCGTTTTCGCTTGTCGTCGAGCTGCACATAGGTACGACCGTATCCCATACTGCCTCGGACGTTGGGGGCAACCACGATGAAGCCCTGATTCGCTAAGTATTGAAAGACCGGATGGTACTCAGCCCGAATCTGGCTTTCGGGTCCCCCATGGACATAGACTACAACAGGTCTATTGAGGGCTTGTCCTTTTGCGTAATAAAAATAAGGCACTTCCAAACCATCGAAGGATCGGAAGGATTTTAACTCAGGAGAAATCAGACTGTCTTCGATCGCCTCTGATTTTCCTATGTACGTAATCTGCTCGCATGTCTGAGTCGGTATCGAATACGTCCATATATCTCCGGGCATTGTTGGGCTTTTCAAAGTGAAGGTCAACTTCTCCTCTGAAAGCCAAGCCACGGATTGGATGACCCCAAACGGTACATTCACTGCCTTCACCAATGAATGATCTTCCACGGAAAAGAAAGTTAGTGTAGAAATACCACCCTCGTTAGTTGTGAATGCGATTCGCCGTTCGTCAAGCGAAAGCACCACATCCTCGATATCCCAGCTAGGAACCTGAACCAATCTCTCAAGCTCCGGACTATCAAAGGTAAACCGGCATAGGGACATCGTATCCTCGTCGCGATCTGTAACGAGATAGCCTCCCTTTCCGTCCTTCGTCAATTTCAACGAAAGATACCGAGCATGCCGATTGCAGATCGACAGCCTGCTTGCCGATCTAGTTTTTAGATCTAAAAGATAAAGGGCATTGTCAATGTTGGTTTCTTGCACGCTGAAAATGAGTGCATTTCCATCTGGGAGCCACGCCACGGGAACGCATCGGCCCTCATACTGAAACACTTCCTCGTACTCCCCTGTCTCGACCTGTTGAACAAACAAATCGAAGCAGCGCGGGTGACGTCGGTTACTGGACCAGACAATCTTTTCACCGCATGGAGACCAACCCCCGAGGTAGTGAAAATGCGTGGGAGAATCGGTCAACGTGTTGATGACTTTTCCTTGTTCTGTGAGCAAATAGAGCTGCTGTCGTTCGTCTCCTCGGCAGTCGCTACCGACGACTGTTTTGGTTCCGCAGGGAGAATGGGCGTAGTCTACGATGCGATCGGGCAAAAAGGTGACCTGTTCTGGGCGAGACTGACTTTCATCCCAGCGCCACAACTGAGCATGGCCCGAAATTTTACTGAGAAATGTCCATTCCTTTTGTGTCGGCACCACTTTCATTTGATAGGCAGACTGTACTTGTAAATAGTCTAAAATCATGTATCATCACCCTCTCGTCGTTTGTCCTCCCTTTCAACCAGTTCCACGAAAGAGAGGGTTATCCTTCCCACACGATGCATATTGTCTTTATTTTGCGACAATTCTACATGCACTCACAAAAAAAGCGCAAGCCAGCATTGATCCCTGCCAGCTTACGCTTATAAGGTTTACATGGATTTTGTTCGATCCCCTACCAGCTGTGTTTGCTTTTTCCTCGTCGATTTCTGGGAGCGCACGGTTGCCACGACGACACCCGTCACGATCAATAAAGATCCGCCCACCTGAATAGCTGTCACCTGAGAGCCAAGCAGCAAAAATCCGACCAGCATCGCGACAAACGGCTGCAAATTGAGAAAGATCGCTGCTTTCCCTGTACCCACTACCTTCAGCTGTTGATTCCAAACCAATCCGCAAACGCCCTGCATGAAAATCGCGGTTAAAATGAGCATAGCCCACGCCCACACCTCATGACTGATATGCGAGGCTGGATCGATGGTCAAAAAGGCCGCTGGAGTAAGGAACAACGTACCTACCGTAGTCGAGTACACCGTCGAGATAAACGGATGCATCGTCTCTGTCAGCTTGCGGATGATGATCATCGAAGAGGAGAAAGTGATCATCGCAATTACAATTAGCATGACACCTTTGGAAATTGTTAATCCTGCACCAATCCCGACTACACAAAATGTTCCCAATAGCGCTACTGCGGAACCAATCTTCATGCGCCGTGTAAATTGCTCCTTGAGAAAAAAGGAAGCTAAAATGGCTGTAACGATTGGCGACATGGACAGGATCAGAGAAGCTGTTGTGGCATCCGTGGTGAGCAAGCCGTTGAAATAAGCAGTCTGGTTGGCCAACGTTCCAATGAGACCAAGCAGAATCAGCAAACCCCATTCTCTCGGCTTGATTTTCACAAATTTCTTTGTGATCCACGCGTAACTGAGCAAAAACAGGGAGGTAAACATCAATCGAACATCTGCCAAAAACAAGGGAGGAAATTCTTTAACCAGCATGCTTCCGAATACAAAATTACTTCCCCACAGTGTGACACAAAAAAGCAACAGCAAGTATGATCGAATCATGGTCTAGCCTTCTTTCGCCCGTTACATTCAATTCATCGCTACGCTATCGTACACGAGAGTTCCGTAAAAGTCCATGAGATATTCAACCATATTTTTTGGGGAAAGATGTTCTATTTTACATAGATGCTTCCAGTGAAAATACAGCCTTCGCTAACCGTATATAGGAATCCAGACGCTTTTGGTAATCGGGTATGTCAGTTATGATCATGAGTTCATCCGCATGAAATTTTGTGACGAGCTCTTGTAGTACTGGCGTTAATTGTTCAGGAGTGCCGATCATCATTTTCCTGGAACGACTCCCTGCTTCTCTTTCGCTTATCAGCTTGGAAGCCTCTTCCCGCGATGCAGCGCAATACACGCTCACAGCTATGATGACTTGCGGCTTCTCGTGATGTCGTGAAGCACGAAACTGTTCCCGATAATACAATATAGCTTCATCACCGGGCTGATCACTCATAAAATGCCCAAACACATAGCCTGTCCCATTTTGAGCAGCAAGCTCGGCACTTTTCCGGTTGGTGCCGAGCATCCATAATTGCGCTGGAACAGGTGGGATTGGACGTGCGATCACCTGCTGTCCTTCCACTGTATACTCATTCCATAAAATAGCGGACAAGTCCCCTACTAATTCCCTCATCATCCCTACTTGCGCAAGAAAATTGCCGCTAATGGCAAGTGAAGCATGAGCGGATCCACCCGGTGCTCGTCCAATCCCCAGATCTATCCTTCCCGGGTACAACGTGGCGAGCAGGGCAAAGGCTTCCCCCACCTTATACGGACGGTAATTTGGCAGCAACACCGCTCCAGAGCCGATCCGAATATGACTTGTCTTTGCACCAATGTGCGCCAGAAGCACTTCGGGAGTTGACGAGGCAAATTGTGGCATGTCATGATGCTCAGAGACCCAGTAGCGTGTGTAACCGAGTGATTCAGCAGTTTGTGCGAGTAGTACGGATTGTTGCAAGGCCGCATGGGGATCGACATCCTGATAGATGGGAGAGAGATCAAGTACGCTGGCCCTAATTCCATTCATCACGACAGCAACACTCCTTTCCAATCCATGTTAGGTCCCATTCTATTAGATGATAGTAAAATATATAGTTTTTCCGTCCAAGGTTCAAGGTTAGAATGCGGGAGAAGGAGGGGTTATATGAACGATAGAATCACCATCCCCATCTGGGCCATCGGATCTTTCCTCGTTCTGATGAATACGACGATGTTCAACGTTTCCTTGCCCAGTATCATTACGACTTTGCAAATCGATGCGGGGCTCGGATCCTGGATCGTTTCCGGCTACTCCATCGTATTTGCTCTTTCTACGATTATATTCAGCCGGCTTTCTGACAGTCTCCCGATACGAAATCTGCTTACGATCGGACTTAGCATACTTGGCGTTTCCTCTATTATCGGGTATATGGCTGACAGCTTTTCCCTCATTTTGCTAGCACGCCTTCTACAAGCATGTGGTGCTGGGGCTGTTCCCGGACTTGGGATGATCCTCGCCAGCCGTTATATACCCGTGGAGCGACGAGGTAGAGCGATCACCGTACTGGCTTCCGGTAGTATATTGGCATTCGGACTTGGCCCTGTCATCGGAGGAGCTCTCACACAAGTGATGGGTTTCCATGGACTGTTTTTAATTATTTGCTTGGTCTTCGTGCTGATTCCTGTTTTGTGGCGGCTATTGCCCAGGGAGACTTCTCAAAAGCTGCAATTTGATTTCGTCGGAGCCATTTTGACCGTCATCGCAACTGCGAGCCTGTTGCTTGCCCTGACTCAGCTATCTTTCCTCTATCTTCTGATCGGGATCGCAGCCATCGTCGCGAATGTCCGTCATCTGCGTCATAAAGAAAAGCCCTTTATTTACCCTGCTCTACTCTCCCATGCCGGCTATCGAAAGCTTGTGATGATCGGCTTTTGTGCCTTTATCTTGAATATGTCCAATCTGTTTCTCATGCCACTGGTGCTCTCAGAGGTTTTCCATCAAAGTGCTGCTACCATCGGATTGACGATTTTTCCTGGAGCGATATTGTCCAGTCTCGTCATCCCGTTTATTGGACGGCTGATTGACAAGCACGGAAATTTTCGATTTTTGCTGGGCGCACATTTCGTCTTGATCATTTCCATTCTGATAACAGCAGTTTTTCTGCCACACTCGCCACTGGTTATCCTCTTTTCATACGTGTTGTTTGCGCCTTCTCTCTCCACAGTGACCTCGACCCTCTCCAACGAGGTTTCGCAAATCCTGCCAAAGGAAATGGTTGGGGCTGGAATGGGACTCTTGCAGCTGTCTCAATTTTTAGGAGGCTCCTTTTCAGTGGCTTTATGCGGATTACTGTTAAGCTGGGAAAAGGGACTTCCGGTGCAAGCGGCATTCCAAAACGTTTTCTTTTTACTATTTCTGGTACTGCTCGGTGCGATCGTCATGGTTATTCGCTACCGAAGTACACGACAAGTACAGTCATTTGAAGCCTAGGCGAAAAAAGACAACGGCATGCAAGGCATGGAACACGCGCCTCGCAGTCGTTGTCTTTTTTTATTCGTTCTGTGCTGTCACCAAGTTTCGTACTTACAAATCTCTCATCGTTGGCGGCAGTTCTTTGAATCCTTTTGTTTTAAATGCGAGCAGAATCACACCAACGACCATCCAGCTTGTCCCAACCGCAAACGTTTTCCAGTCAAAGCCCCACCAAACGAATCCGATGACGAGGAAGCCGAGCCATGGGAGCAGGCAATAGTTGAAGAAGCCTTTCATATCTCTTTTCCGCTTTTTCACAAAGAAGTACGCAAAAACGGAAAGATTCAGCACCATGAAGGATGTCAATGCACCGAAGTTGACCAGTTGAATGATCGTTTCGATCGGCATAAACATGGCAATGAAGAAGGAAGCCGTCCCGACGAAAATGGTCGCATTAAATGGTGTTTTATATTTCGGGTGAATTTTGCCCAAAAATCCCGACATGGGCAGCAGCTTGTCGCGGCTCATCGAGTAAATAATACGCGAAATGGCGGATTGAATGGCCAAAGCGTTCGCAATCCCCACTGCTGCGACGGCAATCAAGATCAGCGCGTAGTACAGAAACTCTCCACCGACCTCTCGCGCGATGTCAAAGTAAGCCATATCCGGGTCAAGGTTGGAGTAATCCGGGTGAGCTAGTGCTGCTAGATAGGTTTGCACCATAAAAATCAAACCGATCAGTACCAAAGTTGACACGGTAGCACGCCCAACAGTTCTGCCAGGATTTTCCACTTCTTCTGACAGCGTTGAAATGACGTCGAATCCTAGGAAACCTAGAACCGCGATAGAAGCTGCACTCGCGATAAAGCCAAGGTCAATCTTGTCGGCTTGGAACAACGGTGCCAAGGAGAAACCTCCTGCCCCATGCCCGTCAATAAACACAAATTTGAAAGCAAATCCCATAAATACGAGAAGGATGGCAATCTCCAAAAACAGAAAGATCTTGTTCGTCGTTGCTGTCAGCGTAATTCCTCGAGCAGTAACAAACGTATTAATTGCAAGAAACACCAAGACAATGACAGGACTAGGTATTGCAGGAATAATGCTGTTCAACCACATCGCCGAAAATGCCGTCAGCAATGCTGGGGCCATCAAATAATCAACTGCGATCAACCATCCGGTTACAAACCCGATATGAGGGTTCAAACCACGTTGTACATACGAGTAAACAGAACCTGCAATGGGAAACTCATTACTCATTTTGCTATAGCTGAGAGCGGTAAAGACCATAGCGATGACCCCGACCAAATAAACGATCGGAACCATCCCTGATGTTTCATGTGCAATCATCCCATACACCTGAATGGGTGCGATCGGAAGCATCGTGATCAGACCGTAGATGACAAGATCCTTGAACGTAAGGGCTCGTTTCAGCTCCTGTTTGTAGCCAAGGTTCGTGCCACCCTCGGGTGTTTGCACTTCTGCAGTGGCATTTGACATATGCAACACCTCTTTTTGTTTAAAATAGTCTAAGCCTGATACCACCGAAGCGGTGTAGCGTTACTCGATGGTTAACGCCACATATTTCAGTTCCATGTATTCCTCAAGCCCTTGGTGACCGCCGACTCTGCCGATCCCACTTTCCTTTACGCCACCGAATGGCGACTGAGGATTGGCAAGAGAGGTCCCGTTGATCGCCAGATTTCCTACCTCGAGTCCATCAATCATGCGGAACATCCGCGCAGCATCTTTGGTGAACACATAGGCAGCCAATCCATAAGGTGTATTGTTGCAACGCGCCAGGACTTCAGCTTCATCAGTAAAAGTAAGTACGGGTGCGACCGGACCAAAGATTTCACGCTTTGTCAATTCCATGTCCGCGGTCACATCATCGAGAAGGGTGGGGGCATAAAAATACCCGTCCTGCAGCCCCTCATCCGTCACGCGTTTGCCACCGACAACGAGCTTCGCTCCTTTTTCCACTGCATCGCGCACCAGTGTTTCGACTTTATCCAGGTAGCTTGGGTCAATCATCGGGCCAATCTGTGTGCCTTCCTCCGTGCCGATTCCTACTTTGAGGTTGCGAATCTTTTCTGCGAGCTTTTCAACGAGCTGCAGACGAATCGATTCGTGGGCGTAGATCAAGTTGATCCCGTTGCAAACTTGTCCGCAATTCTCAAATTTGTTACCCATAATGGCATCGACAGCCTTTTCCAGATTGGCATCAGGAAAGACGACGACAGGCGCATTTCCGCCCAGCTCTAGCGTTAGACGCTTTACATTGTCAGCCGCTTGGCGCATCAAGATTTTGCCTACCTCCGTCGAACCGGTGAACCCTATTTTGCGTACGCGCGGATCGGCTGACAAGGTAGTACCTATTTCCTCCGCTACGCCAGTCACAACATTGGCTACACCTGCTGGAATACCGGTTGCCATCAGGTGATCGAGCAAAGCGATGGCAATAAGCGGTGTCTGTTCGGCCGGCTTCAGAACAAAGGTGCAGCCTGCTGCAAGTGCAGGTGCTACTTTGTTCGCTACAATAGCGCCTGGGAAGTTCGCGGGAGGAATTAATCCAACTACACCGATTGCTTCTTTAAACACCATCAGGCGTTGGCCTTGACGAGAAGCTGGAATAATCTCACCATACGCACGCTTACCCTCTTCTGCATACCAGCGAATGTAGACCGTCGTCCCAAAAATTTCGCCTCTTGCTTCCTCAAGCGGCTTCCCTTGTTCCGTAGACAACAGCCATGCTAGCCGTTCCCTGTCTGCCAGAATGCGTTCCGCCCACTCTAGAAGGTATGATGAACGCTGATCAGCTGGTAGCTTTGACCAAGCCGGGAATGCTTTTGCTGCTGCATCAATCGCCTGCTGGGTTAATTCCTTGCCACCACGGGGAACGCGTCCCATCGGCTTTCCGTTCGCTGGATTGATGACATCCATCGATTCTTTCAGAAATACTTTTTCCCCATTGATCCAGGCATAGTTCCAGTCGTCATGTTGAATCGGGTTCATCGTCTGTTGCCCCTCCTTCTCATTGCGTACAAAAAAACGATTCGGCTGTGTTAAATAAACTCAAAATATTTTTTCCGTTCCCAATCTGTTACCTCAAGGAAATAATCGTTCAATTCATTATTGGCAGCTGTCAGGTAATGCTCGACCACATCATCCCCAAAAAGCTCGCGAGCGATTTTACTTTGCGAAAGCTTTTGGATCGCTTCTGCCAAATTGGAAGGCAAGCGCTTGACGCCAGGAGCACTGGAAGCATCTCCTTTCGTCGGTGCTTCAATGTCAATTTTGTGTTCGATGCCATACAGTCCAGAAGCCAAGCAAGCTGCCAGTACGAGATAATGATTGGCATCTGAGCCAGGAACCCGGTTTTCGATGCGGCATGATTTGCCATGTCCATCTACGCGGAAAGCCGTCGTGCGATTATCTTCGCCCCATGTCTGCGTATTCGGCGCCCCTCCCGTATTTGCTAGACGCTTGTACGAATTGATGAATGGCGCATAAAATAGCATGAACTCAGGAGCAAGGGCCATCATGCCACCGAGGAAGTAGCGCCCAGTGTCAGACAATTTATACGGATGGTTGGCATCATAAAACATGTTGTTTCCTTCCAGATCCCACAAGCTAATGTGCGTGTGTCCGCTGCTGCCAGAAGCATCCGTATCATGTTTCGCCATGAACGTCACCATGAGGTTGTTCAGGGCCGCGATCTCTTTAATGCCATTTTTGTAAATGGCTGTCCGGTCGGCCATTTCCAATGCTTCCGCGTATTGCACATTCAACTCAACCTGGCCGTTACCCCATTCTCCTTTTAGTGCTTCCACAGGGATTCCCGCCTCTTCCAGATATCGAGCAAGCTGGCCGAGGAACCAATCATCCACGTTGAGACGATAGATCGAATAGTCTACCGGATAGGAAAAGAGCGGCTGCAAATTCGAAAAGTTCTTTTCGCGAGCAGAATCAATCGTTTCTTTGAAAATATGAAACTCGATTTCTGATGCGGCATAGGAGCGATAGCCCAACGCTTCTGCCTTTGCTAATTGCTTTTTCAAGATATTCCGAGGGGCAATCGTTACTTCCGATCCGTCCTTGTTGTAAATATCGCCAAGCACAACCGCATTTTTCGGAATCCAGGGGTAGGTGCGCAATGTCGATAGGTCCGGAACGACTTTGATATCATGAAGCCCTGTATCAAAGTTGCAGAACTTATAGTTCTCCGCATATTTCAGGCTGACATCCCAGATAAAATTGATTGCACATGTATGAATTCCGCTGATGGCATCATCTAGGAAGTAGCGTACCGGCACTTTTTTTCCGAACAGCTTTCCTTGCATATCTACACCGGCAACCGTAATCATGTCGATTGTTCCATTCTGGTATTGATCCTTTAATGCTGCGAGATCAAGCTTACCCAAGGTGCTCACTCCTTTTCGTGTATAATCGACAGTGTTTAGTGAATCGTCCAGCCGCCATCTACGACAAGCGTGCTGCCCGTTACGTAAGAGGCTTCATCCTGTGCAAGAAACAGAACAGCATTCGCAACATCCTGAGGTTGTCCGATACGTCCTACTGGCAGACGCTCCAAGACCCACTCTTTCACTTCTGGAATTTCCAAACCTTTTTCCGTGAACGGGGTTTGAACGACACCTGGAGCGACCGCATTGCACGTAATGCCATGAGAGGAAAGCTCCAGCGCAATCGCTTTCGTCAGCATATGCAAACCGCCTTTTGACGAGTTGTAATGAGGTTGGCAGTGTCCGCTGCTGGAAACGACGCGGTGTGCTTCTACAGAAGTAATATTGATGATACGTCCACCATTGCCTGCCTTGATCATTTCTTTTGCTACCGCTTGCGAGCAAAAGAACGGCGCTTTCAGATTCACATCATGCACTTTGTCCCATTCTTTCTCATCCAGCTCAAGAAACGGCGTAAATGCAACAATTCCCGCATTGTTCACGAGGATGTCCACTTTACCGAACTCTTGAATGGTTTGTGCGACCATGCTGTCTACCTGATCCTTTTGGGTCACATCCACTTTTACGACCATGGCTTTGCTGCCTTCTGGAGCTTGGGAAATCGTCTCGTTTGCTCCTGCTTCATTCATATCGGCGACAACCACGATGGCCCCTTCTTCAAAAAGTCGAAGTGCGATTGCGCGCCCATTCCCCGAACCTGCTCCCGTTACGATGGCTACTTTATTTTTTAATTTCATGTCTGTTCACCTTTCCTTCCAACTGATTAATGAAATGTTTCAAAATTTTTTGATAGATGACAAGTGACTCGATCTCTACATATTCGTCGGGACCGTGATGATTGGCACCAATCGGACCAAACTCGACGGCAGGAATGCCATACTGAGCAAAAAAACGGGTATCTGCCGAGCCATCCTGACCAAACAATACGCTTTCTTTGCCAAAGATGTGTGCGGTTGATTGATGGAGCGACTGCACAAAAGGATCGAATTCATCAGTAGTGACAGGTGAACCGTGTCGAAGCATTTCTACCTGTGCTTCTGGAACGGCAAGACGAATGGAATCAAGAATATCAGCGGGATTCTGCGTGGGCAGATAGCGAATATCCAAGTAGAGAGCACAGCGATCCGGTACCTGATTCAATGCAACACCGCCTTCAATCTTTGCCAGATTAAAAGAGGGTACCGGGAAAAACCGACTACTTTCTTGCATGAAATCAAGAGTCGCTAACTGATTGTACTTTTGCATCGCAGCTACAATCGCATTCTTACCAAGCCAGGGACGGCTTCCATGTGCGGCAACGCCTGAAAACTCGACTTTGACCTGCAGGACACCTTTTGCCTGGACAGCAATATCCAGATTGGTCGGCTCACCACAAATGACAAAATCGCCTATGCTCCCCTGCTCGACCAGATAAGCACTCCCCAATTCCCCGCCTTTTTCCTCGTCCGGAACAAGTTGCAGAATTATTCGACATTTTGGCGGTTGCTGAACAAGATCTGCTGTGAGAGCCATCATTGCCGCTACCGCACCGAGCATGTCATAGCTGCCTCTGCCGTGCAATCTGCCTGCTTCCACTCGGGGGATAAAATTCTCGGGATGACCTGGTACAACATCGAGATGACCATTCAAGACGAGTGTGCTGCCGGTGTTAGTAGGACCGATCGTTGCTGTGAGCATTTTGAGTCCTTGATTCTCCCACAGGCGGATCGGAACTCCATGGCGCTGTAACCAATCCGCACAGAATTCAACAGAGTAGTTGATTCGCTCAGGAGTCGTGCTTTCCATTTGGATCAGGCTGCTAGTCAATCGAACAAGCGTTTCTTTCATGATGATCACACCCTTCTTCCATCCATACCTTTTGACCTAATCCCTTATACCTATTCGATGTAAGCCGCCACCCTCTAACTTAGCAAGTCCCGTGCCAACTTGTTTTGGCATAATTTCAATTATTCCAAATGCGCAGAAAACGGGAGGAATGGGTGATTATCCTCCCATTCCTCCCGTTTCTCCCAATTCCCCCATTTCAGTATTACCGCAGCAAAGGTGATATCCACTCTCCGTCAATGTAATGCCTCCACGCCCCGTACTCACTTCGATCCACCCCTCCGTACGCAGTTTTTCGACGATTTTTCTTACTTCCGTTTCATGAATAACTATGCCGTTCTGACGTGCCTGCTCAACGAGGGATCGTCTGCCGGCATTCTTTCCACTTGTCTTGGCTAAATAGATCAAGTTCAGTAAGAATCGCTCGTTATTGGGGGCTGCCCGATACAATTGAGGGGGTATTTCATTTGATTGGACAACCACCTTCTCCACTCCAGGTCCCACTTCTAAACCAGGAATATCTTTCGCGGACAGGTTGTGATCATTCATAAAGGCAACATATTCCATGGCATTTTCCAGTTCACGCACATTACCATGCCAATCATGTTTGACCAATGAAGCGAGCAACGTCTCTAAAAGCTTTTCGTCCGCCCCTCGTTTTCGCAAAAAATGAGCAGAAAGCAGCGGAATATCCTCTTTTCGCTCTCGAAGTGGCGGAATCAGTAATTGCAGCACTTTTAACCGATAATACAAATCGGCTCGAAAAGCTCCTTCATTGACCATCCGCGTCAAATCACGGTTGGTTGCCGCAATCACCCGAACATCAACGGGAAGCAAGCGGGTACCTCCCACTTTTAAAACTTCCTTCTGCTGCAGCACACGCAGTAATCGACTTTGCAGATTCGGTGAAATGTCACCAATTTCATCCAAAAAGATCGTCCCTTTGTGAGCCTGCTCGAACAGTCCGGGCTTGCCCCCTTTTCGCGCACCTGTAAAAGCTCCCTCTTCATAGCCAAACAACTCACTCTCAAGCAAATTATCCGGCAATGAGCTACAGTTGACCGCAACGAACGGAAAAGAGGAACGAGTAGAAGCCTGGTGAATCGCATGAGCAAACAATTCCTTGCCAGTTCCGCTCTCCCCTAGTATGAGCACCGCTAGATCACTACTGGCCATTTTCTCTGCTTGCTCCACTACTCTCTTCATTCGGATCGAGGTCGTAACAAGATCGGCAAAAGAGAATTTGGCTTGATATCCTTTTGAATGTAACCGCAGCTTTAGCTCCTGCTCTTCTACGTGACGAGCTGCTTTTAACGTAAGGACTCCACCTGTAATATGGCCATTTTCCTCGATCACCTGCCTGCTCACGAGTACTTTATGCTTTTTGATTTGAAAGAGAGAATCATTGAACTCCTCCGTCATGACACCCAAATCGATTCGGACCCGTTCAAACAAGCTCCTCACCGACAGTTGGTTTGCCTCCTGAACCGTACATTCAAATAAGGCTTGGGCAGCTGTGTTAAAGAACGTAATCTTCCCATTCAGATCATAGGCAATGACGCCATCCTGCACCATGTCTAATGTTTGCTGCAGCAGCAGCTTCGCATGAATCAAACCTTGCATCGTAATCTGAATACCTTGGCTCCGGGTAATGATGGATTCTGAATAAACAGATAAAATATCTCTAGCGTCACTATGTAAGAGATTAAATTGTGTCAAGATGTCGACGAGTGTGCTGACGTCGATCACACGTTCTCCGATATCAAACACGCGGTTGACAATGTCTGGCACGAGCTGCCCTTCCCCTGGTGTTATTGCAGATGTATACGGTGGACAATTTTGTATTTTGGGGTAATACGGAACTAGCTCAATATGCCCCGCGCCCAGCTCCCGCAACAGTGCTATGGTTTCTTCGGCCGAATCTTTCTCATCGTTGACCATGAGAAGCTTCGTTCCTACAGGAATCGACATCACTTTTTCCCAGCTGGTTCGGAGCAATGTTCGACGAATAATCAGAATAACCGTGCCAGGTTTAATTTTTGGTGCGAGTTCGCGTGTAAAGATCGTTTGTGTACTGATGAGAACCATATCGTAATTACTATCATTGTTCCAAGATTTCTGCGAAAAACCATAAAATTCTATAAATGCGCCAAACAGTACGACCAATTGGTTTGTAATCGCCGCAGCAGTTTTGCTGGATCCTGCAATAATGGCTACCTTTTTCTTCCCTTTGATTGGAAACACTCCTTCTTACTGTACTTGATGCAAGAAAATTTGGTGCTCTCTACTATTATCGTTCATTATTTGACAAATATTAACGTATATCGACAAAAAAACCCCAGAAAGAATGGCACAATTCTTGCAATTTAATAAATGGAGCATTTTTCCCACCATAATTTATCAAGGAGTTGAAAAAAATGCCACGCCAGAAGATGCAGGTCTCATTTTTCGGTAAGAATTTGGTGCTCTCCTGCTTGACCATTCTCTTGATGGGCTTGATGTTGGGGGTCGCCAGCTTCGTTGTTCAGGATACAATCCTCCAGCAAAATCTGGATGAACAAGCACGGGGGTTTGCCACTTACGCAAAAGGAGAAATCGACATTGCAGACATCAAGAGCGCAATTACACATCATGATCCAAAAGACCCAGTCCAAGTCAGACTAACTGCCCAGCTTGACCGAATGTCCAAGGAGAATCCAAACATCGCCCAAGCGTACGTGTTTGGAGCAGAAATGAAAAACGGCAATAGCAACCTTACCATCGCTTTGCCAACCCATGTGTACGAAGCCGGCTTTAAGGCAGGCGACTATTTTGAGCAAGCGCCACAATGGGTTGTTGCTTTCGAGAAGTTGATGCAGAGCAAAGAGGCGGTTAATACGGGGATCTACACCGACGTGTATGGTACGTGGGTCACCATCTTGCAGCCGTTGATCGATGAAAGTGGAAATGTCATCGGTATTTTTGGTGTTGATACGAATGCAAGTATCGTGGATCGAGGCAAGGAAGAACTATTTCAATGGTTGGGAATCGGCTTCCTTGCATCATTTTTGATCGTATTTATCGTACAATACGGCTTCCTGCGTAAATTCTTGTCACCGCTCAAAGATCTGGTTCACGTGATTGGAAAAATGAATGAGGGACACCTGGACGTCTCGATTCAAGTGAAGCAGAAAGATGAACTCGGTCAACTCGCAGATAAAGTGAATGGCTTGATTGCACACTGGCGCACCATTATCGAGAATGTCCAAAAGCACGCCGAGCACGCTGCGACCTCTGCACATGAGTTAGCAGAAGGTGCAGCTCAGAACACGGTTACCTTACAGCAGGTGACGGAAACGATCCAGGATTTAAAGGCAGGTACAGATGCTACCTCCCTCTCTGCAAGTGAGAATGCCCGTGCAATGACAGAAATGGCCACCGGGATTCAGCGTATTGCCGAATCTACTTCTTCTGTCGCTGAATCTTCTCTCGATATGTCGAAGGAAGCAGAGAAAGGAACAGACTCGGTGCAAATGGTCATTGACCAAATGGATTCAATCAGCCGCTCCGTTCAAGTATCTGCATCAGCCCTTCGATCACTCGAGGATCGATCAAAAGAGATCGGTAATATCGTCGATGTAATCACTGAAATTGCTTCCCAAACGAATCTGTTAGCATTGAATGCGGCAATCGAAGCGGCACGCGCAGGCGAGCACGGAAAAGGGTTCGCTGTTGTAGCCGACGAAGTTCGCAAGCTTGCTGAACAGTCATCCAAATCGACAGCCCAAATCACCCTGCTGATCGAGAACATTCAACAGGAAATGGGAAAAGCCGTCCAAAACATGAGGCAAGGCACGAAGGAAGTGGAAACAGGTATCCAAGTAGCGAAAAATGCAGGAAATGCATTCCAGCATATCCTAAACTCGACGCAGCAAGTTGCCGAACAGGTCGAAGATGTTTCCGCTGTTTCTGAGCAAATGTCAGCCAGTTCCCAACAAGTTTCCGCAACGGTGACACAATTGGCTTCGATCTCCCAAACGTCTGCTGACCAAATTACCGAAGTCGCTGCCGCATCGGAAGAGCAATTCTCCTCCTTGCAATCGATCTCTGAATCCGCCCAGCGCTTGAATCAGATGGCGCAGGAGCTTCGCAACACCATTCATGTCTTTAAAGTGTAATGGATAAGGGCTTTTTTCGAGCCACTCTTCATTGCTACTGAAAAACATTTAAATCATAGGAATAACAAAAAGACAGCGGCACGAAAGGTATTTACTCCCTCTCGAAGCCGTTGTCTTTTTTACCGGTTCTCTTCTGTTACCTTAAATCACTTCCGGATTCACCAGCGCAGGAGGACGATTGCCCTGGATTCCTGTTACAAAATTCTCTGCGGCAAATCGAGCCATCGCCTGTCTTGTCTCCAATGTGGCTGATCCGATATGGGGCAAGGTAACCACATTCGGCATGGACAAGAGTGGATGTTGCGGGTCTACCGGTTCTTGAACAAAGACATCGAGCCCCGCTGCTAATATCTCACCTTCTTGCAAGGCCAAAACCAGCGCTTCTTCATCTACCGTTGTGCCGCGAGATCCATTCACAAAAATAGCCGTCTTTTTCATCAAACGGAATTCTCGTTCTCCGATCAGCTTGGTCGTCTGTGGACTTAACGGAACCATCAGGCAAATGAAGTCCGCCTCCTGACAAAGCTCATCCAAGCTGCAATACGTGGCATGATAGGTGTTCTCTACCTCTACATTGCGGGATCGATTGTGGTACAGGATGTTCATACCAAACCCAAAATGAGCTCGCTTTGCGATGGCAGCACCAATCCGCCCCATTCCAATGATCCCTAGCGTCTTGTGATGCACATCTACTCCGAATTGCGCAGGGGTCATGTGTGCAGTCCATTTCCCCGCCTTTACCATGTGATCCAGCTCCGGAATCCGGCGCGCCGTTGCAAGCATGAGCCCAATCATTGTATCTGCGACAGTCTCATTGAGCACATCTGGCGTATTCGTTGCCATCACTCCTCTATGGGTTAGTGCTGGAACATCCAGATTATCGTAACCAACCGAGACATTGCTCACAATTTTCAGGTTCGGGGCTTTTTCGAGCAAGGCTGCATCGACTTTTAAGCCCGTACCAAACAGTCCTTTTGCGTCTTTCAATGCTTCGTAGAAGGATGCCATATTATCTGCGTCGAGATGTTCAAAATAAAAGACGTCACAAGCTTCTTTCACATACTCAAGTATGGTTGACTCCACTTTCTTGTAAATGATCACTTTTGGTTTCATAGTGATGCCCTCACTTTCGGGTAAGAATAAAAAAAGCCAACGAACCGCCTGGTCAAGACCCCATTTAGTGGACACTAAAAAAAGAGCTAAGCAGCAAGCTGGCGCCGGTACTCAATCGGCGTCAGCTTGTTTAATTTTCTTTGTGGCCTCGTAGAGTTGTAAAAATGGATATATTCCTCAATTCTCCTTTGTGCCTCGTCTACTGTTCGGATATCATAAGGGTAGAGCGCTTCCGTTTTGAGATGCGAGGACCAATGAAGCGAGCAACGTCTCT